>DATNGL010000099.1:0-8339 GCA_035605895.1 Rhodanobacter sp.
GCCGCAGTGTGCGGCAGCCGGCCGAACTTGTGGAGCATTATGCGACTCGTCCTACTTGGTGCGCCCGGCTCGGGCAAAGGCACGCAGGCTGCCCGGTTGAAGACGGCATTGGGCGTACCGCATATCTCGACCGGCGACATGCTGCGTGCCGCGGTCGCCGCCGGTACCGCGATGGGGCTGAAGGCCAAGGCGGTGATGGATGCCGGTCAGCTGGTCTCCGACGACATTCTGCTCGGCATGCTGGAAGATCGCCTGGCGCAGGACGATGCGAGGGCGGGCTTCATCCTCGACGGCTATCCGCGCAATCTGGCGCAGGCCGATGCGCTGGATCAGCTGCTGGTCAAGATCGGCCAGCCGCTGGATGCGGTGGTGAAGCTGGACGTGCCGAACGAGACCATCATCGGCCGCTGCGAAATCCGCTTCAAGGCCGAAGGTCGCGCCGACGACAACCCGGACACGGTGCGCAAGCGGCTGGCCATTTATGCCGAACAGACCGCCCCGGTAGCCGATTTCTACGCCCGCCGCGGCAAGTTGCAGGTTGTCGATGGCGTCGGCGAACTGGACCAGATCACCACCCGGATCAGGCGGGCACTGCAGAACGAAGCGGCTGCCACCGGCTGATCGCATCCGGCGGCGACCGGACTGGGTATCAAGGGTTCATTCCGATGCGTCTGCACATTCTCGGCATCTGCGGCACCTTCATGGGCGGTGTCGCTGCGCTGGCGCGCGAGCTCGGCCACGCGGTCGAGGGCTCCGACGCCAACGTCTATCCACCGATGAGCACCCAACTGGAGGCGCTCGGGATCGGCCTGATGAGCGGTTACGCCGCCGAACATCTGCAGGCCGGGCCTGATCACGCCCGGCCTGATCTGGTCGTGGTCGGCAACGCGATGACACGGGGCAATCCGGCAGTGGAATACATGCTGGATGCGCGTCTGCGCTACATCTCCGGGCCGCAGTGGCTGGGCGAGACGGTGCTGGCCGATCGCGACGTGCTCGCGGTGGCCGGAACCCACGGCAAGACCACCACCACCAGCCTGCTGGCGCACCTGCTGGACAGCGCGGGGATGGCGCCGGGGTTCCTGGTGGGCGGGGTGCCGGGCAACTTTGGTGTTTCCGCACGGCTCGGCGGCAGGCAGGTGCGCGAGGATGCCGAACCCTCATCCGGCGCTGCGCGCCACCTTCTCACCCACAAGGGGACTTCCCAAGGGTCGCCGGAGGGAGAAGGGAGTGTCGTGCCGCCTGCGGCGGTGCCTTTCGTGATCGAAGCGGACGAGTACGACACCGCCTTCTTCGACAAGCGCTCCAAGTTCGTGCACTACCGGCCGCGCATCGCGATCCTCAACAACCTCGAGTATGACCACGCGGACATCTTTCCGGACGTGGCGGCGATCCAGCGCCAGTTCCATCACCTCGTGCGCACGGTGCCGGGCAACGGCCGGCTGATCGTCAATGCGCATGACGAACGGCTCGCCGAGGTGCTGGCCATGGGTTGCTGGACGCCGGCGGAGACCTTTGGCATCGACGCGGGTGACTGGCAGGCAACTCTGATCGAAGCGGATGGCTCGGTGTTCGCCGTGCGCCATGCCGGCCGGTTGGTCGGCGAAGTCCGTTGGCCTCTGCTTGGTCGGCACAACGTGATGAATGCGCTGGCGGCGCTGGCGGCGGCCGTGGCGGCGGGTGCGGACGCGCAAACCCTGTTGCCGGCGTTTGCCGGATTCGAAAGCGTCAAACGCCGGATGGAGCTGGTCGGCGAGGTGGGCGGCGTGCGCGTCTACGACGATTTTGCGCACCATCCCACCGCCATCGCCACCACGTTGGCCGGCCTGCGCGCGAAGGTGGGCGATGCACGCATATGGGTGGCGCTGGAGCCGCGCTCGAACTCGATGCGGCAAGGCGCACACGCGGCGGCACTGGCGCCGTCGCTGGCCGATGCCGACCAGGTGGTGTTCCTGCAGCGCGCCGAGCTGGCGTGGGATGCCGCCGGGGTGACGGCGGCCCTGGCCGGCCACGGTGCGACGGTTCCGACGGTGGATGCCTTGATCGACAGCCTGCGCGCGCAGGTGCAGCCGGGCGACCAGGTGATCTTCATGTCCAACGGCGGCTTCGAGGCTGCCCCGCGTCGCTTCGTCGAGAGCCTGCGCGACGCCTGAATCCCGACCGTGGCGATGGTCGCAGACCGCGCATGCCGGCACTGGTTACACTCGCCCGATGGCCGTCAAGTCCGCCCACGTCGACATCCCGCTGTTCCCGCTGGCCTCGGTGCTGTTCCCCGGCGGACGCCTGCAGCTGCGCATTTTCGAACCGCGTTATCTCGACCTGGTGCGCGAGTGCACCCGCCATGGCAGCGCGTTCGGCGTATGCCTGATCCTCGCGGGCCATGAAACGGGCGAGCCGGCCGTGCCTGCGGCGATCGGCACCCTGGCGCGCATCAGCGACTTCCACCGCGACGAGGACGGCCTGCTCGGCATCGTGGCCGAGGGCGGTGCGCGTTTTCGCGTGGCGCGCAGCCGGATTCGTGCCGACGGTCTGCTGCGCGGCGATGCCAAGCTCTGGCCGGACGAACCGGAACTCGACGTGCCGGTGGAATTCGCCTTGCTGCAGAGCATCCTCGAACGCCTGATCGAGACGATGGCGCCGCATTGGCGGCATGCTCCGCGCAGCGCGTATGACGATGCCAGCTGGCTGGGTTTTCGCCTGGCCGAGCTGCTGCCGCTGGATACCGGTGAACAGCAGCGCATGCTGGAGCTGACCGATCCGTTGCAACGGCTGGCGGACTTGCGCGATATCCTGCCGCGCTTCCAGAAACCCTGAGGCACGTACCCCGTTAGAATGCGGGTCTCACCGACGGAACCGAACGCATGGGCACCCTGGCTGGCAAGACCTTGTTCATCACCGGCGCCTCGCGCGGTATCGGCCTCGCGATTGCGCTGCGTGCGGCGCGCGATGGCGCCAACGTCGTGATCGCGGCCAAGAGCGCCGTGCCGAATCCCAAACTGCCCGGCACCATCCACACCGCCGCCGCCGAGATCGAGGCCGCCGGCGGCAAGGCGCTGGCCTTGCAGGTGGACATCCGCGAGGAAGTCGAGGTGGTGGCCGCGGCAGCCCAGGCGGCGGAGCGCTTCGGCGGCATCGACATCGTGGTCAACAACGCCAGCGCGATCTGGCTGGCCGGTACCGCCGACACGCCGATGAAGCGCTACGACCTGATGCACCAGGTCAACAGCCGCGGCACTTTTCTGGTCACCCGCACATGTCTGCCGTATCTGAAGCAGGCGAGGAACCCGCACGTGCTGATGCTCTCGCCGCCACCGAACCTCGACCCGAAATGGTTCGCGCCGCACACCGCCTACACCGTCGCCAAATACGGCATGAGCCTGTGCGTGCTCGGCATGAGCGCGGAGTTCGCCGAGCTTGGCATCGCGGTGAATGCATTGTGGCCACGCACGGTCATCGCCACGGCGGCGATCGGCATGATCGAGGGTGTGACTGCCGAACATTGCCGCAGGCCGGACATCGTCGCCGACGCCGCCCACGCGATCCTGACGCGTCCGGCACGCGGGTACACCGGCCATTTCGCGATTGACGACGAGGTGCTGCGCGAAACCGGCGTGACCGATTTCGACCACTATGCCGTGCAGCCCGGCGCCGTCTTGCTGCCGGACCTGTTCCTGGACTGATGAAGATGCCATCCAATCAAGACAGTCAATCTGCCCTGATCGACCTCGGCAAGCACTACTGGCTGCCGGTCTACAAGCCGCGCGAGCTGGTGCTCGACCACGGCAAGGGCGCGCGGGTGTGGGATACGCAGGGTCGCGACTACATCGACTTCGGCGCGGGGATCGCAGTGAACGCCCTCGGCCACCAGGACCCGGACCTGTTCGCGGCGCTGCTCGCGCAGGCAGGCAAGTTGTGGCACGCCAGCAACGTGTTTTACACCGAGCCGCCCTTGCGCCTGGCCGAGGAACTGGTCAAGGCATCGGGTTTTGCCGAGCGCGTGTTTCTCTGCAACTCGGGTGCGGAAGCGAACGAGGCGGCGATCAAGCTGGTGCGGCGCTGGGCGGCATCCAAAGGGCGTTCCGCGGAACAACGCACGATCATCACGTTCAAGGGTTCGTTTCACGGCCGCACTCTTGCCACGGTAACCGCGACGGCCCAGCCGAAGTATCAGGAAGGCTACGAGCCGTTGCCCGCCGGGTTTCGCTACCTTGACTTCAACGACGCGGCAGCGCTGCAGCAGGCCTTCTCTGCGGGCGACATCGCGGCGGTGATGCTGGAGCCGGTGCAGGGCGAGGGCGGCGTGGTACCGGCGGCGCCGGGTTTCATGAAACGCGTGCGCGAGCTCTGCGACGAGCACGATGCGTTGCTGGTGCTGGACGAGATCCAGTGCGGCATGGGCCGCACCGGCAGCCTGTTCGCCCATACCGACGATGCCATCAAGCCGGACATCGTCACCCTGGCCAAGGCGCTGGGTTGCGGTTTCCCGATCGGCGCGATGCTGGCCGGCCCGAAGGTGGCCGGGGTGATGCAGTACGGCGCGCATGGCACCACCTTCGGCGGCAACCCCATGGCCGCGGCCGTGGCTCGCGTCGCGCTGGCCAAGCTTGCGTCGCCGGCCGTGCTTGCCAATGTGGCTCGCCAGGCGAACGATTTGCGCGCGGGCCTGGCGCGCATCGACCATGAGCTCAGTCTGTTCGCCGAGGTTCGCGGGCGTGGCCTGATGATCGGTGCGGTGCTCGCCCCGGCGCATGCAGGCAAGGCCGGCAAGATACTGGATCAGGCGGCGGCGCATGGCCTGCTGCTGCTGCAGGCCGGACCGGATGTGCTGCGCTTCGTGCCGCCGTTGACCATCACCGACGATGAGCTGGCCGAGGGGCTGGCCCGCCTGCATGCGGCCCTGGGCGCGTTTGCGGCAGAGTGAGCACTGCCGCTCGCGGCAGCGTTACGGCAAGGAGATACATCGATGAAATACCTGCACAGCATGGTGCGCGTGCGCGATCTGGAAGCATCGCTGCGTTTCTACTGCGAAGGCCTCGGCCTGCGCGAAGTCCGGCGCCGCGAGGTACCGGACGGGAAGTACACCCTGGTGTTCCTCGCCGCGGCCGATAGCCCGGAGGCCGAGGTCGAGCTGACATTCAACTGGGGGACAGCCGAGGATTACGGCAGTGCACGCAATTTCGGCCACCTGGCGTTTCGCGTGGAAGACATCTACGCCACCTGCGCGCGCCTGCAGTCGATGGGCTACATCATCCATCGGCCGCCGCGCGACGGCCACATGGCCTTCGTGCGTTCGCCCGACCTGATTTCGATCGAGCTGCTGCAGGACGGCCACCTGCCGCCGCGCGAGCCGTGGGCGTCGATGCCGAATACCGGCACCTGGTGAATCAGCCTTTCGCCTCGTGCATGGCACCGCGCGCGGCGTCCAGCGTATCGGCAATGTCCTGGTCACTGTGTGCGCTGGACATGAAACCGGCCTCGAATGCCGATGGCGCCAGGTACACGCCGCGCTTCAGCATGCCATGGAAGAAGCGGTTGAAACGCGCGGCATTCGCGGCCGTCGCCTGCGCGTAGCTGCGAACTTCTTCGGCGCTGAAGAACAGGCCGAACATGCCGCCCACGCGGTTCGTGCTGAACGCGATGCCTTCGCCATCGGCGACCGACTGCAGGCCGTCGGTCAGCAGGCGCGTGCGCGCGGCGAGCCGGTCGTGGAAGCCGGGTGCCTGGATCAGTTCAAGCATGGCCAGGCCCGCGGCCATCGCGACCGGGTTGCCGCTCAGCGTGCCGGCCTGATAGATCGGTCCGGCCGGCGCGATCTGCTCCATCAGGTCGCGTCGGCCGCCATAGGCACCCACGGGCATGCCGCCGCCGATGATCTTGCCGAATGTCGTGAGGTCCGGAGTGACGCCGTAGTGCGCCTGGGCCCCGCCGAGTGCGACGCGAAAGCCGGTCATGACTTCGTCGAAGATCAACACGGTGTCCGATTTCGTGCACAGTTCGCGCAGACTTTGAAGATAGCCCTCCATCGGCGGGATGCAGTTCATGTTGCCGGCGACCGGCTCGATGATCAGCGCGGCCAGTTCGCGGCCTTGTTCGGCGAACAGGGCCTTGGCCGCCTCGAGGTCGTTGTAGGGCAGGGTCAGGGTCAGGTCGGCATTGGCAGCCGGCACGCCCGGCGAGGTGGGGACGCCGAAGGTCAGCGCGCCGGAGCCGGCCTTGACCAGGAAACTGTCGCCGTGGCCGTGGTAGCAACCTTCGAATTTCACGATCTTGCTGCGGCCGGTGGCGCCACGGGCAAGCCGGATCGCCGACATCGTGGCCTCGGTGCCGGAGTTGACCATGCGGACCATCTCCACCGACGGAATCAGGCGGGTGATCGTCTCGGCCATGCGGACCTCGGCGGCACACGGCGTGCCAAACGAAAGCCCGTTCTTGACCGCCCGTTCGACTGCCTCGCGCACGACCGGGTGATTGTGGCCGACGATCATCGGCCCCCAGGAGCCGACGTAGTCGATGTAGCGCCTGCCCTCCACGTCCCACAGATACGCCTTGTCCGCGCGTTCGGTGAAAAACGGTTCGCCGCCGACCGACTTGAATGCACGCACCGGCGAGTTCACGCCGCCCGGCATCAGGGGAAGGGCGCGCTGGAACAATTCGTGATTGGTCGTCATCGGGTTCTCAATGGCTGGATTGGACAAACAGCTGAGCGAAGCGCTGCGCCGCATGGCGCACATCCGGTGCTCCGAACAGCGAGGAAATCGAGGCTACGTAGTCGGCGCCGGCTTCGATCAACAACGGAGCATTGTCCGGCGTGATGCCGCCGATCGCCACCCGGGCCACGCCGAATGCGGCGCTTTGCCTCAGCAGGTCAACCGGTGCGATCGCCGCCAGTGGCCTGGTTGGCGAGGGGTACATCGCACCGAATGACACGTAATTCGCCCCCGCCCGTGCGGCGCTGCCTGCATTCTCCAGCGAATCCCGACAGGCGACGCCAACAATAGCCGCAACACCCAGGCAGGCTCGTGCCGCGAGGATACGTTCAACCGAGTGCGCAAGATGCACCCCATCGGCACCGATCGCCTGCGCCAGGGCGAGGTCCTCGTGGATGATCAGCGGCACCTTATGGGAACGGCACAGCCGCAGGATCGCCGTAGCCTCGGTGTAACGGCGTGCCTGATCGGCACCCTCATCAAGGTATTGGAGCATCCGTGCGCCTCCGGCAAGCACCTGTGCCACGGCATCCAGCAGAGCGGCATGCGGGCCGCCGGTGATTGCGTACAGGCCGCCGCCTGCGAGTAGGGCGTGGGTATTCAAGTGAAGGTCTCCGGAGTCGTGCCTGGCAATGGGCCGGCGTCGTCGTGCTTTCGTATTCCCGGCCGAGTTGCGAGAATGTCGCATTCCATTGTGATCCGAAGAAGCCCGACCATGAGCCAGAGTTCCCCCGAAGCCACCGTCTTGCGCAAATGGATGTGCGTCGTCTGTGGCTACATCTATGACGAAGCAGTAGGCGTGCCCGATGAAGACATCCCCGCCGGCACACGCTGGGAAGACGTGCCGGAGACCTGGACCTGTCCGGACTGTGGCACGACCAAGGACGATTTCGAAATGATCGAGATCGACTGAACGCAGAATCCCGCCTGCAAACGGGCAGATTCCGTCGGCCCATCGGCCGGAACGCCTGTTCTGATGTTCCTGCGCCCGATCGGTGGCGCGTCAGCCGAGGAACATCCCATGCTGCAGTTCATTCCCTTTGAAGACGACTGGGACGCACTCGAACGCTTGCGCCCGGAAGATCTCGTTCCCTATCGCGTTGGCCTGCTGCCCGAGCCGGCGTCGTCAGGCCCGGCTCGGGCATCTGACGCCTCGTTGGCCTTCGCCGCTTTGACGGAGGTTGCATCGACATCGACCGCGCATCCGGTGCAGGGCGGCAGTTCGGGTGCATGACCGCCTTGTCGGGTGGAGCGACGATCAAGAAGTACGTGGAACCGGCCCGAAAGTTCGCGCGAGCCCTTCCCACGGAAGCAAGGCGGCGCTATGATGCTCGCCCCTCCGATGGCACGCCCTGTCGTCGGAGATTTCCGCAGCAACCCACGCAGAAAATTTCCGCGCGAGGTGTTGACGGTCTAGAAAAGCGATGTAGAATGGGCGGCTCACCCGGGACGAAAGGTCTGCGGGGTGTCACCGGAAACGGTGGCGGGCGGAAGGATCTTTGACAGTGTGCGCAGGTGAATTGTGTGGACGTCTTGCGATGGAAGGTTACGACCTGTCCAAGCAATGCAAGCGTCCCACCAAGTAAAAAGTCAGTAATGAGTTTGAATTGGTTGGGAAGAACGCTTCAGAAA
>DATNGL010000100.1:0-2135 GCA_035605895.1 Rhodanobacter sp.
AACACGGCGAAGGTGGAGCCGGGCGCTTCCGTCGCCGTGTTCGGCATGGGCGGCATCGGCCTGTCGGTGGTGCAGGGTGCGGTGATGGCGAAGGCCGGGCGCATCGTGGTGGTCGACACCAACCCGGCCAAGTTCGAGATGGCCAGGCTGCTCGGCGCCACGGATTTCATCAACCCGAAGGATTATCCGGACACGCCGATCCAGCAGGTGATCGTCGAGCTCACCGACGGCGGCGTGGACTATTCGTTCGAGTGCATCGGCAACGTCAACGTGATGCGCTCGGCGCTGGAGTGCTGCCACAAGGGCTGGGGCGAGTCGATCATCATCGGCGTGGCCGGCGCGGGGCAGGAGATCAGCACGCGGCCGTTCCAGTTGGTCACCGGGCGGGTCTGGCGCGGCTCGGCGTTCGGCGGCGTGAAGGGCCGCTCGCAATTGCCGGGCTACGTCGAGCGCTACATGGCCGGCGAGATAAAGATCGACGAGATGATCACCGAGGTGCTGCCGCTGGAGCGCATCAACGAGGCGTTCGAGCTGATGCACGAAGGCAAGGTGATCCGCTCGGTGATCCATTACTGAGCGGCTGTGAGAAATCGACCGCCTACTGCGAGCGCCGCTGGACGCCCGTGCCGGCGGCGCACTACGGGCAAATCCGGGTCATTTGGTTCACCAAACTCCCCAAATTTGCCCGCAGCGCACCTTGTCGCGAACGCCCGGCGACGCCCTCGCTACGGCGCTCGAATTTTTCACAGCCCCTGAGCCGGGCATCCGCGTAGAATGAACACGGGACGCAGGACATCGGGCCACGGTTCGGTGCCCTGCGTCCCGTCGTGCATCTACTGCGCTTGCACATCTTTTCGGGATATTGCGCTGGGTCTGGATGGCCTGACGGCCAGGGAGTCAATGATGAACCATTCGATCGCCGCGACCGGTATCGGCAGCCGGCGTCCACGGCGCGTGCTGGCTGCCGCGCTGCTTGCCCTCGGGCTGGCCGTGCCCGCCATGGCCATGGCGCAGGCCGCGCCGGCTGCATCGGCCGAGCCGGATCAGCCGACCAATGCGCTGGTGCCACCAACCAGCGCCAGCGATTTCACCGCCTCGCAACTGGACGATGTGCTGGCCGGCAGCTGGCGCCTGGCAGCCAACAGCGCGCGCGACGTCTACCGCCACCCCAAGGCGACCCTGCAGTTCTTCGGGGTGCGGCCGGATCAGACGATCGTCGAGATCACCCCCGGTGGCGGCTGGTACAGCGAAATCCTGGCGCCGCTGCTCAACGACAACGGCCACTACATCGCCGCCGTGGCCGCACCGAAGAACGGCGACGAGGCCCGCCGCGACGACAGCGCATTGCAGCGCAAGTTTGCCGCCGACCCCGCCCACTACGGCCATGCGCAGATCGTCCAGTTCGATCCACACGCGCCCGTGTTCGGCGCGCCCGGTTCGGCCGACATGGTGCTGACCTTCCGCAACGTGCACAACTGGGTCATGGCCGATACCGCGCCGGCGATGTTCAAGGCGTTCTTTGCCGTGCTGCGGCCCGGCGGCGTGCTTGGCGTGGTCGATCACCGGGCGGCCGACGACGCCACGCTCGCGGCGACGAAGGGCAGCGGCTACCTGCCGACCGGCTACGTGGTGAGGCTCGCCACGGGGGCGGGCTTCGTGCTGGACGGCAGCAGCGAGATCAATGCCAACCCGAAGGACACGCGGGATCATCCCAAGGGCGTGTGGACGCTGCCGCCGACGTTGGCGCTGGGCGACAAGGATCGCGCGAAATACCTGGCGATCGGCGAATCGGACCGGATGACGTTGCGCTTCGTCAAGCCGGCGGCGCCGGCGCGCGCCGCTTCGAGGGGGGACGGAGGGCATTAAGTAGCTACTTAATGCCCTCCGTCCCCATACCGGCATGCTGATCGCGTTGAACAAGCCCTGGGGTGTGCTGTGCCAGTTCACCGATCCGCAGGGCCGCCCCACGCTCGCGGACTTCGTTGCGCAAAAGGACGTCTATGCGGCTGGACGGCTGGATCGGGACAGCGAGGGCTTGCTGCTGCTGACCGATGACGGTGCGCTGGCGCATCGCCTGACCGACCCGCGCCACAAGCAGGCCAAGACGTATCTCGCCCAGGTCGAGGGCTGCATCG
>DATNGL010000101.1:0-3461 GCA_035605895.1 Rhodanobacter sp.
TTGAAAACACGCCGTCAGCCAATGGAATTGACATTCGCAGTATTCTTGACGAAGAAATCGATTTGGCCTGGCGCAAGGGATGTGGCCGAAATGGGGATAAAGCTCCGGCGCACTGTCGGCCATGGCTTGGAATTTGCTTGAAGACTTGACGGGTTTGCACGTCCGGGTCGAGCCGCCTTCGTGGCGTCACGAGACGGACATTCGCTCGTTTTATATCGACGCCTTATATCGACGCCAGGCGTCGCCGCAGATGTTGCAACCAGGAACCTCACCGATGACCGTCACCAGTCTTGGCATTCTGCTCATTGTCAATGGTGTGCTGCTGTGGGCCATCATGGCCGCGCTCCACCGTCATACGGTAGTGCTGAAGGGTTTGCAATCCCAGATGGAGGCCCTGTCCACCAAACGCCGGCCGAACACGATCGAGGATATTGCGGCAGATGGCGACCTTTCAGCGGGCCGCCACTGGGGTACTGAAAAGTTGTCCCCCATCATGCATCGGACAGAACGCGTTGATTCTTCGACCAAGTGAACTGCCACGCGTTCACCTGGAACCCGGGTCTGATCGCCGTCCCGACTAACCTTCCGATTTGTCCGATTTGGCTGGCTCGCCCGTCCGGGGCTTCGTCCTGAGATCACCGTGACCAGCCGCGCCTGGTTGCGCCGTACCAAATTCGGGCGGCGTTGATCAATCTGGCCTGTTTCGCCCATCCCACCTGCCGGACTCCCACGAACAACCCTTCGGGTCCGGCACATCCCGGGCTCCCGTGTGCCGTAACGCCCCCCTGCCTGTGGATGGCGTACCAAAGAATCGTGGTGTCGCGGGGCCTCCACCCGGACCGCACCGAGTAGTGCTTCACCGCGTGATTGTGCGCATAGGCTATCGAAATCGGAGGGTCGGCGACTGCCCACGCCGGGTCAGCGTGATGTCGAGCAGCCGTGCCGTCTTGCGCGCGTCGTCATAGAACAGCGCGTAGAAATCGCCCGTGCGGAAAAACGGCAGCACGCCCGGATGTACGGCCTTGGTCGGGAGGTGCCGGCGCATGAACGGGGTGTGGTTGGCGAGATCGCCCTGGTCCATGCAATGCAGGTCTTGGCGTGGCCGCGCGGAGCGGGTAGAACAGTGCCCTTGCGCATGGCGAAATGCGCGTTCGAGTCCGGGAGTCTCGCATGGAGTTGTCGTCCGTTCCTACTGATGCCGAGTTGCAGGTGCTTGCCGGGGAGGTCGCTGAAGCGGTGCTGCGTTGCCGATTGATGCTGGTGACGGCCGAATCCTGCAGCGGGGGCTGGATCGCCAAGACGTTGACCGACCTGCCGGGGAGCTCAGCCTGGTTCGATGCCGGTGTGGTGACCTACAGCTACGAGGCGAAGGAGGCCTTGCTCGGGGTCAACCCCCGCACGCTGGAACTGACCGGCGCGGTCAGCGAGGAAACCGTGCTGGAAATGGTGGCCGGCGCCTTGGCGCGCTTCGGGGCCGGGGTGGCGGTGGCCGTCACGGGGATTGCCGGGCCTACCGGCGGTATGCCCGACAAGCCGGTCGGCACCGTGTGGGTTGGCTGGAAGCGCCGTGGTGGCTATGCGCACGCCAGGATGTTCCATTTCCCCGGGGATCGCGAGGCGGTGCGCCGGCAAACCGTGGCAGCGGCGCTCGAAGGCTTGCGGAAAACCCTGACGGAATGACGCGCTGCGGACCGCCAGACCGGCTTGACGGGTGTGGGATACTGCGACATCCAACTGCCGAATATCCGCGATCGCGCCAGTTCGGCCCGAGCCGCGTGATCGCAGCCGGTGAGATTCGACCCGGGCATCATGCCTCCCATTCACAGCCCAACCGGATACAAGACGATGGATGACAACAAGCGCAAGGCACTTACCTCCGCCCTCGGCCAGATCGAAAAGCAGTTCGGCAAGGGCGCGATCATGCGCATGGGCGACCGCGTCAACGAGGCGATCGAAACGGTTTCCACCGGCTCGCTGGGTCTGGATATCGCGCTCGGCGTGGGCGGCCTGCCGCGCGGCCGCGTGGTCGAGATCTACGGGCCGGAGTCGTCCGGCAAGACCACCATGACCTTGCAGGCGATCGCCAGCTGCCAGCGCGCCGGCGGCACCGCCGCGTTCATCGACGCCGAGCACGCGCTCGACCCCACCTACGCGGAGAAGCTGGGCGTCAAGGTCGACGACCTGCTGGTGTCGCAGCCGGATACCGGCGAGCAGGCGCTGGAAATCGCCGACATGCTGGTGCGTTCGGGCGCCGTCGACATGGTCGTGGTCGACTCGGTCGCCGCGCTGACCCCGAAGGCGGAAATCGAGGGCGAGATGGGCGATTCCCACGTCGGCCTGCATGCTCGCCTGATGAGCCAGGCGCTGCGCAAGCTCACCGCCAACATCAAGAAATCCGGCACCCTGGTGATCTTCATCAACCAGATCCGCATGAAGATCGGCGTGATGTTCGGCAGCCCCGAGACCACCACCGGCGGCAACGCGCTGAAGTTCTACGCCTCGGTGCGGCTGGACATCCGCCGCATCGGCGCAGTGAAGAAGGGCGACGAGATCATCGGTTCGGAAACCCGCGTCAAGGTGGTCAAGAACAAGGTGGCGCCGCCGTTCCGCCAGTGCGAATTCGAGATCCTCTACGGCGAGGGCACCTCGCGCGAGGGCGAGATCATCGAACTGGGCGTGGCGCAGAACCTGATCGACAAGTCCGGCGCCTGGTACAGCTACAACGGCGACCGCATCGGCCAGGGCAAGGAGAACGTGCGCCAGTTCCTGCGCGACAACCCGGCGATCGCCAACGAGATCGACAAGCAGCTGCGCGAACGCCTGCTGGTGCCGGTCGGCAAGCCTGCCGCGGCGGCACCGGAAGAGGCGCTCGAGGAAGCGTGAGTCGTGACGGCTAGCTGTCTCCCGAGCAAAGCATGGCCCGGCTTGTCCGGGCCATGTCCGTTTGCATGGCCATGAAACGTCCGCCCGGCAAGGACGATCCGGCCAAGCCGAAGCGCAGTGCATACGACAAGGCGCTCGGGCTGCTCGCGCGCCGCGAACACTCGCGCAAGGAGCTGAAAACCAAGCTGCGCCAAGGTGGTTACGAGGGCGAGGAAACCAGCGCCGCGATCGATCGCCTCGGCGAACAGCAATACCAGGATGACGATCGCTTCGGCGAGGTGCTGCTGCGCAGCCGGATCGCGCAGGGCTATGGCCCGATGCGATTGCGGATGGAGCTGAAAACCCACGGTCTGGCCGATGCGCGCATCCGCGAGTTGCTGGACGCGGCCGAGGTCGACTGGGACGCTTCCGCCGCCGCCCAATTGCGCCGCCGCTACGGCAGTGCAGGCACGGCCGACCCCGCCGAACGCAGCCGCCGCGCGCAATTCCTCTTGCGCCGCGGCTTTGCCGCCGCCACAGTACGAAGTGTTACCCACGCCGACGTGGACGAAGCCGCCGACGACATGTCCTGAAATCCA
>DATNGL010000102.1:0-16458 GCA_035605895.1 Rhodanobacter sp.
GAACAGCGGCGCGCCCAGCGCCTGTTCCACCTTCTGCACCTGGTGCGACAACCCGGATGGGCTGATATGCATGGCCCGCGCCGCGCTGTTGAAGCTGCCCTGGCGATGCACCGCCTGCACCAGCGCGAGGTCGCGCAGCGAAACCGCCGCCAGCGCCGTCGAAATCATCGAATGCTGCATGTCATCAAATGCGTTTGTGCACGCGGGGCATCGGGCTCATCCTGTGCGGCGTTGTCAGTCACAAGCGTTGGCGCAGTTTACTCGCAACACCGCCCAAATCACGCGCCCGCGCGCCCTGTACAGGCCCGCTGCAGTGACGCCGGCGCAGCAGTTCGGTTCGCGGCCGCGCGGCGTTTGGGCGATAATTGCGTTTTTGCCGGGCCGGCGACCACCCCATCGCCAACGTTCAGTCATCCGAGCCGCAGGATTCAGCCAGGAGCACGTCCCCATGAAAGACACCTTTTCCGTACGCGACACCCTCGAGGTCAATGGCAAGAAATACGCCTTTGCCAGCCTGGCCAAACTGGGCCAACGCTTCGACCTGAAGCGGCTGCCGTACTCGATGAAGAGCCTGCCGGAAAACCTGCTGCGCCACGAAGACGGCACCGACGTCACCTCGAAGGAAATCGAGGCGGTCGCCAACTGGGATGCGAAGAAGGAGCCCGACGCCGAGATTTCATTCATGCCGGCGCGCGTGCTGTTGCAGGACTTCACCGGCGTTCCCTGCGTGGTCGACCTGGCCGCGATGCGCGACGCGATGAAAGCACTCGGCGGCGACCCGAAGCTGATCAACCCGCTGTCGCCGGCGGAACTGGTGATCGACCACTCGGTGCAGGTCGACGTGTTCGGCAGTGAGGACGCGCTGGAGAAGAACGTCACGATCGAGTTCGAGCGCAACCAGGCCCGCTACAGCTTTCTGCGCTGGGGCCAGAAGGCGTTCACCGACTTCAAGGTGGTGCCGCCGCGCACCGGCATCGTGCACCAGGTGAACCTCGAGCACCTCGGCCGCGTGGTGATGAGCAACCAGGTGGACGGCCAGTTCTGGGCTTACCCCGACACCGTGTTCGGTACCGATTCGCATACCACCATGATCAACGGCCTGGGCGTGCTCGGCTGGGGTGTGGGCGGGATCGAGGCCGAAGCGGCGATGCTGGGCCAGCCGTCGTCGATGCTGATTCCGCAGGTGGTCGGCTTCAAACTGTCAGGCAAGCTGCCCGAGGGAGCCACCGCCACCGACCTGGTACTGACCGTGACGCAGATGCTGCGCAAGCAGGGCGTGGTGGGCAAGTTCGTCGAGTTCTTCGGCCCCGGCCTGCCGCACCTGCCGCTGGCCGACCGTGCCACGATCGGCAATATGGCGCCGGAATATGGCGCCACTTGCGGAATTTTCCCGGTCGATGCCGAGTCGCTGAGGTACCTGCGCCTGTCCGGCCGCAGCGAGCACCAGGTCGCCTTGGTCGAGGCCTACGCCAAGGCCCAGGGTCTGTGGCACGACGAGAACACCACCCAGGCGGAGTTCAGCGCCACGCTGGAGCTGGATCTGGCCGACGTCAAGCCTTCGATGGCGGGCCCGAAGCGTCCGCAGGACCGGGTGCTGCTCACCGACGTGAAGCAGAACTACAACGAGAATGTCGGCGCGACCACCGTCAATCGCAATGGCGCCGAGGCGCGTTTCGCCAATGAAGGCGGCGGTACCGCAGTCGGCCGCGAAAAAAGCGCGAAATCGCCGGGCCAGCACGTGCTGCGCAACGGCGAGGAGTTCGACGTCCATGATGGCTCGGTGGTCATCGCCGCGATCACCTCGTGCACCAACACCTCGAACCCGGCCGTGATGCTGGCCGCCGGCCTGCTGGCGAAGAAAGCCGCCGCCAGGGGCCTGAAATCCAAACCGTGGGTGAAGACCTCGCTGGCGCCGGGCTCCAAGGTGGTCACCGATTACCTGGAAAAGACCGGCCTGCTGACCGAACTGGACAAGCTCGGCTTCTACCTGGTCGGCTACGGCTGCACCACCTGCATCGGCAACTCCGGTCCGTTGCCGCAGGAGATCAGCAAGGCGATCAGCGACGGCGATCTCACCGTCGGCGCGGTGATCTCGGGCAACCGCAACTTCGAGGGCCGCGTGCATGCCGAGGTGAAGATGAACTACCTGGCCTCGCCGCCGCTGGTGGTCGCCTACGCACTGGCCGGCTCGCTGGACATCAATCTGACCACCGAGCCACTGGGCAAGGGCAGCGACGGCAAGGATGTCTTCCTCAAGGACATCTGGCCGTCCAACAAGGAGATCAGTGACCTGATGGCCGGCGCGGTGACCTCGGAGATGTTCAAGAAGAACTACGCCGACGTATTCAAGGGCGACGAGCGCTGGAACGCGATCGCGTCGCCCGACGGCGAGCTGTATGCGTGGAACAAGGATTCCACCTACATCAAGAACCCGCCGTACTTCGACGGCATGACCATGAAGCTCGACAAGGTCGAGGACATCCACGGCGCGCGCTGCCTTGGTCTGTTCGGCGACTCGATCACCACCGACCATATCTCGCCGGCCGGATCGATCAAGAAGGATTCGCCCGCGGGACGCTTCCTGATCGAGCGTGGCGTGAAGCCGCTCGACTTCAACTCCTACGGCTCGCGACGCGGCAACGACGACGTGATGGTACGCGGCACCTTCGCCAACATCCGCATCAAGAACCAGATGCTGGACGGTGTCGAAGGCGGCTTCACCCGTCACGTGCCGTCGGGCGAGCAGATGGCGATCTACGACGCGGCGATGAAGTACAAGCAGGAGAAGACCCCGCTGGTGGTGCTGGCCGGCAAGGAGTACGGCACCGGTTCGTCGCGCGACTGGGCGGCCAAGGGCACCTTGCTGCTGGGCGTCAAGGCGGTCATCGCCGAAAGCTTCGAGCGCATCCACCGCTCCAACCTGGTCGGCATGGGCGTGCTGCCGTGCACGTTCAGGAACGGTGAAAACGCCAAGTCGCTGGGCCTGACCGGCAACGAGAGTTTCGACATCGGCGGCCTCGACAACGGCAATGCGAAACAGGCCCGGGTGACGGCCACCGCCAAGGATGGCAGCAAGAAGGAGTTCACCGTCAACGTGATGCTGCTCACGCCGAAGGAGCGCGACTTCTACCGCCACGGCGGCATCCTGCAGTACGTGCTGCGTCAGCTGGCGGGCAAGAAGGCGGCCTGAAGTTACTGCGCTGCGCTGCAAGAACGACCCAGGCCGCCCCATTCCGGGGCGGCCTTTTTCCTTCTCAATCGTCCGGCGAGGAGATCGCGCGCTTCCAGCTCGCCGAATAGCAGAGCCACTCGCCATCCTCCTGCCGCCACGCCGATTCGACCTGGTAGATGCCTAGCTGTTCGGGCAGCAGTCCGCCGCTGCCGCGGCTCAGCCCGAGCGTGAACGTGGCGACGATCCGCGCACCACGATGTTCGATGGTCACCGGCCCCATGGTCACTCCGACATGTTCGCCACGCAACGCGACGAGGCGCACCATGTTGCCCAGCGAGCGACGATCCAGTTCCCCCGCGTTGCCGTCGAAGTCCTTGCTGAGCGGTGCCACCATATCGCCCGCGGAACCGGACTCGGCAGCCCTGGACACTGCGGCAATCGCCTGGCGCACCTGCTCCTCGTCCGGCTTATGCCGACAGGCCGACACACCCAGCAGCAGCACGGTCAGCACGACCAGCAGGCGCGTGAACTTCGTCGTTCCAGTCATCTCGTGACCTCGTGGTTTGCAGCTTGCCGCTGTACGCGAGCGTATGCTCCAATGGTTAAACGCATGGGCGCGCTGAAACCGCGACCATGGCCACAGCCTCGCAACGAACACGATCCACCATGAAGCAGGGGACTTGAGCATGAGCAACGAGCGTCCGTGGCTGGCGAATTATCCGGCAGGCGTGGCCGAACGGATCGACGTCGGCAGATATGCGTCGGTACCGGCCGTGCTGGAAGAGGCATTCGGGCGCTTTCGCGACAAGCCGGCCTTCGCCAATTTCGGCCGCAGGCTCAGCTACGGCCAGATCGACGACATGAGTCGCCAGTTCGCCGGCTACCTCACCGGGGTGCTCAAACTCGGCAAGGGCGACCGCATCGCGATCATGATGCCGAACGCCATGCAGTATCCGATCGCCTTGTTCGGCGCCTTGCGTGCCGGCCTGGTGGTGGTCAACACCAACCCTCTGTACACCGCGCGCGAGCTCAGGCACCAACTGCAGGATTCCGGCGCCAAGGCCATCGTCGTGCTCGACAATTTCGCCGCGACCCTGCAGCAGGTCGTGGCGGAAACCTCGGTGCAGCACATCGTCACCACCGGCCTCGGCGACATGCTGGGCTTCCCCAAGGGAGCGCTGATCAATTTCGCGCTCAAGCACATCAAGAAGATGGTGCCGGCATTCAATCTGCCCCAGGCGGTACGCTTTCGCGACGCACTGGCGCAGGGCGCGGCACATCCGTTGCCGCCAGTGGCACTTGCCCACGACGACCTCGCCTTTCTGCAGTACACCGGGGGCACCACGGGCGTAGCCAAGGGCGCGATGCTCACCCACGGCAACATGGTCGCGAACATGCTCCAGGCGGATGCCTGGATCAGCGCCAGCACTAAGGTGGGCGAGGAGGTCATCATCACCGCGCTGCCGCTTTATCACATCTTCTCGTTGACGGCGAATGGCCTGGTGTTCACGCGCCTGGGCGGCTTGAACTGGCTGATTACCAATCCGCGCGACATGCCCGGCTTCGTCAAGGAACTGAAGGCCTCCGGCTTCACCGCGCTGACCGGCGTCAACACCCTGTTCAACGGCCTGCTCAACACGCCGGGCTTCGCGGACCTCGACTTTTCGCGCCTGCACATGACGCTGGGCGGCGGCATGGCGGTGCAGCGTGCCGTGGCCGAGCGCTGGAAGAAAGTCACCGGTTGCACCCTGGCCGAAGCCTACGGGCTCACCGAAACCTCGCCGGCCGTGTGCATCAATCCGCTGGACCTGAAGGAATACAACGGCTCGATCGGCCTGCCGGTACCTTCCACCGACGTCGCCATCTGGTCGGAGGACGGGCAGCCGCTGCCGGTCGGCGAAGTCGGCGAATTGATGGTGCTTGGTCCACAGGTGATGAAGGGATACTGGCAGCGGCCCGAGGAGACCGCCAAGGTGCTCGGCAGCGACGGTTGGCTGCATACCGGCGACATCGCCAGGATGGACGAAAAGGGTTACTTCTATATCGTCGACCGCAAGAAGGACATGATCCTGGTGTCGGGCTTCAACGTCTATCCGAACGAGGTCGAGGACGTGGTGATGGAGCACCCGGGCGTGCTCGAGGTCGCCGCGGTCGGCGTACCGGATGAGCATTCCGGTGAAGTGGTGAAGCTGTTCGTCGTGCGCAAGGATCCGAACCTTACCGTCGAGGACCTGAAGCAGTTCTGCCACGACCGCCTGACCGGCTACAAGCGGCCCCGCCAGATCGAGTTCCGCAACGAGCTGCCGAAGAGCAACGTGGGCAAGATCCTGCGGCGCGAATTGCGCGACGAAAAGAAACCCGCCGCCTGATCCCCTGATGCGCAAACAAAACGCCCGCATGGATCATGCGGGCATTTACGTCATGCGTGAGTGTCGACGGAACCCTTGAGGCGCGCGTCAGCCGTCCTTCCAGTATTCGAGGATGTCGGCGTAGCCACCCAGCAGGTTCCACAGCGGCACCTGCTTGTCTTCGGGGATGCGGTTGTAGGAAAAGCCGATGTGATGGTCGGAAATACGCGCCACGGTCGCTTCCAGGTGGATGTGCAGGTTGTGCCCGAAGATCATGTCGAGCACCCAGCTCTGCCCCGGCTCGCCCGACCAGCCCAGCGGGCGCCGCAACAACGCGCCGGTCGCCGAAATGTCCACCAGTTCGGTGGGATGCGATTCGCCGTGACGGCTCATCAGTACCGTCGTCTCGATCTGCATGCGCGCCGGCCGCAGCTTTTCCGGCACACCATCGCCATTTCCCTGTTTGTCGATCGCCATCAGCTGTACCGCCTATTTGCGTTCGCGCCTGCTTTTGGCAAGGACGCTGTATTCAAGAATCCGCCGGATCTCTTCTGCCGCATCGTCCGCCAACGCCCGGGCATTCACCCACGCCATCCTAAGGAACCATTGTGCAGTGCCACCGACTCAACGATTCAGTCAAAGCAATTGACGTGCCATTGGATCAACCCCGGCGCGCACCAGCTCGATCGCCGACCGGGTCACACAATGAAGCGGCACCCGCCATGGAAATGACCCGACGTCGTGGCTATCGGCAGGCCGGCCGGCGTCTTCCGGCATTTTCCCTGACTCCACTCCTGTCCCAAAGCGTCACATTGGGTCACGCGCCGCCACCAACCCCGTCATGGCCCCGCTCTTCACTTGCGGCAAGACTCCCTATTGTGCCTGTCGCGATCGCCGACATGAACCCTGTCCGTGGTGCCTGTCCATCCACGGCCCCGCCAGGCGACCTGACTGTTCTGACTGGACTTGTTGCCGGCTTGCCGTTACTCTCTGGCAACGCGTGGTTCCGTGGAACATGTTTGCTGCCGGCCCGCCCGACACTCCACGGTTGCCCACCGAAGTACTCAGACCGACCAGTAAAGAGCCAGCGGCGTGTTGTGTTCACCCACTGACTTGCACCGTTGCCGTGGCCGACAACCCGCATCAGGTGCGCAATGGCCGCTGACGACCCGCCTGACCGAACCACAGCCCGTGGCTTCATCATGCCCGTCGTGACGATGGCGCCGACAGCGCCTCGGCTTTGGAGATGCACAGGAACGCGACACCCGGGAACGCCGCCTCAACGCCGCGTTCGAGCGCGGATATTCCGGGCACGGACATGCACGTTGTGCCTGCAGATGAACAGCCCTGACCCACGTTGAACCTACTGCCAGCCGTTGAACGCGGCCCCATGACAGGCCTTGATGAGTACTGAACCCGTCGTCGAGCAGCCCAGCCAGATCGATGCAACGCCCGATGCATTTGCATCGGTACCGCAACAGCAGGAAATGCCGCTGGCCATCGTGCGCGGCGAACCGATGTTGCAGATGCCGCAGGATCTGTACATCCCGCCGGATGCCCTCGAGGTCATCCTGGAGGCATTCGAGGGACCGCTGGACCTCCTGCTGTACCTGATCCGCCGGCAGAACCTCGACATCCTGGACATCCCGGTTGCCGAGATCACCCGGCAATACATGACCTACATCGAGCTGATGCGGGACGTGATGCGGCTGGAACTGGCCGCGGAATACCTGTTGATGGCCGCGATCCTGGCCGAGATCAAGTCGCGACTGCTGCTGCCACGACCGCCGATCGAGGAAGGGCTGGAAGACGACCCCCGCGCCGAGCTGGTGCGGCGACTCCAGGAGTACGAACGCTTCAAGCGCGCCGCCGAGGAGATCGAGGCCCTGCCCCGGATGGAGCGCGACAGCGTGGTGGCGCATGCCGATGTCGGCGAGCGCAACGTGATCCGGTTGCCGCCGCCGCTGGAGCTGACCGAGCTGCTGCTGGCGCTGAAAGAGGTGATGCATCGCGCCGAGCTGTTCGGGCATCACGCGATCAAGCGCGAAGCGCTCAGCGTGCGCCAGCGCATGGGTGAGCTGTTGAGCCGCCTGGACGACGACAGCTTTCATCGCTTCGAGGATCTGTTCGACCTTGCCGAGGGCCGCCCCGGCATCGTGGTGACCTTCCTGGCAATGCTGGAGCTGGCCAAGGAAATGCTGATCGAGATCGTGCAGGAAGCACCGCTGGCGCCGATCTACGTCAAGGCCAGGGCCAGCCACAGCGAAGAACCCGCCGAGTTGCCGGCGGACGACACCTCAACGGGCGAATCGGCACTGATCGAATCGTCCGGCGACTGAACCACACCTGTTGACCGACCCCTACTGAATCGGCATCCGACCCCAAGGCCATGCAGATCGACCAACTCAAACCCATCATCGAGGCCGCCCTGCTGGCCTCCACCCAGCCGATGACCGTGCATCAGCTCGGCGACCTGTTCAACGAGGACGAGGAAGTCGGTCCGCAGCAGATTGCGCAGGCGCTGGAGTCGCTGGGCGGGGACTGCGAAGGGCGCGGCATCGAACTGAAGGAAGTCGCCTCCGGTTTCCGCTACCAGGTACGCCAGGACGTGCATCCGTGGATCTCGCGGATGTGGACCGAGCGGCCCAGCCGCTACTCGCGCGCCCTGCTCGAAACCCTGGCCCTGATCGCCTACCGGCAGCCGATCACCCGTCCCGAGATCGAACAGATCCGCGGCGTGGTGGTGTCCTCCAACATCATCAAGACCATGGAAGAGCGCGAATGGATCCGCGTGGTCGGCCATCGGGATGTTCCGGGCAGGCCGGCGTTGTTCGGCACCACCCGCGCCTTCCTCGACTACTTCAACCTGAAATCGCTGGACCAGTTGCCGCCACTGTCCGAAATCCGCGACATGGAGGACCCGCAGATGCGCTTCGAGCCGGAACCCCTGCCCGTCCGCATCACGCGTGACCTGCCGATCGATCCGGACGAGGAAATGGCCGCCGAAGCCGACAACGGCGAAACGGAAATCGCACACCACGCATCCGCGGACGCCGCGGATGCCGACGACAACACGGCCGACGCCGACGCGCCTGCCGCTTCATCCGAGTCCGACGAGCCAGGCTCCGACACGAGTCCCGCCCTCGATCACCCGATTGCCACTGCCGATGAGGCAGCGAACCCCGCCGCGGACGTCGAAGCCGACGACGCAAGCCAAGATACCGAGGAGTACCGCGCATGACTGCGCCGCAAAAATCCGTTCTGACCCTGAAGCGCGAACCGCGCCCCGACGCTGACGCGCCCGCGCTGGAAGAACGCCTGCACAAAGTACTGGCCAACGCCGGCCTGGGCTCGCGCCGCATGCTCGAGCAACGCATCCAGTCGGGTGAAATCGAGCTCAACGGCGCACCCGCGGAAATCGGCATGAGCGTCAAGGCCGGCGACCGCGTGGTCATGGACGGCAAGCAGTTCGTCGTTGCCACCGACAGCCGTGACGACGCCGAAGTGCTGATCTACCACAAGCCCGAAGGCGTGCTGACCACCCGCGACGATCCGGAAGGCCGCCCCACCGTATTCGAACAGCTGCCGCGACTGAAAGGCGCGCGCTGGGTCGCCGTGGGTCGACTGGACATCAACACCACCGGCCTGCTGCTGCTGACCACCGACGGCGAGCTGGCCAACGGCCTGATGCACCCCAAGAGCGGCATGGAGCGCGAATACCTGTGCCGCGTGCACGGCGAGGTGCCCGACGAGATCGTCGAGCGCCTGAAAGCCGGCGTCGAACTGGACGACGGCCCGGCCCGCTTCGACGACATCGCGGTGATCAGCCGCGGTGGCAGCCACAGCTGGTTCCGCGTGGTGATCCGCGAGGGCCGCAATCGCGAGGTTCGCCGCCTGTGGGACTCGCAGGGCTTCCTGGTCAGCCGGCTCAAGCGCATCCGCTATGGCCGGATCGAACTGCCGCGCAACCTGCGGCGTGGCGAATGCGAAGCGCTGGACGCCGAAAGCGTCAAGCAGTTGCGCCAGACCTCCGGCCTGGGCGCCGCCCAGCCGGTACTGACCCTGAGCCCGATCCTGCACCAGCGTCGCGCCAGCCGCAGTGTCACCGAGTACCGCCCCGAACGCGGTGCCGGCACCGCCTGGACCGGTGGACAGGACGAGGCTCGCGAACTGCGCGCCTACGACCGCATCCGCGAGGAGCCCGTGCGGGGCCGCAAGCCGCCGCGAACCGGCGGCAAGGAAGTCAACGGCAATGTCGCGCGCCCCGAGCGCGGGGCGGGCGGTGCCGGTGGCGCCGCGGGCCGACATGGCAAGGGGCGTCGTGTGGCGCCTGGCCAGGAACTGCCCTCGGTGCGCACCTGGTTCGCCGGCGAGAATCGCGATGGCGCTCGCCCCGGTGGTCCGCGTGGCCAGGCTGGCACCACCACCGGCAACCGCCACGCTGCCGCCGGCAAACCTTTCGCTGCCGGGCCGGGCGGCAATCGTCCGCAAGGGCGCGGCGGCACTCGCCCAGCCGGTGCCGGTGGCCCGCGTCCGAAGGGGCATGGCGGCGGGCGTCCACCCGGGCGCGGCGGCAACCGTTCCGGCAATCGCTGAGCGCGCTGGCTGATGATCCGCATCTACCACAACAACCGCTGCTCCAAGTCGCGCGCCACGTTGGCGTTGCTGGAAGAGCGTGGCGGCAAGATCGAGGTGATCAACTACCTCGACACTCCGCCGAGCGCGGCCGAACTGGCCGTATTGTTGAAACAGCTGGGCATGACGGCACGCGAACTGTTGCGCGCCGGCGAGGACGCATATCAGTCACTCGGACTGGGCGATCCCGCTCTTGATGACGCAGCGTTGATTGCCGCGATGGTGGCGCATCCGAAACTGATCGAGCGGCCGATCGTGGTCGCCAATGGCAAGGCCGTCATCGGCCGCCCACCGGAAGCGGTGCTGGCGATCCTCTGAATTCCTGCGAATCGATCAACGAAAAGCCGCCGACAAGGCGGCTTTTCGTTTTCATGCTGCTGACGAATCAGCCCGGATCGAGCGAGAACGCATCGGCGTCCATCCACGCCGGAAAACGTTCGCGGTGCGCCAGCAGCGGTGCCGGGTCCAGCGTGACCGTCACCACCTGCTCCTGCGCGCCAAGTTCCAGCAACGGCTCGCCGACCGGATCGATCACCGCGCTGTCGCCGGCATACGGAATCTCGTTGCCATCGACGCCGACCCGGTTCACTCCGACCACGTAACTCAAATTCTCGATCGCCCGCGCGCGCAGCAGCGTGCGCCACGGCTGTCGGCGCGGTGCCGGCCAGTTGGCGACGAACAACGCCAGGTCGTAATCCATGCCGCCGGTGGCGGAAGCCAGCCGACGATTGCGCAACCACACCGGGAAACGCAGGTCGTAGCAAACCTGCGGCAGGATCCGCCAACCCTTCAGTTCCACGACCAGCCGTTCGTTGCCGCCGCCATAACGCGTGTGCTCGCCGGCCATGCGGAACAGGTGACGCTTGTCGTACTGCTCGAAGCTGCCGTCCGGCCGCACCCACAGCAGGCGGTTGTAGACGACGTCGCTCTCACGGATCGCCAGGCTGCCGCAAATCACCGCGCCCACTTCGATCGCCAGCGCGCGCAGCCAGGCCACGCCTTCGCCATCCATCGTGTCGGCGCTGGCACGGGTATCGTTGCTGAAACCGGACAGGAAGGTTTCTGGCAACACGATCAGGTCGCTGCCTTTCGCCAGGCGCACCAGCGCGCCGTAATAGTCGCGATTGGCCGGCGCGTCATGCCAGCGGGTCGCTCCCTGCACCAATGAAACCCTCAGAGTTTGCATAGCCGCTCCGCTGCCGCTTCCATCGTGGCGTCGCTCTTGGCGAAGCACAGCCGCAGCAGGCGCGTGCCCGGCGCGCTTTCGTAGAACGGCGTCAGCGGGATCGCCGCCACGCCACCCTGCTCCACCAGCCACCGGCTGAAAGCCAGATCGTCTTCGTCGCGGATCGCCGAATAGTCGACCAGTTGGAAGTAACCTCCCGGCACGTCGAGCAGCTTGAAGCGCGACGGTGCCAGCAAGGCGCGAAAACGATCGCGCTTGGCCCGGTAGAACGCCGGCAACTCCAGGTAGTGCTCGGGGTGGCTGGCCATGAATTCGGCGAACGCCGCCTGCGCCGGATGGAAGGTGCAGAACGTGAGGTACTGGTGCACCTTGCGGAACTCGGCGCTCAGCGCCGCCGGTGCCACCGCGTAACCGACTTTCCAGCCGGTGCAATGATAAGTCTTGCCGAATGAGGAGATCACGATGCTGCGCCCGGCCAGCTCGGGATGGCGCAGCACGCTTTCGTGCTGCCCCGCGTACACGATGTGCTCGTACACCTCGTCGGACAGCACCACGATGCCGGTGTTGCGCACGATCGCCGCCAGCTCATCAAGGTCGGCCGCCGACAACACCGCGCCAGACGGGTTGTGCGGGCTGTTGATCATGATCATCCGGGTCTTCGGCGTCACCGCGTCGCGCACGCGCTGCCAGTCGACCGCGAACGTCGGCACGGTCAGCGGGATATGCACCGCACGTGCGCCCTGCAGCTCGATCGCCGGTTCGTAGCAGTCGTAGGCCGGGTCGAACACGATCACTTCCTCGCCCGCGCGCACCGTCGCGGCGATCGCCGCGAAGATCGCTTCCGTGGCGCCGGACGTGACGGTGATGTCGGTGTCGACATCGAGCTTTCGGCCGTACAACTGCCCGACCTTCGACACGATCTGCTCGCGCAGGGCCGCCGTGCCGTGCATCGGCGCGTACTGGTTGCGGCCTTCGTTCATGGCCCGGCTCAGCGCATCGCGCAACGCCTGCGGCGGCTCGAAGTCGGGAAAGCCCTGGCCCAGGTTCACTGCCTTGTGCTGCAACGCCAGCTGGCTCATCACGCTGAAGATGGTGGTGCCGACTTTCGGAAGCTTGGTTTCGATCATTGTCATTCGGCCGTATGGATGTCCATAAAGGTTCAAGCGTAGCGCATCGACGCGATGGCGTGCATCAGGGCTCCGGCAGTGCCGCCAGCGGGCGCTGCTTGCACTGCTCGTGCTTCAGCAAGGTGGTGGCCGGCAGCCGTTCGGCCAGGAAATCGACCAGCGCTCGCACGCCCGGCAGCATGCCGCGGCGGCTGGGGTAGACGAAGTGCATGGTGCCTTCGGGCATGCTCCAGTCCGGCAGCACCACCTCCAGCTCGCCGGCAGTGATCGCCGGGGCGCAGACGAACTCCGGCAGCAACGCCACGCCCAGACCACGACGGGCAGACTCCAGCAGCACCGCGAAATCGCCGGTGATCAGGCGTGCCTGCACCTCCACGTTGACCTGTTCGCTGTTGGCGCCAATCAGCTCCCACACCTGCGCGCCCTCGTGCTCGCGCATCGACAGCGCCGGCAGCTTGGCCAGCTCCTCCGGCGTGGTCGGGCGTCCCTGCGCTTTCAGCAACGCGGGACTGGCCACCAGTTTGGTGCGCGACTGGCCGAAACTGCGCATCACCAGGTTCGCGTCGCTGTCCAGCTTGCTGCGTACCCGGATCGCAAGGTCGTAGCCTTCACCGACCACATCGACACGGCGATTGCTGGCCAGCAATCGCACCTGCATCTTCGGATACTGCGCGAGGAAGTCCGGCAGCAAATACGCCAGCACCGTCTGCGCCAGCGATTCCGGACAGCTCAAACGCACCACGCCACGTGGCTCGGCACGCAATTCATCCACCGCGTCCTGCGCCGCCTGTGCTTCTTCCAGCACGGCGCGGCAGTGCGCATAGAAACGTTCGCCGACTTCGGTCACCACGAAGCGCCGCGTGGTCCGCTGCAGCAGGCGCACGCCGAGCCGCTCCTCCAGCTGGGCCACGCGCTTGCTCAGGCGCGATTTCGGCACGCCCAGCGCCCGGCCGGCGGCAGAAAAGCCGCCGTGCTCGACCACAGCGGCAAAGAAATACAGATCGTTGAGGTCCTGCAGGGCGCCGCTCAATACTGTCATGATTGTTTCCTTGAACGGACTATATGTCCGAAAACTACCATCTTATCGCCGGATTGTTCCAAATATATCCTGATCACATCGCCGATTCGTCGGCTCGACCAGGAACATCACCATGAAACTGTTGCATATCGACTCCAGCGCTCTGGGTGCCCATTCAGTGTCGCGCCAGCTGACCGCCGACATCGTAGCCGAGCTGAAGCGCCAGGCTGTCGACATCCAGACTCATTACCATGATCTGACCGCCGAATCGTTGCCGCACTGGTCGCCCATGGCCGATGCCAGCGACCCCGCCGTGGCGTTGGGCAACCGGATGCTGGAAGAATTTCTCGCCGCCGACATCGTGGTGATCGGTGCGCCGATGTACAACTTCGGCATTCCCAGCCAGCTCAAGGCCTGGATTGACCGCATCGCGGTCGCCGGCAAGACCTTTCGCTACGGCGCCAATGGTCCCGAGGGACTGGCCGGCGGCAAGCGGTTGATCATCGCCTCCAGCCGCGGCGGCATGTATGCCAGCGGGCCGGCCGCCGTGATGGATTTCCAGGAGTCCTATCTGCGCACCGTGTTTGGCTTTATCGGCATCACCGACGTGGAATTCGTGCGTGCCGAGGGGCTCAACATGGGCGACGAACCGAAGGCTCAGGCCTTGCAGTCGGCGCAGGCTGCGATTGGCTCGCTGGTCGCCCCGGTGGCCAAGGCCGCCTGAATTTGCGGCGCAGGTTGTGCGCGACGGCCCTGCGGGGCCGTTTGCGTTCCCGCCAGGAAGGCTCGGTGACGTGGCTGGCAATGCGCATGGCGGAGCGACACACTACGGCCCTCGACTCACTTCCCGGGGCTCCCGCTCATGCCTTTCTCCTCACGCGTTGCGCTGCTGATCGTGCTGCTGGCGATGACGCCCGGCGTCCGGGCCGCCGACCTGCTGGTGAACAATGTCAACGGCTATACGCTGGACAGTCACGGCAAGCTGCGGCATTTCCAGGCGCTGCTGGTTGATCAGGGCAAGGTGGTCGCCACCGGCGACGGGGCCGACCTGGTCAAACGCGCCGGCGCGGCCAGGGTCATCGACGGTCATGGCAAAACCCTGCTGCCGGGCCTGATCGATGCCCATGGCCACGTGCTGGAGCTGGGCTACGCCCGCAACAGCGTCGACCTCACCGGCACGCAATCACTGGACGAAGCGCTGGCGAAAGTGAAAGCGTATGCCGCCGCGCACCCGGAGGCGAGGTGGATACGCGGCGGCGGCTGGAACCAGGAAATCTGGAAACTCGGGCGCTTTCCCACCGCCAGGGAACTGGACAGCGTGGTTTCCGACCGCCCGGCCTGGCTGAGCCGGATCGACGGCCACGCCGCCTGGGCCAACAGCGCGGCGATCAAGCTGGCCGGGGTTACCAAGGCAACCAGGGATCCCAGCGGCGGGCGCATCGAGCGCGATGCCGACGGCAACCCCGCCGGCGTGTTTGTCGACGGCGCCACCGACCTGATCGACGCCAAGGCGCCCCATCCGACCGCGCAGGAAAAGGCCGCCGCGCTGGACACCGCACTGGCCGAGATGGCCAGCGTCGGCCTCACCGGCGTCGGCGATGCCGGCATCGACCTGGAAAACTACCGGCTCTACCGGCAATACGCCGACGCGCACAAGCTGACCGCGCGCATCTACGCGATGATCCGCGACACCGGCGACGCGTTCGATATGATCAGCAAGGATGGTCCGTTGATCGGTTACGGCAACGGCTTCCTCACCGTGCGCACGGTCAAGCTGTTCGCCGACGGGGCGCTGGGCAGCCGTGGCGCCGCGATGCTGGCGCCCTACTCCGACGCGCCGCACAACCGCGGCCTGCTGTTCATGACACCCAAGGTGATGACGGCGAAAATCGACAAGGCTTTCGACAAGGGTTACCAGGTGGCCATCCACGCGATCGGCGACCGCGCCAACCGCGAAGTGCTGGACAGCTACGCCGCCGCATACAGGGCCCATCCCGACGCGATCGCCCTGCGCAACCGTGTCGAACACGCACAGATCGTGTCGCTCCAGGACATCCCGCGCTTTGTGTCCCTGCATCTGATCGCCTCGATGCAACCCACCCACGCCACCTCGGACATGAACATGGCCGAGGACCGCATCGGCGGCGAACGGCTCAAGGGTGCGTACGCCTGGCGTCGATTCCTCAAGCAGGGAACGGTGATCGCCGGCGGTTCGGATTTTCCGGTGGAATCGCCCGACCCCTTCTACGGCCTGTATTCGGCGGTGACCCGCCAGGACCACCACGGCCAGCCGCCGGGCGGCTGGCATGCGGATCAGGCGATGACGCTCACCGAAGCCTTTCGCGCGTTCACCCTCGATGCGGCCTACGCCGAGCACGCGGAAACGACTCTGGGCACCCTGGAGCCGGGCAAATGGGCCGATTTCATCCTGGTTGACCACGACATCTTCAAGGATCCGCCAAGCCGGATCTGGAATACCCGGGTGCTGCAGGCATGGGTCGGAGGCAAGCAGGTTTACGCCAGTCAGGACTGATGGCCGCAACGGGGAAAATGGCAAAGGCCGGCATCGAAGCCGGCCTTTCTTTTTGTGGCCACGTCCGAATCGTCAACGCCCTGGCGCCGCCCATCGAATAATCACCCTCGCGGCATGACTCGTTTGCCAGGCGCACCTGCGAACCTGCAGGGTTCTCGCGCTGGCACGGGGAGGCCGCGCCGGACTTCTGCCCCGCTGGCCACCCACTCGCCCATATAGGCCATCAGTCATGTTGCCAAATCGGCCTGCGGCTATTGACTGATCAAAACTCAGTGTTATAGTTCACTACAACACCACCAAACGAGCTCACTAAGGAGGTTCGTCATGAAAGCGTACAAACTGATCGCCGGCGCCGCCGCCGTCCTGCTCACCTTCGCCAGCCTGCGCGCCGTGCTCTACAACGTCGACGCCTGGCAGCCGACCGACCACGGCACCAGCA
>DATNGL010000103.1:0-11565 GCA_035605895.1 Rhodanobacter sp.
TGTGCTTGCCGCGCAGACGACGGGCGATCTCGGTCGACAGGCGACCGAGCGTCTTGTCCGTGGCATCGACCACGAACCAGTCGCGCTTGACGTTGTCGGCATTGGCGCTGAACGTTTTCATTTCAAATACCTGTCGACCGCTGCGAGGCGGTACGCGTGATGGAAAAGCTTCGCTTCGGTGAACCAAAGGCGCGAGATGATAGCGGAGCCGTCATCCATGGCGCAAGCCCGCCGACCGGCGAACTGTGAGCTGGCAATGATAGCATGAAGGCCATGCCGCTTGAGAAGTCCCCCCAGCCCGCGTCCCCGGGACACATCGCCGAGCTGGCCGACCAGTGCGTGCAATGCGGCCTGTGCCTGCCGGTATGCCCCACCTACGCGCTGGATCGCAGCGAGGCGGAGTCGCCGCGGGGCCGTATCGCGATCGCCGCGGCACTGGCCCGCGGCCAGGTCGACCCGACCGCCGACCTGCGCGCGCACCTGGATCACTGCCTGGCCTGCCTGAACTGCGAAACCGTGTGCCCGGCGCAGGTCCGGTATGGCGAGCTGCTGATCGAGACGCGCCGCCTGATCGGACCCATGCCAGGACGACCGCAGCGCCTGCTGGACCTGCTCGCGCAGCCGCGGCGACTGCGGACACTGCGCCAGATCGCCCGCCGGCTGGGCCTGGCCCGCTGGAAGCTCCGGCTTGCACGGCGACTTGCTGCGCGCCCGGCCTGGCGCGCCGCCCTGCTCACCCTTCCCGACCACGCTCCGGCGCCTCGCGTCCACGCCGATTCGGCGCGACACGACCGGCCCCTGCTGGCGCTGTTCCCGGGTTGCGTGGCCAGCGTCGAGGACGCCGAGGCACAGCAGGCGGCCGTCACGCTGTTGCGGGCCGCGGGCTTCGCGGTCACGGCGTTGCCCGCATTCTGCTGCGGCGCGATGGATCTCCACGGCGGCGTGACGAAAGCGGCCGAAAGCGCCGCGAAGCACGTGCGCCAGGCGTGGCACGCCAGCGGCGCCGGGCAGTTGGTCTCGGTGACGCCCGGCTGCCTTGGAACCCTGCGTCGTGCGCTGCCCGACGTGCGCGTGGTGGATCCCGTCGAGCTGCTGGCCGGACACGCGCAGCGCCTGCACTTTCGACCACTGAGGCAGCGCGTGGCGCTGCACCTGCCATGTACCCAGATCAACGTGGCCGGAACCGGCGCGGCACTGCGGCAGTTGCTCGAGCGCATCCCGGCACTCGAGGTGTCGTCGCTGTCGCGACCGCCGCATTGCTGCGGCGCGGCCGGCAGCCATCTGCTGGAATTCCCCGAGCGCGCCGCCCAGCTGCGCGACGCGACGCTGCGGCAAGTCACCACGCTGGCGCCGCAACTGTTGTTGTCGTCCAATATCGGTTGCCGCCTGCATCTGGCTGCGGGCATGGACGCGCAAGGCCCGGACTTGCCGACCATGCATCCGCTGACCTTGCTGGCCCGACAACTTCAACCGGAGACCCCATGAGCGCCCGCACCCTGAGCCCCCTCGATCGCCTGCTCGCCGGTTGCGAACGCGCGCTGGAAGCGATCGCCGGCGCGCCGATGGCCGCCCGCCGTTCGCCCGCCACCGGCCTTGCCGAAGCGGAGCTGGACGAGGCCGAGCGCCGCCATGCCGCGGGCCTGATGCGGGTCAACCATACCGGCGAAGTCTGCGCGCAGGCGCTCTACGTCGGCCAGGCCGCACTGGCGCGCAACGCGGACAATCGCGAACACCTGCTGCACGCCGCCGCCGAGGAGACCGACCACCTCGCCTGGTGTGCCGAGCGCCTGCAGCAACTGCACAGCCGCCCCAGCCTGCTCAACCCGCTGTGGTACGTCGGCAGCTACGCGATCGGCGCCGTCGCCGCGCTCGCCGGCGATCCGGTCAGCCTCGGCTTCGTGGTCGAAACCGAGCGCCAGGTGGAAACGCATCTGGCCGAGCATCTTGAAAAGCTGCCGGCGCAGGACGAGCGCTCACGCGCCGTGCTGGCCACGATGCAGGCCGACGAAATCCGTCACGCCGAGGCCGCGCAGCAGCGCGGCGGCATCGAGCTGCCGTTCCCGCTGCCGCAGTTGATGCACCTCAGCTCGATGCTGATGAAGACGGTGGCCTACCGGCTGTAACGGACCGGCTGCAGCAGGCCCTCACGCCCTGACCCAGCGCCACAGCTCGCGCCACGACGGCTTCTTGCCGTACATCAGGATGCCGGTGCGATAGATCCGCGCAGCCAGCCACACGCAGGCCAGCAGGGTGGCCACCATCAGCGCAAGCGACAGCACCAGTTCCAGCGGCGGCACCGAGGTCAGCGACCAGCGCACCGGCATGGTGAACGGCGCAAAGAACGGGATGTACGACATCGTCACGCCGAGCGGTCCGGTGGGGTCCTTGATCAGGGCGAACACCGCGAAGAAGCCCACGATGATGAAGACGGTGACGAAGATCGCGTACTGCTGGGTTTCCTGGATTGTGTTGCACATCGCACCGATCGCTGCATACAGCGCGCCGTAAAGCATGAATCCCAGCGCGAAATACAGCAGGAACACCAGCAGCAGGCCCGGCGCCATGCTCGGGATCGGAAAGCTCTGCGCCGCGTCGGCGCTCATGCCGAAAGCCGCCGCCAGGGGCGTGCGCTGACTGCTGAGCACGAACACCGTGCCACCCCAGATCGCCATCTGCGCCAGCCCGGCCGCGCCGACGCCAAGCACCTTGCCCAGCAGCATCTGGAACGGAGTCAGTGAGGAAGTCAGCACCTCCATGATGCGCGAGGTCTTCTCCTCGATCACCGAGGTCATCGTCTGCTGGCCGTAGATCAGGATCGCGATGTACAGGATGAAGCCCATGAAATACGCGATCATGAACGACTCCTGCCCGCTCTGGCCGGTCAGCTTGCCGTCGGACACCTTGGTGGTATCCAGGTCGGCCGGCGCCATCGCGCGCTTCACCAGGGCGGCGTCGACACCCGACTTGCCCAGGCGCACGCCAGCCAGCGCGCCGGATATCGCGCGTTGCAGTTTGGACATCGATTCCAGCGAGCCGACATTGCCGCCGTAATAGGAAAGTTTGCCCGTGGCAAGGGTGTCGTCGTCAAGCACCAGCACGCCATTCCAGCCATCCTTCTGCTTGTCGCCGGAAAAGCCGGTGCTGGCGATCAGGCCGTCGCGCACCTTGGCCAGGTCGTCGCTGGTGGCCGGAAACACCTGCACGGCGTAGCGCGACTTGGCGTTCGGTCCGTTGCCGAGCTTCTCGGACTCGAGGGCATGGCTGACCGGCTGACCAAGACCCGTGGTGGAGGCATCCACCACCGCCACCCGGCTGGCGCGATCGCCACCGCTCATCATCAATGCGGGCAGCAGCACCATCGCCACCATGAACACCGGCAGCAGCACGGTGGAAATCACGAACGCCTTGGTGCGCACGCGCTCGACGAACTCGCGGCGGACAACGGCAAGGATCTTCTTCATGCGGCGACTCCGGCATGGGCGGTGGCCGCTTCGGCCCCCACCTTGGCGATGAAAATGGCATGCAGCGAAGGTTCGACCACCTCGAACCGGCGCAGGCCGACGCCTTCGCGCACCAGCGCGGCCAGCAACTGTTCGGGGTCGGCACCATCGGCCATCTGCAATTCGGCGGACGCGCCGTAATCGTCGACATGGGCGACCAGCGCGCGATCGGCCAGGATGTTCCCGGCACGCGCCTTGTCATGGGTGAAACCGAGCGCCACGTGGCGCCCGCCGAAATCCTCCTTGACCTGCGCCACCGTGCCGTTCACCACCATCTCGCCGCGCGCGATGATCGCGATGCGGTCGCACATCCGCTCGGCCTGCTCCATCACGTGGGTGGAGAACAGCACGGTGCGCCCCTCGGCGGCGATCGCCACCACGATGTCCTTCATCACCTGCGCGTTGACCGGGTCCAGCCCGGAAAACGGTTCGTCCAGGATCACCAGCTCGGGCTCGTGCAACAGCGCGCCGGCGAACTGCACCTTCTGCTGCATGCCCTTGGACAGGTCCTCGACCTTCTTCAACGCCCATTCGCTGACGCCGAGCCGCTCCAGCCAGGCCTGCGCACGCTTGCGCGCATCGGCGCGGCCGATGCCCTTCGTCTCGCCCAGGAAAATCAGGTGGTCGAGCACCTTCATCTTCTTGTACAGGCCGCGCTCTTCCGGCAGGTAGCCGATGCGCTGCGACAGCGCGCGACTGCCATGCGGCGAGTCGAACAGCACGATCCTGCCCTCGTCGGGCTCCAGGATGCCCATGATCAGGCGGATCGTGGTGGACTTGCCCGCGCCGTTCGGCCCGAGCAGGCCGAAGATGCCGCCGGCGGCAACTTCCATGGAAAGACGATTCACCGCGGTGTGCCCGGAAAAGCGCTTGGTGACGGACTCGATGCGCACGCTTGCTGCGGTCATGGACCAGCTCCCTGTTGAAGACCGGGCTCCCCGCCCGAGCGTCGAAAGCTAGCATGCGGCGATGCCGTGGCAAAGGTGACCAATGGCGATTGCCTGTCGAGCGAGTGACTGCGGGACATGACGTTGTCGGGCAGCCCCGTACGAAAACGATGGATCAACGTCCCCGGTCCCGCCCGAACCGCGGCAGGTTCCAGTGATAGTGCAGCGACGCGAAGCGCAGCACGAAGCACACCAGGATCGGCAGCCAGGTCGCCCACACCGCCGGCCAGTGGAGGTACTCGCCCAGCACCGCCAGCGCCGCGCCGACCAGCGCCGCCGACGCATAGATCTCCTTCTCCAGCACGATCGACACGCGCGCCAGCAACACGTCGCGCGCCATGCCGCCGCCGACCGCCGTGACGATACCGAGCAGGATCGCCACCTCGGCGTTGTGGCCGAACACCAGCGCCTTGTGCGCCCCATAGACTGAAAACAGGCCCAGCCCCATCGCATCGAACAGCCGCACCGGATAAGTGAGACGCTCCACCCACGGATACGCCATGATGGTGAGCAAGGCGGCAATCACGGCCGTGGCCAGGTAACGCCAGTCGGACAGGCCCGCCGGCGGTATCGCGCCGATGCACAGGTCGCGCGCGATGCCGCCGCCGCAGGCCGTGATGTACGCGATCGCCAGAATGCCGAACAGATCCAGGTTGCGGCGCCGCGCCGCGGTCGCGCCGCTGATCGCAAACGCAAACGTGCCGGCCAGATCGACCAGGTTGAACAGCATGTGCTCGTTCATGCAGTCACTTGCCTCCTTGACGCCAACACAGGCGCGGGCGCGCGACGGCGACCGCCGAGCCGCTCACAGTTCCAGCACCGTATCGAGCCCGCGGTGCAGACCCGTCAGGCCGGCCACCTTGCGGATCGCCAGCAAGGCGCCATCCACGTATGGCACGGCGCTGCTGCCCGCATTGTGACGAATCACGAGGGTCTGGTCCGGCATCCCGAAAATCGCCTCGGCACCGAGCACGAACCCCGGCAGGCGCACCGCATGCACCTGGGCGCCGCCCAAGGTGCCGCCGCGGGTCGCCGGCATGCCGGCGGTTTCGCCAATCGGCACCTGCACCCGCGGCTGGCGCACCTTGCCGAGCCGCCCGGCCAGCTCGCGCACGGTGCCGCTGGGCGCATCCGGCTTGCCGGCGTAGGCGTAGTCGATGATCTCCCACTGCGGAATGATCTTCGCCGCCATCTCGGCAAACTTGATCAGCAGCACCGCGGTGAGCGCAAAGTTGCCGCAGGCCAGCACGCCGCGACCACGCTCGCGCGCCAGCGCGTCGATCTGTGCATAGTCCTCGTCGGTGAGCCCGGAGCTGCCCACCACCACGTGCACGTCGCGCTTCAGCGCCGCAAGAATGTTTGCCTTCGCACTGCTGGCGCCGGTGTATTCGACCAGCACGTCGCAGGGCCCGGCCAGCGCCTCGTCCACGCCGGCAAAGATCGGCGCAGCCAGGCGTGGCTCGCCCAGCACGTCGCCCAGCACCTGTCCGGCGTGGCGCCGCGCCACCGCGGCCACCATCGTCAGGTCATCGGCCGCGGCGATGCCGCGGGAAAGTTCGGAACCGACCCAGCCGGTGGCACCGGCGACACAGACCTTGAGCGACATGACGACCTCTTTTCACGAAGCGGGTAGCCAAGAGTAATCTGGATCGCCGGATCAATCCCGCCACGCGCGATGGAGAGCTCCATGTCCGAAGCGACATCACCCCTGTCGTTCGCCGTCCTGCTCGGCTCGGTACGCCGCGACCGCATGGGCATACGTGCCGCGAAACTGGCGATGCATGCCCTCGAAGCGCGCGGTCACGAGTCGATCCTGGTCGACCCGCTGGAACTGCAGCTGCCCTTGCTCGACCGGATGTACAAGGAGCATGCCGCCGGCACCGCGCCGCCGCCGCTGGAACAACTGGCCACGCTCTACCGCCGCGTCGACGGTTTCGTCATCGTCAGCGGCGAATACAACCACGGCATCCCGCCCGCGCTGAAAAACCTGCTCGACCACTTCCTCGAGGAATACTTCTGGCGGCCCTCCGCGATCGTCTGCTATTCGGCAGGGATGTTCGGTGGCGTGCGTGCCGCCGTGGCCTTGCGCACCACCCTGGCGGAGCTTGGCATGCCGGCAATCCCCAGCGAATGTCCGATTCCGCGCATCGCCGCCGCACTGGACGAGGACGGCAAGCCCCAGAACGAACACGTCCCGCGCACCCTCAACCGTTTCCTCGACGAGTTCGAATGGTACGCCCGCGCCCTGCAGCGGCAACGCCGGGAGGGCACGCCGTATTGAGCTGACAGCTCACCTTGATCCAGGTGTCGACTCGGCAGCTTGCGAAGGGCGGAAATCGGCGTCCATGGCTGACAGTCGCAGCCGCCCACCATTGGACAGCCGGCCGAGGCCGGTCTATCAGCGTATCGGGCCGCTGATCAATCTGTCGGCGCGCGGAAAGAATTCCGCAAGCGGTCAGCGAACGACTCGCGCCGGCAAGCCTGCTCCATTCGCCACAACGCATGAAAAAGCCCGGGAGCGGCTTCGTCCATCAATGCCTGCGAGGTTTCGCCCATCCGGACCAGCGCCTTGCGGAGGTGCCGGATTTCGCCAACACCCTTGGTGGTAAGTGCGACGACCGTACGTCTTCGATCCTGCTTGTCGATGCGGGTCCTGGCCAACCCTTGAGCCTGGAGCTGTTTGATCCAGTTGATGACCAACGGGTGCGATTGGCGCAGCAGGGTGGAAATTTCGGTAACGCCCAATGGTCCGTGTTCATCGAGCGCCAGCAACGTGGACGTGGTACGCGGCGGCACGGTCACCCCGACTTCGGGATACCAGGCATCGGCGCCGCGCACGAGTTCATCCGAAAGCCGCCTGAGCAAGTGCGCAAGGTAAGCCGGCCCCTGCCTGCGGATGAAATCCTCGCCGATCCCTTCCTCTTCGTTCGCCTGCATGTTTGGCCCCTTCGACCTGCACGAAAACCGTCCACGCTTGACTGTCGCATATTTTTAGGTAAAAGTTTACATAAATTCCACTCCATGGGATATGGCAATGCGTTTTTCCTTGTCGCCGTGCACCACTGTCATCATGCATCGGGCGCCGCTTGTGCTTGCGGTCATGCTCCTGGCCGTGTTGACGAAGCCTGCCGCGGCATCGCCGGCAAGCCGCCCGGATGATTGCCCTGTCGGCATCTATCAACTGGGCGACGGCAGCAAGCTCGATGTCGGCCTGAGCGATGGCGACCACCTGCGCTGGCGCAAGCAGGACGGCACCACGGGTTTGCTGACCCGGGGCGCAAACAACGCGTGGACCAGCACGCTGGGCTGGACAGGACGCCCGGATGGCAAACGCGTGTCACTCGATTGCGACAAGGGCACGATCATCTTCGCCGGAATTTCGGGCAAGCAAATCCCGTTGCAGGTGACGAACGTGACCTTCCAGGGCGCCGGTGTACAGCTCGCGGGTCGCCTTGTAATGCCACAAGGCCACGCGCGCGTACCGATCGTGGTGCTCGTGCACGGTTCGGAACACGCTTCAGCGTTGGATTCCTATTCCCTGCAACGGCAGTTCCCGGCCGAGGGCATGGGCGTGTTCGTGTACGACAAGCGCGGCACGGGAAAGTCGGGGGGAACGTATACGCAGAACTACCTGCTGCTGGCCGATGATGCGATTGCTGCGATGAACGAGGCAAAACAGCTCGCGGGCCATCGCGCCGGACGCGTCGGCTACCAAGGTGGCAGTCAGGGTGGCTGGGTCGCGCCGCTGGCCGCGAAGATCGAGCCGGTGGATTTCGTGATCGTCGGATTCGGCCTGGCGGTGTCGCCTCTCGATGAAGTTCGCGAAGCCACCGCCTTCGACCTGACCAGCCGTGGTTACGGCCCTGACGTGGTCGCCAAGGCGATGCACATAGCCGATGCCGTGTCGACCATCATCGTCAGCAATTTCCGCAAGGGATACGACCAACTTGCCGCCGTGCGGGCGAAGTACGACAAGGAGCCGTGGTTCAAATACGTGCGCGGTGACATCGCGTTCTACCTTCTCGAAACGCCCGAGGCCAAGCTTCGTGAACACGGCCCTGTACTGCTGGCCGGTGTCCCGGCGAATTACGACCCCATGCCGGTGCTGCGCAATCTCGATACGCCGCAACTCTGGATACTGGCCGCCGACGACCACGATGCACCGAGTGCGGAGACCGAACAGCGCCTGCGCGCACTGCAAGCCAAGGACAAACCCATCACGGTCGCGGTATTCCCGCACACGGAACATGGCATATACGAGTACGAAACCACGGCCGACGGCGAGCGCGTCGACACGCGCAACCCGGAGGACTACTTCGCGATGATGCGCGACTTCATTTTGCACGGACGGCTCGATACGCGACGTTACGGCACCAGCACGATCTACCGTCCGACAATGGCACCGACAGATGCGAGCGTGCGTCATTGATATCTCAACCGGTCGCATCATGGGCGAGCGGGCCTAAATGTCTGCTTTCAGGCGATCTGCTGGCATGTACGAACTTCCGCTCCTGGCCGATTCGCCAGCACATGGCGAGGGCATGGATGCCCGAGTTGAGGCAACGCAGGAGCGGTTGCCGATGTGCTGTCGAAAAGCCCGGCTCCGCCTCACGGACTTGGCGGGCAGGGATGCCCGGCAAGCGCCAAGCGGGGTGGCCTTCTCCTTGGCCACTTCCTCTCGGCCACGCAAGAGAAAGTGACTCGGGCCGCGAACCGGGTCGAAACGCTGTTGCTCTTTCTCCCGAAAGCAATTCCAGTGAAATGGACGGCCAAAGGCGCCGGACCCCAGCTTTCGCTGGGGTGACGAGCGCGGGAGCTGGAACGCCACGGTCAGCGTGCAGGTGCAGGCACCGCCTGTTGGGCAGCCTTCGCACTCGCCATCACGAACCGAGTCAGCTGTTCAAGACAAGCACCTTCACGCCAGCGGCAGGCGCAGCCGGACCTCCAGCCCGCCACCCTCGGCATTGCGCACCTCGATGCTGCCGCCATGCACCTGCACCACACGCTGCACGATCGACAGCCCCAGACCATGGCCATCGGCCCGCGCCGCATTGCTGCCGCGGTAGAACGGCCGGAACAACAAGGCAAGTTCGCTCCCGGGCACGCCCGGCCCGTGATCGCGCACGGCGAGTTCGGCGAAGCGCTGGTCGACCCGCAGGGTCACGCCGACCCGGCCGCCCTCGGGACCGAACTTGATCGCGTTGGCGAGCAGGTTGCCCAAGGCACGCTCCAGCAACATGGCGTTGCCCGACACCACCACGGAGTCGACGCTGGTCAGGCCCAGGTCGACGTGGCGCGCCTCAGCCTCGAGGCGGAACTGTTCCATGCAGTCGTGCGCCAGCGCCGCCAATTCGATCGGCTCGCGCTCCATGCCGGGCAGGCCGCCTTCCATGCGCGACAAGGCCAGCATCTCGCCGAGCATCCGGTCCAGTCGCGCGATCTCCTGCTCGGCCTGCTCGAAGTACGGTGCGGCCTCGTCCGGCTGGTCGCTGCGGCGGGCCAGAGCGAGGATCAATTGCAGCCGCGCCAGCGGCGAGCGCAACTCGTGCGACAGGTCCTGCAGCACGCCGCGATCGTGCGCGACCAGCGCCTCGATCCGACCGGCCATCAGGTCGAAGTCGCCGGCGAGCTGGGCCAGTTCGTCGTGCGCCAGCCCGCCCTGCCACCCGACCCGGGTCGACAGCTCACCGTCGGCCATGCGCCGGGTGGCACGGCGCAGCGCCTCGACCGGGCGCGCCACGCTGCGCGCCACCCACCAGCCGACCACCCCGATGAACAGCAGGGACAGCAGCAACTGGACGGCCAGGTAGATCTTCTCGCGCGCCTGTGGACGCAGGCGCACATGCGAGCGGCTCATCGCCAGCAGTTGGCGCGTGTGCCCGTCGGCGCCGGTGACCTGCTGGAAGGCGACATAGAAACCGGGGCGCGGCTGCAGCACGATGCTTTGCCCCGACGACAGCCACTCCTCCAGCATCGAGTCCATCGCGCCACGCAGGCGGATGGGGACGAGCGGCTCACCGTGATCGAACAGGGTCGCCTCGACGCCTTGCTCGCGCTGCTGCGCCACCCACGCAACCAGCGCATCGCGACCGCCACGCTCGTACGCCTGATCGGCGTCCTGCGCCAGGGCCGTCCAGTTGATCTCGACCGCGGTGGTGAATTCGATGAAACGCCGTGCGAACAGGCCGCCCAGGAACAGCACCAGCAGGTTGGCCACGCAGAACCAGACCAGCAACCGCCAGTACAGCGAAGTCTTCAGCGGACTCATGGCGCGGCCACCACCAGCACGTAGCCAGAGCCGCGCACCGACTCGATCCGCGGTGCGTCCGGCGAAGCCTCGGCCAGTTTGTGCCGCAACCTGCTCACGTGCACGTCGATGCTGCGGTCGAAACGCTCCAGCTCGCGCCCCAGCGCCAGGCGGGTCAGGGCGGCCTTGTCGACCAGTTCACCGGCACGCTGGGCCAGGCCCAGCAGCAGCAGGAATTCCGCGCCGGTCAACGTCAGCTCCTGCTCGCCCGCCTGGGCGCGGCGTTCGCCCGGAAACAGCTGCAGGTTGCCCACCTGCACCGTGCCCGCGGCCAGCGGCGCGTTGCGGCGCAACTGCGCGCGCACTCGCGCCAGCAGCTCGCGCGGGAGGCAGGGCTTGGCCAGGTAATCATCGGCGCCAAGCTCGAGTCCGATCACCCGATCCACCGGTTCGCCGCGTGCGGAGAGCATGATCACCGGCAGGCGGTGCTGCATGCGCAGCTCGCGCAGGGTGTCCAGCCCGTCGCGCCCGGGCATCATCACGTCGAGGATCAGCAGGTCCGGCCGCTCGGCCGGGTTGCGCAGGCGGGCCAGCGCCTCCGCGCCATCGTGCGCGAGATCCACCACGAACCCCTCGCGCCGCAGATATTCGGCCAGCAGGCCGCACAACGCGCGGTCGTCATCGGCAATCAGGATGCGGGAAGGGTTGGGCGTCTGCATGGCGGCCATTCAATACGGTAGCGCCGGGCGGGCACCACGTTCTTTACCGTTCTTTACCTTCGCGCAAAGAACATATACGCAAAGGCGTCGTCAAATGGTGGCGTACCTTCCCCACCACTGAAAGAGGCAAGCATCATGCGCAAGCACACACT
>DATNGL010000104.1:0-5807 GCA_035605895.1 Rhodanobacter sp.
AGGCCACCGCTACTGGAACATGGAGGGCATGGAGCATTACCTGAGCATGATCAACTTCTACAAGAACATCAGCATCGTGGGCGGCCTGTTGCTGCTGGTGGTCACCGGGCCCGGGAAATACTCGCTGGACAAGCGCTGACGAATGACGAGAGGCGGCCCGTGGCATGTCGCCGCGCGTGCCTCACAGCTGCCCGATCACCAGCTGCACCAGCAGGCTGCTGACCGACACCGCCACCCACACGCCCAGCCCGAGCAGGATCGGGCGCGCGCCGCTGGAGATCATCTTGCGCAGATTCGCCGACAGGCCGATCGCGGTGAGCGCCACGATGATCAGGAACTCGGCCAGCATGTGCAGGGCCGGCTGGATTGCCAGCGGCACCAGGCCGGCCGTGCGGAAGCCCGAGGCCACCAGGAACCACAGGATGAACCAGGGGAAGATGCGGGCCAGGCTGAAATGGCCCGCGCTGCCGGCTTGGGCATGCTTGCGTTTCTCGCGGGCGGCGACCACGAAGGCGAGTACCAGGCAGACCGGGATGATCAGGGTGGCGCGGGTCAGCTTGACGATGGTGGCGTAGTCGCCCGCCGCGTGGCTGTAGCTGTAGCCGGCGGCGACCACCGACGAGGTGTCGTTGATCGCGGTGCCGGCCCACAGGCCGAAGCCGAGGTCCGACAGGTGCAGCAGATGGCCGAGCAGCGGAAACAGCAGCACCGCGACCACGTTGAACAAAAAGATGGTGGAAATCGCGAACGCGGTGTCGTGGTCGTCAGGACGGACGATCGGCGTCACCGCGGCGATCGCCGAGCCGCCGCAGATCGCGGTGCCCACGCCGATCAGGATCTTCAACTTGTCGTGCACGCCGAGCCAGCGGCCGAGCAGCCAGGCGCTGAGAAAGGCCACGCTCATCGTGATCAGGGTCACCCACAACGACTCCAGGCCGGTCTTCGCCACCTGGGTCAGGCTGAGCCCGAAGCCGAGTGCGATGATCGACCACTGCAGCACCTGCTTGCTGCCGAACTGGATGCCCGGAGTGAAGCGCGCATCCGGCGCAAATGCGTTGCGCACGATGATGCCGAGCACGATGCCGAATACCGGCCCGCCGATCAACGGCGCCCAGCGACCCAGCAACAGCGCGAGCAGGCCGATTGCCACGGCCAGCAGCAGGCCCGGGACGCGGCTGCGCAGGGTCGGATGGATGGTGGCGGCGATGGATGGGGCGTTCATGCGGCACTCCAGGAACGCCGCCATTGTCGGTGCCGTTATCCATAAAGAAAACTTGGAATATCTGATCAAGGATATAAAGTAGGCTGATGATCAACATCAGCCCGCGCCAACTCGACGTGTTCGTGCAGATCGCCCTGCTGGGCAGCGTGCGCGCCGCCGCCGAGCGCCTGCACCTGACCCAGCCGGCGGCCAGCATGGCGCTGGCCGAGATGGAGCGTCAGCTCGACGCGCCGGTGTTCGATCGCGAGCGCGGTCGCCTGCATCTCAATGCGCGCGGGCGCGAACTGCTGCCGCTGGCGCAGGAACTGCTGGAGCGCCATGCCGAATTCGGCCGTCGCGGCAGCGAGGACGGCGCGGCGCTGAATGGCGAATTGCGGATCGGGGCCAGCAACACGGTGGGCAACTACCGCGTGGGCGAACTGCTCGGGCCCTTCGTGCGCGCACATCCGCAGGTGGCGATCCGGTTGCGCGTGGCCAATACCGAGGCGATTGCGGCGGGCATGCTCGACCACAGCCTCGACATCGGCTGCGTCGAGGGGCCGGTCGCGCATCCGCAACTGGAAGTGCGGGCATGGCGCGACGATCTGCTGGTGGTGTGCGCGCCACCGGAACATCCGCTGGCGCGCAAGCGGGGTTTGAAGCCTGCGGATTTCGCCGGCGCGCGCTGGGTGCTGCGCGAACCCGGCTCGGCCACGCGCGCCACCAGCGAGCGCGTGCTGGCGCAGCTGCCGCCCGGCGAGACCGTGCTGGAGCTCGACCAGATCGAGGCGATCAAGCAGGTGGTGGTGGCCGGGCTGGGCATCGCCTGCCTGCCGGCGGTGGCGATCACCGATGCCGTCGCCGCGGGTCATCTGAAAGCGCTCAACACCCCGTTCCTCGATCTGCGCCGCAAGCTCTCGCTGCTGCTGCACCGGCAGAAATACCGCGGCGCGTTGCTCGATGCGTTTCTGGATGAGCTGTGATGGCGATGGATCGGAAGCACCCCGCCGATCAGGTTGCCGATGTCAGCCGACGATCTCGGCCAGCATCGCTTCGGCCTGCTCATGCGTGTGCGCGCGCAGCAGCTGCGCGGCATGACGGCGCAAATTTGCGTGGTCGAGCGTGGCCAGGCGATCGCGCACGTGCAGGATCTGGCTGGGGTGCATGCTGAACTCGTGCAGCCCGAGCAACAGCAGCAGGGCGGTGAAGTTCATGTCGCCGGCGATCTCGCCGCACAGGCTTACCGGCTTCTTCGCACGCCGGCCGGCGCTGATCACGTGCGAAAGCAGCCGCAGCAGCGCCGGTTGCAACGGGTTGTAGATGTTTTCCAGCGCGTCGTTGCCGCGGTCGGCGGCGAGCACGTACTGGGCCAGGTCGTTGGTGCCGATGGCGAGGAAGTCGGCGTGTTCCAGCAGGGCGCGCACGTTGATCGCCGCGGCCGGCACTTCGATCATCGCACCCAGCGGCAGCTTTTCAGGCAGGTCGATGTTCTCGCGCTTGAGTTCCTGGCGCGCCAGCTTGAACAGGGTGCGCACCGCGATGAGTTCGTCCGGCTGGGTCACCATCGGGATCAGCACGCGCACTGGACCGTAGCAGGCAGCGCGCAGGATCGCGCGGATCTGGGTGGTGAACACCGACGGATGGCGCAGCGACAGGCGGACGCCGCGCACGCCCAGCGCGGGGTTGTCCTCGCCGCGGGTGACCAGGCCGGCGGCATCGGCCTTGTCGGCACCCAGGTCCATGGTGCGGATCGTCACCGGCAGGCCGCCCATGCCCATCACCAGGTCGCGATACGCGATGAACTGCTCGTCCTCGGAGGGCAGCGCGCGCTTGCGCAGGAACAGGAACTCGGTGCGATACAGGCCCACGCCGTCGGCACCGCGCGCACGCGCCATGGCCACGTCGGCGCCGGTTTCGGCATTCGCCAGCAGGGCGATCTCGACACCGTCGCGGGTACGGGTGGGCGCGTTGGCCAGCTTGGCCAGGCGACGCCCTTCGTTGACTGCCTCGCGCTGCCAGGCGCGATAGCGGGAAAGGTCCTGCGCGGCGGGGTGCACCACCGTCTCGCCGCGCTCGGCATCGAGCAGGATCAGGTCGTCGTCGTGGATGTTGGCCAGCGCGTCGCGGGTGCCCACCAGCATCGGCAGGCCCAGGCTGCGTGCCAGGATCGCGCTGTGCGAGTAGGCGCTGCCGGAACTGGCGACCACGCCGAGCAGGCCGTTGCCGGCCAACTGCGCCATGTCGGCCGGTGCGATGCTGTCGGCAATCAGGATCTCGCCCACGCGCGCGGCCAGCTTGCGTTCTTCCGGACTGGTCTGCCGCTGCAGCGCGGAGATCACCCGGTTGATCACCTGCTCGACGTCTTCCTTGCGGCTGCGCAGGTAGGGGTCGTCCATCGCCTCGAACACGGCGGACAGGCGGTCGCGCTGCTTCTTCAGCGCGGCACCGGGGCGGTAGTGGCCGATTTTCACCAGGTCGTCCAGCCCGCGCAGCAGCTCGGCATCGTCCAGCAGCAGGCTGTGCGCGTCGATGAATTCGTTGACCTCGCGTGCCAGCGCGCCGTGCAGCTTGCCGCGCAGTTCGCGCAATTCCTGGCGCGCGGTATCCAGCGCCTGGTGCAGCTTGGCCAGTTCACCTTCGATCTCGCCCTCATTCAGCGGACGGCTGTCGACGGTGTAGCGACTGGGCTGCACCAGCCGCGCGCGGCCCAGCGCCATGCCGCGCGCGGCCACGGTGCCGGAGAGGACATGCCTCATGGCGCGTCCTCCGCGCTGGGAATGGGGAATGGGGAATGGGAAATGGGAAGAGCGGGCAGCATGGAAGCAGCGGCGAGCCTGCGTCGAGCTTGCGCCTTGCTGTTGCCGATTCCCGATTCCCGACTCCCGAATCCCATACCGATCATGCTCCCTCGTCGAACTTGCGCTCGAACAACTCGATCACCGCCGCCAGTGCCGCCTCTTGGTCGGGGCCGTCGGCGCGCACGCTGAGCGTGGTGCCGATGCCGGCCGCCAGCATCATCACGCCCATGATGCTCTGCGCGTTGACCTCGCGGCCCTTGCTGACCAGCCATACGGTGGATTTGAAGCCCTGTACCAGTTGCACCAGCTTGGCCGAGGCGCGGGCGTGCAGGCCGAGCTTGTTGGAAACGACGATCTCTTGTTCAAGCATGATTGAAGTCAGGCATGGTCGATGAAAATCCCCCCGCGGCCACCGCTGGCGGCGATTTCGGCCAGTTCGTCCAGTGGTTTTTCCGCATAGTTGAGTACGCGCAGCAGCATCGGCAGGTTCAGCCCCGAGACGCAACGCAGACGTACGCCGAGCGCGCCCAGCGACAGCCCGATGTTGCACGGCGTGGCGCCATAGAGGTCGGCCAGGATCAAGACGCCGTCGCCCTGGTCGAGATCGCGCGCGTGGTGGGCGGTGAGCGTGCGCATCACTTCCGGGTCAGCCTGCGGCGGAACCTCCACGGCGGAAACGCGCAGCGGCAATTTCGGCATCACATGGTGCGCGGCGGAAATCAGCGCCTTGCCGACCGCCTCGTGCGTCATCAACAGCACGCCCACGCTCATGTCCGCGACTCCGCAGGCCGGCTGCAATCGGGCAGCGTGGTCATCATTCGAGCTCGCGGTGGAAGGTAAGCACGCCTTCGCGCTGGGCCCGGTAGTGGGCCGCCAGTTTCTCGACGAGGTAGACCGAACGGTGACGACCGCCGGTGCAGCCGATCGAAATGGTCAGGTAGCTGCGGTCGTCCTGCTCGAAGCGCGGGATCCAGCTGTCCAGCCAGCGTGCGGTGTCGCTGAAGTACTCGCCGACCAGGGGTTCGCCGTCGAGGAATTCGCGTACCGGCGCGTCCTTCCCCGACAACGGTCGCAGGTGCGCTTGCCAGTGCGGGTTCGGCAGGCAGCGCGCGTCGAACGCGAAGTCGGAATCCAGCGGCAAGCCGCGCTTGAACGCGAACGACTGGAACATCAGGGTCAGCCCCTCGGTCGCCTGGGCGTAACCGGTGGCGACGAGACGGCGCAGCTGGTGCACGTTGAGTTCGCTGGAATCGATCACCTTCTCGGCGATCGCCATCAGCGGGCGCAGCAACCGGCGCTCCTCGACGATCGCATCGGCCAGCGACACCCCGCGCAAGGCCAGCGGATGACGTCGGCGTGTTTCGGAATAGCGCTTGATCAGCACCTCGTCGCGGCAGTCCAGGAAGATCAGATGCACCTGCACGCCGGCTGCAGCCAGCTCCGAAAGCACGCTGGGCAGGTGACTGAAATCCTCGCCGCGGTTGCGCACGTCCATGCCTACCGCGATGCGCCGGCGCCGGCTGCTGCGATCCTGCAACACCGCCTGCACCAGGTGCGGCAGCAGGCTGCCGGGCAGGTTGTCGACGCAGTAGAACTCCAGATCCTCCAGCGCGCGCAGGGCCACCGTCTTGCCGCCGCCGGAGAGGCCGGTGAGCACGATCAGGCGGATCGCCTCGCGTGCGTTGAATGGAGTCAGCTGCTCGTCGTTCTCGTTCATGCGTTCACCATGGAGGCAGCCGGCGCAACTGGTGCGCCTGGCGGTCGATGAAGGTCTGCGCGGGATCGATGCCCTTGCTCTTCAGGGCATG
>DATNGL010000105.1:0-12912 GCA_035605895.1 Rhodanobacter sp.
CGCTTCGACGAAGCGCCAGCCACACCGAACCAGCTGCGCTGGAATCCGCCGCCGCTGCCGTCCCAGCCGACCGATTTCGTCGATGGGCTGGTCACGCTGGCAGGTAACGGTGGTCCGGCCGAGCAGGCTGGGGTGGGCATCCATGTCTACACAGCCAATCGTTCGATGCAGGGGCGGTTTTTCTACGACGCCGACGGCGAGTTGCTGATCGTGCCGCAGCAAGGCGCCTTGCGACTGGCCACCGAGCTGGGCGTGCTGGAGGTCGAGCCGCAGGAGATCGCGGTGATTCCGAGGGGTGTGCGTTTCCGCGTGGAACTCGTGGACAGCGAGGCGCGTGGCTACGTCTGCGAGAACTTCGGTGCACTGCTGCGCCTGCCGGATCTGGGCCCGATCGGTTCGAACTGCCTGGCCAACTCGCGCGATTTCCTCACCCCGCACGCGGCGTACGAAGACGTCGAGGGCGCGTTCGAGCTGGTCGCGAAATTCCAGGGCGCGTTGTGGTCGGCGAAGATCGACCACTCGCCGCTGGACGTGGTCGGCTGGCACGGCAACTACGCGCCGTACAAGTACGACCTGCGCCGCTTCAACACGATCGGCTCGATCAGCTACGACCACCCCGACCCGTCGATCTTCACCGTGCTGACTTCGCCCAGCGATACCGCGGGCACGGCGAATGTCGACTTCGCGATCTTCCCGCCGCGCTGGCTGGTCGCGCAGAACACCTTCCGCCCGCCGTGGTTCCATCGCAACGTCGCCAGCGAATTCATGGGCCTGATCGCCGGCGTGTACGACGCCAAGGCCGAAGGCTTCCTGCCCGGCGGCGCCTCGCTGCACAACTGCATGAGCGGGCACGGTCCGGATGCGGTCACGTTCGAGAAGGCGTCGGCGGCCGACCTGTCGAAGCCGGACGTGATCGGCGGCACCATGGCCTTCATGTTCGAGACGCGCAAGGTGATCCGGCCCACGCAGCAGGCACTGGCTTCACCGCAGCTGCAGGGCAATTATCATGAGTGCTGGCAGGGCATCCGCAAGCATTTCGATCCATCGCAGGCGTAATCCGCCGCACCATTCCGTCTGGGGAATTGCATGAAGCTGGGAAGTCTGAAGGAAGGCGGCCGCGACGGTACGCTGATCGTGGTCAGTCGTGATCTGACGAAAGCCGTGAAGGCCGGCGCCATCGCGCCGACCTTGCAGGCCGCGCTGGACGACTGGTCCAACAGTGCGCCGCGATTGAACGCGTTGTCGGATGAATTGAACGAGGGCAAGGCCGGCGGCGCGTTTGCGCTGGACATGACCGCGCTCGCTTCGCCACTGCCGCGCGCGTACGAGTTCGTCGATGGCTCGGCGTACCTGCCGCACGTCGAGCGCGTGCGTCGCGCGCGAGGTGCCGAGGTGCCGAAGTCGTTCTACACCGATCCGCTGATGTACCAGGCGACCAGCGCCGGTTTTCTCGGCCCGCGCGATCCGGTGGTGGTGCCGAGCGAGGACTACGGCATCGATCTGGAAGCCGAGGTGATCGTGATCACCGACGACGTGCCGATGGCGGTGACGCCGGCGCAGGCGTCCGAACACATCCAGCTGGTCGGTCTGGTCAACGACGTCAGCCTGCGCGGGCTGATCCCGGGCGAGCTGGCCAAGGGCTTCGGCTTCCTGCAGAGCAAACCGCGCTCGGCACTGTCGCCGGTGCTGGTGACGCCGGACGAACTGGGCGATGCCTGGCAGGGCGACAAGCTGCACCTGCCGATGCGCACCTGGTTGAACGGCGCGTGGTTCGGCGAGGCCGAGTGCGGCGTCGACATGCAATTCAGTTTCGCCGAGCTGGTCGCCCATGTGGCGAAGACCCGGCCGCTGACTGCCGGCACCCTTGTCGGTTCCGGCACCATCGCCAACGAGGACACCGGCAAGGGCGCGTCGTGCCTTGCCGAGCAGCGCACGGTGGAAACCCTGCGCGACGGCAAGCCGAGCACGCCGTTCATGAAGTTCGGCGATCGCCTGAAAATCGACATCACCGATGCCGGGGGCGCCTCGATCTTCGGCTCGATCGAGCAGCGTATCGAGCCGCTGAGGGGCTGAGGCTGCCCGGCCGGGGGCGTGCGCCGGCGCAGGCGTCGGCCGGCAGGTCGCTGCCTGGACCTGTGCATTCGTGCCGCGGTGCGTGGCCGCGATCCTCGTGACGCTTGATCCGGATCAAGGCGGCGCGGCAGCGTGGGCGACAGACTCGCTGCCATGACCCGTGCCATCACTTCCCCCGAATTCGACGCGGCCCTGATCGCGCGGCATGACGTGGCCGGCCCGCGCTACACCAGCTACCCGACCGCGCCGCACTTCCGGGCGGATTTCGACGAAACGGCGTTGCGCGGCGTCATTCGCGCGTCCAACGAGGAACCGATCCCGCGGGCACTGTCGCTGTATGTCCACGTGCCGTTCTGCATGAGCCCGTGTTTCTACTGCGGCTGCAACCGGATCATCACGCGCGACGCGACCCAGGCCGAGCGCTATCTCGAGCGCCTGTATCGCGAGATCGAGCTGATCGCGCCGCTGTTCGATCGCGACCGGCCGGTGCGCCAGCTGCATTTCGGCGGTGGCACGCCGAATTTCCTCGATGCCGCGCAGATGGGCGAGCTGGTGGAATCGCTGGCGCGGCACTTCAGCTTCAGTCACGCGAAGGATCGCGAATACGGCATCGAGATCGACCCGCGCTTCGCCGACGGCGACTACGTGCGCGTGCTGGGCGAGCTGGGCTTCAACCGCATCTCGGTGGGCATCCAGGATTTCGATCCGGTGGTGCAGAAGGCGGTCAATCGCATCCAGAGTTTCGAACAGACCCGCGCGGTGCTCGACGCCGCCCATGCCTCCGCGTTCCGTTCGGCGAGCGTCGACCTGATCTATGGCCTGCCGTTCCAGACCGTCGATGGCTTCAGCCGCACGCTGGACCAGGTGGTGGCGCTGAAGCCCGACCGCGTGGCCGTCTACGGTTACGCGCACCTGCCGGAGATGTTCAAGGCGCAGCGGCAGATCGCCGCGGCGGACCTGCCGGATGCGGCGACGCGGCTGGCCTTGTTCGGCTGCGCCGTGGCGAAGCTGTCTGCGGCAGGCTACGTCTACATCGGCCTGGACCACTTCGCCAGGGCCGGCGACGAACTGGTGCAGGCGCAGTGCGCCGGCACGCTGCAGCGCAACTTCCAGGGCTACTCGACGCACGGCGATTGCGACATCGTGGGGCTTGGCGTGAGCGCGATCGGGCGCATCGGCGACAGCTACAGCCAGAACGCGCGCGACCTGATCGGCTACTGCGCGGCGCTGGATGCCGGGCGCCTGCCGGTGGTACGAGGGCTGGAACTGGACGAGGACGACCTGATCCGGCGCGAACTTATCGGCGAGTTGATGTGCCAGGGCCTGGTCGACAAGCGGCAATTCGGAGCACGCCACCGGCTGCTGTTCGATGAGTATTTCGTGCGCGGACGGCAGCGGCTGGCGCCGCTGGTTGAAGATGGCCTGGTGCTCGAGAACGCCCGCGAAATCCGGGTGACCTCGCGGGGGCGGCTGCTGTTGCGTATCATCGCCATGTGCTTCGACGCCTATCTCGACGACGCGGCACGACCGGCGCGCTATTCGCGCGTGATCTGATCCACGCGGCCCCCACCAGGCAACCGACCAGCATCATGCAATCCAAGTACCCGGCAGGTCGCCTGCCCGAGCCGCCCAACCCGATTGCCGATGACGGCGACGAGACGCGTTTCTGCGGCACCTGCGCGTTCTCCAGCGCCTGCATCGCCGCCGGCTACGACAAGCCCGAACTGGCCGAATTGCAGTGTCTGGTCGAGCACGTGGGGCCGTTCCGCGCCGGCGAGCACATCTTCCGCACCGGCGATCCGTTCCGCGCGATCTTCGCGGTGCGTTCGGGTACGGTGAAAAGCCGCATGGTAGACAAGGAAGGTCGCGAACAGGTACTCGGTTTCTATTTGCCCGGCGAAGTGATCGGCCTGAACGCGATCTACCCCGAGCATTTCCCGTGCGACGCGGTGGCGCTGGATACCACCTTCTTCTGCCGCTTCTCGTTTCCCGCGATGAGCGCACTGGCTTCGCGCGTGCCGGCGGTGCAGAAGCACCTGTTCCGCATGTTGAGCAAGGAACTGGGCACCGCCAGCCTGCTGGCCGGCGACCACAGTGCGGACGAGCGCGTGGCCGCGTTCCTGACGGATCTGGCCGGGCGTTATGCGGCACGCGGCTTCTCCGCCACCCGTTTCCACCTCAGCATGTCGCGGGGCGACATCGCCAATTATCTGCGGCTGGCCGCCGAGACGGTGAGCCGCGTGCTGAGTCGTTTCCGTACCCGGAAACTGATCCGTATCGAGGGGCGGGAGATGGAACTGCTCGATGTTGGCGGTTTGCGCAAGATCGGACAGGCCCTGCTGCCCGATTGAGGCAGCGTCGCGCGGGTCACGCGGCCGGAACCGTTTCCCGGATCACGTGCGGCAGCGCGCGCGAGCGGCGGTAGCTGGCAACGATGTTGCCGTAGTGGATGACCCGGCCGATCGTGTAGATGGTGATCCGGGTGACGTCGCGTACCGGGCTGAGGTGGCTCGGACGGAACGAGCCGTAGTAACGCGAAGCGATCGGTACCGAGACGATGCCCAGATGCTTCTCGCGGGAGGCCGCGATCAGGATGGCCGCCTCGAACACGAAGTTCTCCGCAGGCAGGTCGACCAGTTCCAGTGCCGCGCGCGGATACCAGCGCTGACCGCTCTGGGTATCCGCGACGGGTTGCGCGCAGGCCCAGGAAATTCCCCAGTCGGCCACCGCGTTGGCGCAGCGACGCCCCCTGGGCTGTTGCGCCTTGTCCAGCAGGCGTGCACCGATCACGATGTGATCCGGATAGCTCATGGCCGCTGCCACGATGCGCGGGATGTCGTCGGCCAGGTGCTGGCCATCGCCGTCCATCGTGAGCACCGCTTCGTAGCCCTGGCGCGAGGCCTCGCGAAAACCGTGACGCAATGCCTCGCCCTTGCCGCAGCGCCGGGCGTGACGCAGCAAGGTCACCGGCAGCGCGGCGACGATGTCCGGGGTGCGGTCGTCCGAACCGTCGTCGATCACGATGACCGGCGCGCCGAGGGCGAGCACGGATTCGATCACGGACCGGATCGCCGCTTCCTCGTTGAGGCAGGGAATCAGCACGCACCAGCGAGCCACCGAGGCATTCATGCCGCGCGCTCCCGCTCGACATGCCGCACGTCGACCTGCAGCCCGAGCGTGCCCGACGCCGCCAGCCGACAGCGACCGGAGCCCCGGCTCAGCGGGGCGAGCAAGGCCAGGCTGGTCGCCGAGGGACTTCCATGGCGCCAACCGGCCAGCGGTTCGGGCAACGGAGTATCGGCATGTTCGGCCAGTACCAGCAGGTCGAGCGCCGCGATGCTCGATGGGCCGGCAGCCGGCGCCAGCACCAGGGCGCAGCCGAACGCCTGCTCGCAGCCGGTGACTTCGCGCAGTGGCCCGCTGCCGGCGGTGTCGCTGCACACCAGCAGCACCGCGCGCCGTTCGGCCAGCACCTGGCTTGCGGCTTCCAGCAGGCCGGCGCCGAAGCTGGCGCGCTGGGCGGCTACCGCGGTGGATGGCGCGTGGCAACCGCTGGCCATCGTCCAGTAGCCGACCGGCGCGTTGTGCACCGAGTTGTGGAAGCGGATCGGCGACAACTCCGCCGGTGCCCGCGCCAGGGCGGCGCACATGTAATCGGTGATCGGCTGGTCGCCGTGCGAGGAGGCGAACACGCAGGCCAGGGTGGCCGCATCGCGCCCGCTCATCGCCACCGCCTGATCGGCCACCTCGACGGCCAGCAGCACGCTCTCCGGCGCCCGGCGACGTTCGTTCGGCGGCAGCCTGGCGGCCGCGGGGCGCGCCGGCGGGGGCGTCGGCATGCTGCCGCCGAGCACGCTCCCCAACGCGGCGAAATCGGCCAGTTGCGGCGACCACAGGCCCACGCCTTCGACCCACACCCGCAACGTGCTCATGCGCCGAATCCCGCCCGTGCGAACGCGAGACAGGCGTTGTTGCCGCCGAAGCCGAACGAATTGCTCAGCGCCACGTCGATGCGCTGCCGTTCGTTGCGCCAGGCGAACGAGGCACCACAGTCCGGATCGGGCGACTCGCCGCCGAGGTTGCCCGGTACCAGCCCGTGCTCGATCGCAAGCAGCGCCACCACCGCCTCGACGATGCCGGCGGCGCCAAGCGTGTGGCCGGTGTAGCCCTTGGTGGAACTGGCCCGCGTGGTGGCCGGAAAACTGCGGTTGACCAGCGCCGCCTCGACTTCGTCGTTCTTCCGGCTCGCCGTGCCGTGCAGGTTGATGTAGTCGACCTGGGCCGCTTCCAGCCCGGCACGCGCCAGCGCGTCGCGCAGCGCGAGTTCCGCGCCGAGTCCCTCCGGATGCGGCGTGGACATGTGGTGCGCGTCGCTGGCTTCGCCGTAGCCGAGCAGTTGCGGCGCATCGGCAGCCATCCCGCTGCGCTCGAGCAGGGCGAAACCGGCCGCCTCGCCGATCGAGATGCCGTCGCGCGCGACATCGAAGGGCCGACACGGCGCCGTGGAGACCAGTTCCAGCGCGTTGAAGCCGAACAACACGCTGTCGCACAACGTGTCGACCCCGCCGACCACCGCCGCATCGACCAGGTCGAGCCGGATCATCCGCTCGGCACTGGCGAACACCTTGGCGCTCGACGAGCAGGCGGTGGAAACGGTAAGGCACGGGCCGGTCAGTCCGAGTGCGGCGGCCACGAAGGCGCTCAGCGAGTGCGGCGTGTGGATCGCCGGTCGCAGCATGTCGTCGGGCAGGCCGCCGTCGGCATCCAGCCGGCGATAGGCTTCCTCGGTGGCGCCGATGCTGGCGGTGGAGGTGCCCAGCAGCAGGGCGATGCGGTTGGCCCCGTAGCGGTCGCGGGCAATGCGGACCTTGTCGATGAAGTCGTCCTGCTGCAGGCCAAGCCAGGCAAGCCGGTTGTTGCGGCAGTCCCAGTCGGCGAGAGCCGGCGGCAGGGCGGTGGCCTCGACTCCCTCGACACGGCCGATCCAGCATGCCAGCGGCGCGCTGCCGATGTCGTTCGGGCGCAGGCCGCTGCGACCGTGGGCCAGCGCATCGAGTTGTGCCGCCAGGCCGTGGCCGAGCGCGGAAGTGGCGGTGTACGTGGTGACCGCGAGTGGTGGCGTCAACATGGGCATCGTGAAAGCCTAGCGGGCGTACCTGGGATTGCCTAGCCTGGTGGCAGGCACCCGGGCATCGTCCGCAGCGCGGCATGAAGGTGCCGCGAACGGCGCGGCGCCGCGCCGCAGCGATCGGCCGGGTCGATCTTGCTAAGCTCGCGGGATCGAACCGACCGGATCCACGATGAGCCAGCAAGCCGATCTTGCCGAAAGCTTCCTGCGCGAGCTGCAGGAGCGCATCTGCGCCGCCATCGAGCAGGCCGATGGCGGCGCGCGTTTCGTGGAGGACGCCTGGACGCGGCCTGCCGGTGGCGGCGGGCGTACCCGCGTGCTGCGCGACGGCGCCGTGTTCGAGCAGGCCGGGGTCAACTTCTCGCGCGTGTCCGGCGATCAGTTGCCGCCCAGTGCCACCCAGCACCGGCCGGAGCTGGCCGGCGGCAGTTTCATCGCCACCGGCGTGTCGCTGGTGCTGCATCCGAACAATCCGCACGTGCCGACCACGCACGCCAACGTGCGCTACTTCGAGGCCAGCAAGGAAGGCGTGGAGCCGGTCTGGTGGTTCGGCGGCGGCTTCGACCTCACCCCGTTCTATCCGGTCGACGAGGACGTGCGCCATTGGCACACGGTGGCGCGCGAGCTGTGCGCGCCGTATGGCGCCGAGGTCTATCCGCGCTACAAGCAGTGGTGCGACGAGTACTTCTACCTGAAGCACCGCAACGAGACCCGCGGCGTGGGCGGGTTGTTCTACGACGACCTCAACGAGGGCGGCTTCGAGCGCTGCTTCGCGTTCACCCGCGACGTCGGCCAGGGCTTCCTCGATGCCTACCTGCCGATCGTCGAGCGTCGCAGGGAAGCCCCGTTCGGCGAACGCGAGCGCGAGTTCCAGCTGTACCGGCGCGGCCGCTACGTGGAATTCAACCTGGTCTACGACCGCGGCACGCTGTTCGGCCTGCAATCGGGCGGACGCACCGAATCGATCCTGATGAGCCTGCCGCCGCGGGTGCGTTTCGAATATGCCTATGCGCCGGAGCCGGGTTCCGCCGAGGCAGCGTTGGGCGATTACCTGAAACCGCGCGACTGGCTGCCGTAGGAGCCCGCTCGCGGGCGATGCTTTTGCTCTTATGCCTCGGTGAAAGATCAGGACAAAAGCATCGCCCGCGAGCGGGCTCCTACGGGGTCATGGCCGACTTACGGATTCGCGCCGCTGAACTTCGCCACTGTCGCGCCCTTCACCGGGCCGATCTGCGCACTGTCGCTGACCTTCAGCACCACCTCGCGCCTGAACTCCAGGGTCCCCTGCACCACGGCGTGCGGACCGATCACGATGACCGGTGTGCGCTCGCGGCCCAAGTGGAACCAGCCATTGCTGGGCTTGTCGACGAGGATGCCGCCCTCGACACGCGAGTTCGCGCCGACCGTGACGTCGCCGTTGACGGTCTCGATGCCGCCGGCGACGTGCGCCTCGTCCAGCACGATCGCGCCATTGACGTTGTCCAGTTTGCCGCCGATCTCGGCGCCGTTGGCCAGCTGGATGCTGCCGTTGACGGCGCTGACCTCGCCGCCGACCTTGCTGTGGCCACCCAGGGTGATCGCGCCATTGACCGTGCCCAGCTTGGTGGCCTGCGCCTTGTCGCCCAGCTCGACCGCGCCGTTGACGGTGCTGGCCTTCTGCACACTGGCGCCGTCCTCGATGTGCACCGCACCGTTGACCGTGCTGACATTGCCGGCCTGCTGACCGGCCTCGACCCGCACCGAGCCATTGACCTTGTCGACGTCGCCGTCGTGCGCGGCAGCGAACAGCGGCAGGCCCAGGCTGAGGGTGGCGAGTATGAGCATCGTCGTGAGTCGGCGCATGGGAATCTCCTTCATGGGCGGGTTCGTGGGAATCAGTCCATGGGATGCGGCGGACGGCGGATCGGTTTAGCGTGACCTGTGGCAGGGGTGCATTTGACGCTGCCGGGGTCGCCCTTCACCATTCGCCGTCTGACTCACTGCGATGATTGCCCCCATGCACAAACTCGTCCTGATCCGCCACGGCCAGTCCCAGTGGAACCTCGACAACCGTTTCAGCGGCTGGGCCGACGTCGATCTCACCGAACAGGGCATGGTCGAGGCGCGCGAGGCCGGCCGGCTGCTGCAGGCGGAAGGTTTCAGCTTCGACGTGGCGCATACCTCGGTACTCAAGCGCGCCGTGCGCACGCTGTGGGGCGTGCAGGATGAAATGGGCCTGATGTGGCTGCCGGTGGTCACCGACTGGCGCCTCAACGAGCGCCACTACGGCGGGCTGACCGGCCTCAACAAGGCCGAGACGGCGGCGAAGTACGGCGAGGACCAGGTCAAGATCTGGCGCCGCAGCTACGACATCCCGCCGCCGCCGCTGGCGCGCAGCGCGAACGAGTCGGTGCACGATCCGCGCTATGCCGGCCTCGATCCGAAGGAGATCCCCGACACCGAGTGCCTGAAGGACACCGTGGCCCGCGTGCTGCCTTACTGGCACGGGATGCTGGCCCCGGCGATCAGGGCCGGCCGGCGCGTGCTGGTCGCGGCGCACGGCAATTCGCTGCGCGCGCTGGTGAAGTATCTCGACGGGATTTCCGACGAGGCGATCGTCGAGCTGAACATCCCCAACGGCATACCGCTGGTCTACGAGTTCGACGACGAGCTGAAGCCGCTGCGCCATTACTACCTCGGCGATGCCGACGCGATCGCGGCGAAGATGGCGGCGGTGGCCAACCAGGGCAAGGCGAAGTAGGCCATGCCGGCGGCGATCTCGCCCCGCCAGGCGGCCGCGGCGCTGACCGAGTACTGGTCGCCGCGCGTGATCGGCGAGCTCGACGACAGCTATCTCAAGGTCGCCAAGGTGCTCGGCACATTCGGCTGGCATTGCCACGACGACGAGGACGAGCTGTTCGTGATCCTCGCCGGTCACCTGCGCATCGAGCTGGAAGCGGGTGCGGTCGAGCTGGCCGAGGGCGAGCTGTTCGTGGTGCCCAGGGGCACGCGCCACAATCCGGTGGCCGAGGCCGAATGCCTGATCCTGCTGATCGAGCGCAAGTCGACCCTGCATACCGGCAGTGAAGCGACTGCACGCACACGTTCGATCGCAGAGCAGCTTGGTGGCGCCGACCCGGCCGGCACCCCGGCGCAGGGGTGACCAACGCACGTCGCAAGCACCCGCAGGGCCGCGTTGCGCGGGATCATGGACTGGTTCAAATCTCCTTGCAGCGGCAAAGCAGTTCCCACAAAGGTCACTATTCATGCCTACATCACTGATCATCGCCGACGACTTTCTCGAAAACGCGGATGAATTGCGTCGTGCCGCGCTGCGGATGACCTATCCGCCCCAGGAGGGCCCGTATCCCGGGCGCAATTCGCAGGAGCGCATCGAAATCACCGGGCTCGCGCAGCAGGTTTCCCACCTCGTCGCCGAGCCCCTGAAAGTCAGGACACCGCTGGAATCGCATGCCAAATGCCGGATCGCGCTGGCGGGGGACAAGGGGCACGCGAGAGTGCACATTGATCCGGGTACCTACTGGTCAGGCATTCTGTATCTCAGTCGGCCGGAGGATTGTGCCGGCGGCACCGAGTTCTTCCGGCATCGCCGCACCGGCACCGACCACGCACCGATCGATCCGGCGGAACGCGCTAGGTTGGGTTATGCATCGGATGAGGAGATGCATCGCGACATCATCGAAAAAGACAGCAGCGACGACTCGAAATGGGAACTCACCATGCGGGTGCCCATGCGCTTCAATCGACTCGTCCTGCTGCGGCCATGGTTGTGGCATACCGCCGGGCCCTCATTCGGCGACAGCATGGAAAACGGCCGTCTGGTCTACCTGATGTTTTTTTCATCGGCCAGGTCGTAGCGGGAACTGCCACGACCGATCAGGGTGTTCTCCCGTGCACAGGGTGACAACCGTCAGTCGAAAGCGGCCGTCCGCCCGGCTAAGCTGGACCCAATCCATCGACGCGGCCACGCCATGCCTGCCCATCTGAGCCCGTACCTGATCATGCTGCCGTTGCTCGCCCTGATCGTGTGGCGACGGGTCAGTCGCAGCTTCGGGCGGCAGCCGATCCGACGCAAGCGGATGATCGTGCGCATCGTGATGTTCGCGATCATCGGCGGCCTGCTGGCGCTCGGCGGATTCCACCGGCTGGCACTGGCCGAGGGCTTGTTCGGCGGCACCCTCATCGGCGGCGCGATCGGGCTGCTCGGCCTACAGCTGACCCGCTTCGAGGTCGATCCGGTCAAGGGCGACTGCTACGTGCCGAACCCGTGGATCGGTGCACTGCTCACGGTGCTGCTGCTGGGGCGGCTGGCCTGGCGCCTGCTGGTCGTGTGGCCGCAGATACAACAGGCCTCCGCGCTGGCCGCCGTCCATGGCCAAGGTATGCAGATGCAGCCGATGGGCTATGCTTCCAGCCCGCTGACCATGCTGGTGATCGGGCTGCTGGTCGGCTATTACATCGTCTACTACAGCGGCCTGCTGGTTCATCACCGGCGCTTCCAGCAGCGCCATCCCGCCAGCGTCGAGGTCTAGTCCGACGCGAACGGGCGAGCGGCGGAAGGCTTCGTCAGAGGCTGCGGTCCGCGGTGCCCGCGCCTGGCGAAGCGGTGGCGTCAAGATAGTCCAGGCTTGCCTGCAGCATCGACTGCATGCCGATCTTCAGGGCGCCTTCGTCGAGGAAGAATTTCGGTGAATGGTTGGAAGGCGCCTTCGCGGCATCCTGGCCCTGCGGCGTGGCGCCCACGAAAAAATACACGCTGGGCACGGCCTGCGCGAACAGCGCGAAATCCTCCGACGCCATCCAGGGTCGCGCTTCGCGTACCTGCGCTGCTCCGTCGATGCGCAACAGGCTGGCGCGCACGCCTGCCGTCAGCTTGTCGTCATTCACCAGCACCGGATTGCTGACCAGCGGAATCTCCATGTCCACCGTGGCGCCGTTCGCGGCGGCGACGTGTTCGGCGATGCCCTTGAGGTTGTCGATCGCCTGCTGGCGCATGGCCGGATCGAACGTGCGCAGCGTACCCTGCAACTCCACCTGGTCCGGCACGATGTTGTAGCGCGAGCCGCCCTCGACGATGCCGAAGCTGAGCACCGCCGGCAGCGTGCTGATGTCGAGCTTGCGGCTGACGATGGTCTGCGCGGCGCCGATGATCTCGGCGGCGGTGACGATCGGGTCGACCCCGTTCCACGGCATCGCACCGTGGGTCTGGCGGCCGTGCACCACCAGCTTGAACCAGTCCGAGCCGGCCATCGTCGGTCCCGGCCGCACCGATACCGTGCCCACGTTGAGCGAGCTGACCACGTGCATGCCGAACATCGCATCCGGCTTGTAGTCGCGCAGCATGCCTTGCTTCAGCATCAGCTCCGCGCCGCCCTCCTCGCCGGCAGGCGCACCTTCCTCGGCAGGCTGGAACACGAACAGCACCGAGCCATGCAACTGTTTCTTCATGCCGCTGAGTGCCTGCGCCATGCCCAGCAGCATCGCGGTATGCGCGTCGTGGCCGCAGGCATGCATCACGCCAACGGTCTTGCCGCGGTATTCGCCCTTGGCCTTCGAGGCGAACGGCAGATCCACCTCCTCGGTCACCGGCAACGCATCCATGTCGGCACGGATCGCCAGTCGCGGCCCGGGCAGGTCGCCCTTGAGCAAGGCCACCACGCCGGTGTGCGCGATGCCGGTGTGCACCTCCAGCCCGAACTTCTTCAGCTCCT
>DATNGL010000106.1:0-9877 GCA_035605895.1 Rhodanobacter sp.
GTGGTGGAGGAGGAATACCGCCAGAGCGTGCTGGCCAATCCCTACGGCAAGCTGTTCAACGCGATCGACCCGTATTCCTACACGGTGCATCCGTACAAGCGCCCCACCATCGGCAGCATCCCCGATCTGGAATCCGCGTCGTTGCAGAACGTGATCGCGTTCCACGACACCTTCTACCGCCCCGACAACGCCACCCTGATTGTCGCCGGCGACTTCGACCCGAAGCAGCTCGACGCGTGGGTCGATGAATATTTCGGCTGGATCCCGAAGCCGGCCACGCCGATCCCGCAGGTCACCGCGAAGGAGCCGGTACGCAGGAAGGACCAGCGCTACACCGTCACCAGCGAGACCGCGCCGCTGCCGGCGGTGGCGCTGACCTGGCTGATCCCTCCGGCCTCGGACAGTGCCGACCGGATCCCCTTGCAGGTCGCTGCCGCGTTGCTGTCGCAGGGCGATTCCTCGCGGCTGTACCAGTCGCTGGTGTATCGCCACCAGGTGGCCCGGGACATCGGTGCCGACGCCGACGCGCGGGTCGGGCCGGGCCTGTTCACCGTCTACGCGATTCTCGCCAGCGGGCACCAGCCGGCGGAAGCGGAGAAGCTGCTGAGCGAGGAGATCATCTGGCTGGCGACGCAGCCGATTCCGGATGCCGAGCTGGACAAGGTCAAGACCCAGTTGCTCACCAGTGAACTGAAGCAGCGCCAGACCGCGCAGGGCATCGCCTTCGCGCTGGGCCAGGCGAGCCTGATCGACGGCAACGTCGAGCATGTCAATGGCGACTTGCTCGCGCTGCAGCAGGTCAGTGCGAAGGACGTGCACCGGGTCCTGCAGAAATACGTCACTGGCGCAAAGAAGGTCACCATCGATTACCTGCCGCAGGCCAAGGCCGCGCCGGCCACCGCCACGGGAGCAGCGAAATGAGCCGCGTCCATCCACTTCGCCTGGCCGTCTTTACGGCCATCCTGTCGGTCTCCGGCAGCGTGCTGGCAGGCGCGCCCGCGGCCAGCGACTTCCCCGCCACGCCACCGGCTCCGGGTCCGGCCCCGCAGTTGAGCGTGCCGACGCCGGCCATGCAGCGCCTGGCCAACGGCCTCGAGGTGATCAGCGTGCGCCGCGCCGGCCTGCCGCTGGTGACCGCACAGCTGGTGGTGCGTCGTGGTGGCGAGATGGATCCGCCCGGCCTGGCCGGTCTGGCCGACCTCACCGCCAACCTGCTGAGCAAGGGTGCGGCGGGCAAGACCGCGCCGCAGATCGCGGCGTCGGCCGAGGCGCTGGGCGGCTCGCTGGATGCCTCCGCCGGTTGGGACGAGAGCGCGGTGGGCATCACGGTGACCACGCCGAAACTGCCGCAGGCCCTGGGCCTGCTGGCCGAGGTGGTGCGCCAGCCGGATTTCAGTGCCGCCGAATTGCAGCGCGCCAAGGCGCAGGCGGTCGACGACCTTCGCCTGCAACTGAGCCGGCCCACCGCGCTGGCCGCGCTGGCGGCCAGCCGCGGCGTGTTTGGCGAGGGTGCCTATGGCCACTCGCGCAACGGCACGCCGGACTCGATCGGGCGCATCACGCGCGCCGACGTACAACAGCTGCACGGTGAGTTGTACCGGCCGGACAATGCCATCCTGATCCTCACCGGCGACATCAGCGCGGCCCAGGCGCAACAGCTGGCGCAGGCCAGCTTCGGCGACTGGCAGAAACCGGCCACGCCGCTGCCGTCGCGGCCGGCCGGCCGCACGGCCAGCCGGTTGCCGTCGATCCTGCTGATCGACCAGCACGGCGCGGGCCAAGCCGGCGTGGTCGCGGCCCACGCCGCGCCACCGCGCAACGATGCGGACTACTACGTCGGCACGGTGGCCAATGCAGTGCTCGGCGGTTCGTACTCGGCGCGATTGAACGAGGAGATCCGGATCAAGCGCGGCCTGTCCTACGGCGCCAGCAGCCGGCTGCAGTCGTTGGGCGATGCCGGCATCTGGCTGGCTTCGGCGCAGACCAAGAATCCGTCGGCGCCGCAGGTGGTCGAGCTGATGCTCGGCCAGTTCAAGCTGCTCGGCGGCACGCGCGTGTCCGCCAACGAACTGGCCGCGCGCAAGGCGACCCTGATCGGCGGCTATGGCCGCCGCCTGGAAACCACGGCGGGCCTCGCCGAGCAGGTCGCCGAACTGGCGCTCTACGGCGTCAGGCTGGACGAGATCGGCAAGTACATCGCGCAGGTGCAGGCGGTCACGCCGAAGCAGATCGAGAAGTACGCGCACAAGCACCTGGAGGACGGCGCAAGTCACGTGGTGGTGGTGGGCGATGCGGCTCAATTCGGTGCGGCGATCCGCCAGCAGCACCCGAAGGCGGTGCTGCTGGAATCCACCGCGCTGGATCTGGACAGCCCCAGCCTGCAGGCGCCGCCGGCCAGCCGATAAACCGTTGCAGGAAGTCGCCCCGGAAACCCCGACCCCGGCCTGGGTTTCCGGGGGCGCTATTTGGGGTCGTGGGCGAGTTTGGACGATGCTGCGCGAAGAAGTCCCTTGGATTCACTTCGGTGTGACGCTATTTAATGGACCATTCCGTTCATTAATCTCCCACTGAACCGAGGTACCCATGCGCTTCCCTGCCAAAGCCCACCTTGTTGCCGCGGCGCTTGCGCTCCTGCCGGCGGCCTTTCCCGCCCGCGCCGCCTATGTACAGATCGAGGGTGGCCGCAGCTACATGGACAGCGACGCTACCAACGCGGTGTTCGTCGAGGGCGTGTTCGATGCCCATCGGATCGGCGACAGCCGCTGGAGCTGGTCGCCGGATGTCTCGCTCGGCTGGATCAGCGGCCGCGACATCGCCCGCTTCCGCGACAGCCGCTACGGCACCAGGGACGACGCCTGGCTGGCAGCGGCGGGCGCCCGCCTCCAGTACGGCGATGCGAATGACTGGTATCGACACCTGTTCCTGAGCTTTCAACCCGCGTTGAACAGCGGGCGCACGCAGGCGCTGAGCAGCCCCTATGAATTCGTCAGCACGCTGGGTTGGCAGGGGCGCCGTTTCAGCGTGCAGATTCGCCATGTGTCGAACGGCGATCTGCACAAGCCCAACCGCGGCGAAACCATGGCCCTGGTCGGTATCGGCTTCGATCTGTAACGGGTAACGTCGACGCCGGCCGGCTCAGTGGCCGCCGGCGGCCGGCCCGACCTTGGGCGTGAACGGCGGCCTGGCCAGCCAGATCACCAGCACCAGGCCGATGAAGATCCAGCCCAGCGCGTGGAACACCTCGTTGAACGAGATCTGGAAACCCTGCTGGGTGATCATGCCGTTGATGATGCTGCCGCCCACCTGCGGATCGCCATGGCCCAGCTGCTCCATCGCGGCCTGGCTGATCGGGTTGTACGGCGTGATGTGCTCGGCCAGTTGCTCGTGGTGGCTGACCGCGCCGCGGGTCCACATCAGGGTGGTGATCGAAGCGGAGAAGCTGCCGCCGAGCGTGCGCAGGAAGGTCGACAGGCCCGAGCCGGCGGCGATTTCGTTCTGCTGCAGGTCCGACAGCAGGATCGTCAGCGTCGGCATGAAGAACAGCGCCACGCCCAGACCCTGCAGCAACTGCACCACGGCGACGTGGTAGAAGTCGATCTGCAGATAGAAGTCCGAGCGCATGAAACAGGTCGCGCCCATCACCAGGAACGACGCCGCCGCGAGCAGGCGCAGGTCCATGCGGGTGGCGTACTTGCCCACGAAGAACGTGAGCAGCACCGGTATCACGCCCAGCGGCGCGGTGGCGAAACCGGCCCAGGTGGCGGTGTAGCCCAGGTTCTGCTGCAGCCACAGCGGCACCAGCAGGGCGATCGAGAAGAACGCCGCATAGCCGAGCACCATCGCCAGCGTGCCGGTGGTGAAGTTGCGGTGGCGGAACAGTTTGAGATCGACGATGGGATCCGGGTCGGTCAGTTCCCAGATCAGGAAGATCGCGATCGCGATGGCCGAGACGATGCTGGTGACGATGATGAAGTTGGAGTTGAACCAGTCCGCGTCATTGCCCTTGTCCAGCACGATCTGCAGCGCGCCGACGCCGATGATCAGGGTGATCAGGCCGACGTAGTCGATCCTCGGCCGCTCGATCTTCTCGGCCTTTCCGCGCAGCTGGTTGGCGATCACCACGCTGGCGAAGATCCCGATCGGCACGTTGATGAAGAAGATCCACGGCCATGAATAATTGTCGGTGATCCAGCCGCCGAGAATCGGGCCGGCGATCGGCGCCACCACCGTCACCATCGCCAGCAGCGCAAGCGCCATGCCGCGCTTGGCCGGCGGGTAGATGCTGATCAGCAGGCTCTGCGTGACCGGGTACATCGGCCCGGCCACGGCACCCTGGATGGCCCGGAACACCAGCAGCATGCCCATGCTCTGCGAGACGCCGCACAGGAACGAGGACGCCACGAACAGCAGCGTGCACGCGGTGAACAGGCGTACCTCGCCGAAGCGCCGGGTGAGGAAACCGGTCAGCGGCAGCGAGATCGCCATGCTCACCGCGAACGAGGTGATCACCCACGTGCTCTGGTCGTTGCTGACGCCCAGGTTGCCGGCGATGGTCGGCAGCGAGACGTTGGCGATCGTGGTGTCCAGCACCTGCATGAAGGTGGCCAGCGACAGGCCGATCGTGCTCAGTGCCAGATTGGGCGGGCGGAATTGGGTGGTCATCGGCATCGATTGTCGGAAGCCGGAGCCCGCTGGCGGGCTCCGGCAGGGGCCTATCTGTCGCCAGCCATGTTGGCGTGGACGATCTGCTTGATCGCCGCATCGGCCGCGGCCAGCTGCTGCTTGTAGATGTCGGTGCTGAACGCGGGCTGGGTCGGCGCCTGTTGCGCCAGGGTGGGGCCGTTCTGGTCGTGCAACCCGACGTCGACGTTGAGCGACATGCCCAGTCGCAACGGATGCTTGTCCAGCTGCGCGGGATCGGTGAACACCACCCGCACCGGGATCCGCTGCACGATCTTGATCCAGTTGCCGGTGGCGTTCTGCGCCGGCAGCAGCGAGAACGCGCTGCCGGTGCCGATGCCCAGGCTGGCCACCTTGCCCTTGTACTTCACCGAGCCGCCATAGACGTCCGACTCGATCTCCACTGGCTGGCCGATGCGCATGTCGGTCAGCTGGGTCTCCTTGAAGTTCGCGTCGATCCACACGCCGTGCAACGGCACCACGGCCATCAGCGGCGTGCCGGGCTGCACGCGCTGGCCGACCTGCACCGTGCGTTTGGCCACATAGCCGTCCACCGGCGCAAGCAGGGTGGCGCGCGCATCGGCGAGATAGGCCGCGCGCAGCCTGGCCGCGGCCACCTGCACGTCGGGGTGCGAGGCGACCACGGTGTCGTCGACCAGCACCTTGCTGGTCTGGTACTGCTGCTGGGCGGTGATCAAACCGCTTTCGGCGGTGGTCAGTGCATCGCTGGCATGCGCCAGTTCCTCGGCCGAGATCGCGCCCGACTTGGCCAGTGCCACGCGGCGGTTGTAGTCGGCACGGGCCTTGTCCACCGCGGTCTTGCGCGCGGCCACATCGGCCTGCGCGCCGTTGACGCTGGAATACAGGCCGCGCACCTTGCGCACGGTCAACGCCAGGTTGGCTTTCGCCTCGGCCAGCGCCACGTCGGCGTCGCTGGGATCGAGCTTCACCAGCACGTCGCCGGCATGCACCAGGTCGCCGTCGTCGGCGCCGATGCTGACCACGGTACCGGGTACCTGCGGCGTGATCTGCACCACGTTGCCGTTGACATAGGCGTCGTCGGTGCTTTCGTACCAGCGGCCATCGAAGAAGTACCACAGGCCCCAGCCGATCGCGGCCAGCAGCACGACGATGCCGAGCAGGCGCAGCATGAAGCCGCGCGATTTCTTCGGCGGGGGCGGTGCCGCCTTGGTCTCGTTCGAATCAAGGGTGGGTTGAGCGGACATGGGGACTGCCTCAGGAATGCGCGGAAGTTGAAGATGAAGGCGCGGGCGCGTCGGCCTGCGGCGGGTAGCCGCCGCGACTGGCCTGATTTTCCGGGCGGTAGCCACCGCGAGTGGCCGGATTGTCCGGACGGTAGCCACCGCCCAGCGCCTGGATCAGTTGCACGGAGCGGTCGACCTGCTGCGCCTGCAGCGCGGCCATCCCGCGATTGGCGAGCAGCAGTTGCTGGCGCACGCTGAGCGCCTCCAGGTAGCTGCCGATGCCCGCCTTGTAGCGTTGCAGGGCCAGATCCCACGCTTGCGTCGCGGCGGTCTGCGCACGCTGCTGGGCGGCGATCTGCTGTTGCAGGGATTGCAGCGCCGAAACGTCGTCGGCCACTTCATTCACGGCGCCGACGAGGGTCTGGTTGTACTGCGCCACGGCAAGGTCGTACTGCGCATCCTTGCCGGACAGGTTGGCGCGCAGGCGGCCGCCGTCGAAGATCGGCAGGCTGAGCGAGGGGCCGGCCTCGTAGAAGCGCGAGGGCAGGGTAAACGGATTGCCGCCGCCCAGCTGCAGCACGCCGGCCAGCGCGCCGATGCTGATGTTGGGCAGGAATTCGGTCTTCGCCGCCTTGATGTCCTTGCGCGCCGCCTCGACGCGCCAGCGCGCCGCGACCAGGTCGGCGCGGTGGCCGAGCAGCTCCACCGGCAGATTGTCCGGCACTGCCAGTTCGGCCGGGGTCAGCAGCTTCGGCCGGGCGATCTCGTCACCCCGATCCGGGCCCTTGCCCAGCAGCACGGACAACGAGGAGCGCGCGGCGTCGACCGCGCGCTGGGCCAGCGCAGCGTCCTGTTCGGCCGTGGCCACCTCGCCGTCGGACTGCTTCAGCGCGATCTGGTTGTCGATGCCGGCCGCCACGCGCTGCGCGGTCAGCGTGCGCGATTCTTGCGCACGCCGCAGCTCGCCCGCGGCGAGATCCTGCTGCGCAAAGGCGTAACCGAGCTGTGCATAGGCACGCGCGACATTGCCGGACAGTTCGATGCGCGCCGCCCGCGCGTCGACTTCTGCCGCGCGCGAGGCACCCAGCGCCGCCTGCCAGGCAGCACGCTTGCCGCCCCACAAATCCAGTCCCCACTTGAAGCTGCCATACGCATATTCGGCCAGCCCGAAACGACCATTGCCGACCGGCGTGCCGGCGGGGAAGCGCGCGCCCGCGACGCTGGCGCCGGCATTCACGCTGGGACCGCGCGCGGCATCGGCGATGCCGACCTCGGCCTGCGCGGCGCGTGCGCGCGCGTCAGCCACGGCGAGTTGCGGGTTGTCTTTCAGCGCCTCGCCGATCAAGGCATCGAGCTGCGGATCGCCCAGCCCGGTCCACCAGTCGGTGGCCGGCCATGCCGTGGCCGACATGTCGACACCGCTGAGGCTGCGTGCGGTTTTCAGTGACGAGGGATCGATCGGCGCGCCGTTCGGGTGCAGGCCGCCGCTGTTGGCGCAAGCGGCCAGCGCGAGGGTCAGGGCAGCCGTGGCCGCGAGCAGGTACAGACGCATGGGAGTGGATCCGGGGAGATTCATGGTTTGTCGCGCAGGGCGAGCAGCACGCGCCCCAGGTAGTCGTACAGTTGTGCTTGTTCGGTGCTGTCGAGCGAGCGTTGCGCCGCGGCCATCACCCGCTCGCTGCAGACGGACGCCGTGTTCTGCCAGACGGCCTCCCCCGCATCGGTGAGCTCGATGCGCAAGGTCCGCCGGTCCTGCGGGTGCGGCGTACGACGCAGGTAGCCCTTGCGTTCCAGCTGATCCAGCTGACGCGTCATCGCGCCACCATCGAGCTCGACCGCGCGCGCCAGCTCGGTGGCGGAAGCCGTGCCCAACTGGTGCGCCTTCTTGAGGATCAGGTACTGGGTGAAGCTGAGATCCACGCCCTGGTTGGCCAGTTCGGCCTCGATCGCGCGCACCATTTCCGAGCGCACCATGGTCAGCAACATGCCCAGGCTGGGCGCGTGCGTCTCGCCAGGCGCGGGCGAAGTGGAGGGAGGGGGCGTGGAAATCATGCCGGGCATTCTATTGCCCAAAGTATATTTGTCAAGGCAAATATGTGTTAGTTCATGTTTGCTTCAGCAAAATTTGAGCTAGCCGCCGCTGCGCGCGGTCTCCATGGCGTCCAGCTCATCGGTCAACCAGGCGCGCAGCGCCGGATCGCGCAACTCGAACAGGTCGAACACACCGAGTGCACGCAGTGCCGGCAACTGGGCCAGCAGCCTTGGCTCGGCCTCGCGCCGAACTGCTTCGGGCGTGGCGGGATCGAGCATCAACTGCGCCGAAGCGATGAAGATGGCGCAGGCCTCGCTGGCTGTGGGCGCCGGCAGGGATCGGGCGATGGAGTGGATATTCATGTACATCGATTTCCTCTGGGATCGGAAGAAGGACGTTCCTGAAGACGTTCCTGTGACCGCGAAATCGACGGAACGCCAGAGGGTTGCGCCGAACTGATCAATGCCCGGGAGTCTATGTCTGGCCGGGCATGGCCTGATAACGTGATCCGGTCAAATAATGTCGCGAACACGCCAATGGACCATGCCCGACAGTTCCAGCGCATCGAGAGTGATCACGGCCCGGCCTTGATCGCGTTCGTGGTGAACGACCTGCCCCCGGAGCAGGAGTCTTCCTGGCATCGCCACCTGCGCGGCCAGTTCATGTACGTGGAAAGCGGCCTCGTCTGCGTGCGTACGCGGCTGGGCTTGTGGACCTTGACTCCGCATCGCGTGGGCTGGATGCCGCCGGGCGAGGAACACACGGTCAGCGTGATCCAGCCCACCCGGGGCTGGGGCGTGTTCGTGTCACCGCACGCCGCCCTCGGCATGCCGGTCGAGCCGAGCGTGCTCGGCGCCAACGAACTGATGCGCGCGCTGGTGTATCGCGCCGCCGCGTGGGCCGACAGCGACCAGCTGGACGACGAACAGCAGCGCATCATGGAGGTGCTGATGGACGAGATGCGCCGCGCACGCATCCCGGACTATCCGCTGCACCTGCCGATGCCCGAGGATCGCCGCCTGTTGCGGATCGCGCGGAGCCTGCTGGCGCAGCCGCACAGCACCCGCAGCCTCGAGGCATGGGCCCGCTGGGCCGGCCTGTCGTCGCGCACGCTCAGTCGGCTGTTTCGCCACGAAACCGGTTGCAGCTTCGTGCAGTGGCGCCAGAAGGCGCGCCTGACCCGGGCGCTGGAGCGCCTGGCCGTCGGCGAACCGGTCGCCGAGGTGGCCGATGCGCTGGGCTATGTCAGTGTCAGCGCCTTCGTCGCCATGTTCCGGCGCAATTTCGGACAGCCGCCGGCACGCTATTTCGCGCAGCGCTCGGCGCCCGCCTGACGCCGACCGTCGCCTATAAATCCCGCTTATCGCCTTGATCACGAATACGCTCTTGGCCGATGAGCCAGGGCAGGCATAGCATGGCCGGGCGCCATTCCGCGTTGCCGACAATTCAGCGAGGTCGCCATGCTCCGTCCGCTCGTGCCCGTGTTGCTTGCGCTGGGCTTGTTCTCCACGACCGTGCTTGCCGGCGACGGTTTCTGGCAGACGCCGACCATCGTCGGCGCCGGCAAGATCCATTCCATGCCGCAGGCGGCCTATCAGCCCGATCGCCAGGCCACCTACAAGGTGGTGTTCAGCCTGAGCCATTTCGGCGCCAAGCCCACCGAGGTGAGTTCGTCGCTGGAGCATGTGGCGCGTGCGGTGAACCTGTATGTCAACGCCGGCGTGCCGTTGTCACACCTGAAGTTCGTGGCGATCGCCGCCGGCCCGGCCACGCCGATCGCGTTGAACGATGCGCAGTACCGCAAGAAATATGGCGTGGCCAATCCGAACCTGGCGGTGATCGCGCAGTTGCGCAAGGCCGGCGTCGACGTGGCGGTATGCGCGCAGGCGGTAGCCGAGCATGATTTCCAGTACGACTGGATCGATTCGCATGTGACCGTGGCGCTGTCCGGCCTGACCAC
>DATNGL010000107.1:0-5501 GCA_035605895.1 Rhodanobacter sp.
CGTCAAGGACGAGCAACGCGACGCCACCCACTGGATGGCGGTCTTCGTGCTGCTGGTGGCGATATTCCTCGTGATCGGCGGTCAGCCGCCACAAACCGTCACCGCGTTCGGCGGCATGTTCGTGCGCGACCACATGGCCGAGATCCTGAAGGTCACGGTGCTGATCGCCACCATCCTGATGTTCGTGATGGCGCGCCCGTGGCTGAAGGACCGCAAGCTTTTCATGGGCGAGTTCTATTCGCTTTCGATGTTCTCGGTGCTTGGGGTCATGCTGCTGGTCTCGGCCGGCAGCCTGATCACGGTGTATCTGGGCCTCGAGCTTTTTTCGCTGCCTGCATTTGCGCTGGTCGCGCTGAATCGCGAATCAAAACTGGCGTCGGAAGCTGCGGTCAAGTTCTTCGTGCTGGGTGCGCTGGCTTCGGGCCTGCTGCTGTTCGGCATGTCCCTGATCTATGGCGCCACCGGCAGCCTTGATCTGCACACGATCTTCGCGTCGATCGGCACCACGTCGCATCTGCACCTCCTGCAGTTCGGGCTGGTGTTCCTGGTGGTCGGGATCGGCTTCGAGTTCGGGGCAGTGCCGTTCCACATGTGGCTGCCGGACGTGTACGAAGGCGCGCCCACGCCGATCGCGATGTACATCAGCGCGGTGCCCAAGCTGGCGGCGGTCGGGTTGGCTTATCGTCTGCTCGAGGTGGGCATGGGCCCGCTGGCGGGCGACTGGACGATGATGCTGGCGATCATGGCGGCGTTGTCGCTCATTGTCGGCAACGTGGTCGCGATCGCGCAGGCCAACCTGAAGCGCATGCTGGCGTATTCGACCATTTCGCACATGGGCTTCGTGTTCCTCGGGCTGGCCAACCCGACGCCGGAAGGTTATTCGTCCGCGTTGTTTTACGCAGTGTGCTTCGCGCTGATGGAAACGGTGGCCTTCGGCGTGATCCTGGCGCTGGCGCGCAAGGGTTTCGAGTGCGAGATGATCGACGATTTGAAGGGCCTGAACCGGCGCTCGCCGTGGTTCGCGGGCATGATGGCCATCTCGATGTTCTCGCTGGCCGGCATTCCGCCGTTGTGGGGTTTCGCCGCGAAAGTGCTGGTGCTGAAAGCCGCGATCGACGGCGGCATGCTGTGGCTGGCGATCGTCGCGATCATCTGCTCGATCATTGGCCTCTTCTACTACCTGCGCGTGATCTGGGTGATGTACTTCGAGCAGCCGGCCGAAGGCGTCGAGCCCTTGGCACCCAAGCCCGACATCGCGCTGCGCTGGCTGTTGTCCATCAACGCGCTGGGACTGATTGCGATGATCGGTTTCTCCGGCGTGCTGTTCGCGTGGTGCCAGCACGCCTTCGGCGTTTAAAGCAGTCCATCCGCACAGGCTGGATCGACTCTTCTTCCGGTGATTGGCGGCGGGCAGAGGGGTCGACACGGATCCTCCCCAACCGTCACGCCGGGCCTCGAGCGGGACTGTTGCGACGCGCGCACGAGCGGTATATTGACCCACTGCGCGTGAGTCAACCGGGGCTGGCTCTTTGCGGCGGCGTTCGCAGGAGGCAGGTTGGCATGAAAACCGCGGCGATTGCCCCAGACCCCGTTCTGGGAAATCTTGGTGGCCTCATTCCAGGACTCGAGGCGCTGTACAAGGACATTCACTCGCATCCCGAGCTGTCCATGCGGGAAACACGCACGGCGGGTCTTGCGGCAGACCGGTTGCGTGCCGCCGGATACGACGTCACGACTGGCGTTGGCAACACTGGCGTCGTCGGCCTGCTGCGCAATGGTGATGGACCGACCGTGATGCTGCGCGCGGACATGGACGCGCTGCCGGTGGAAGAGGCGACCGGCGTGCCTTATGCGAGCAAGCTCAGCGCGACCGATCCGGACGGAAAGACGACGCCGGTGATGCACGCATGCGGCCACGACATGCACGTCACCTGGCTCGCCGGTGCCGCAGCCTTGATGGCGGGCGGGCGCGATGCCTGGCATGGCACCTTGATGGCGGTGTTCCAGCCTGCCGAAGAGACCGCGGCAGGTGCGCGGGCGATGATCGATGACGGGCTGTTCAAGCGATTTCCAAAACCAGAAGTCATTCTCGGGCAGCACGTGATGGTCGGACCGGCCGGCGTGCTGGGTGGACGCACCGGCGCCATCACTTCGGCCGCCGACAGTCTGCAGATCCGCCTGTTCGGGCGCGGCGCGCACGGATCGATGCCGCAAGCCAGCGTCGATCCGGTGGTAATGGCGGCCGCGGTCGTGATGCGGCTGCAGACGATCGTCTCGCGCGAAGTGGCGGCTGCCGAGTCCGCGGTGGTCACGGTCGGCGCACTGCAGGCCGGCGCCAAGGAAAACGTGATTCCCGACGAGGCGATCATCAAGCTCAACGTGCGCACGTTCGACGAGGGGGTGCGCAAGCGCGTGCTTGCGGCGATCGAGCGCATCGTCAATGCCGAGGCGGCGGCGTCGGGCGCGCCCAAGCCGCCGGAAATCACGCCACTGGACCGTTACCCGCTCGCCGTCAACGATGCCGGGGCGAGCAAGCGCGTGGTGGAGGCGTTCCGCCGGTACTTCTCTCCGGAACGTGTCCACGAAACCGGGCCGGCGTCGGCGAGCGAGGACTTCGGATCATTCGGCGCCGAATGGGGCGTGCCTTCGGTGTTCTGGTTCGTGGGCGGCACTGATCCCGACATTTACGCCAGGGCGAAGGCCACGAACCGCATCAACGAAATTCCGACCAACCACAACCCGCGGTTCCTGCCCGTGATCCATCCCACGCTGGAAACGGGCGTGGAGGCGCTGGTCGTCGCCTCTAGGGCGTGGCTGGCGGCTTGAGCAAATCCACGACGGTCGATCCTGTGTGTGGGCGTATAGTCGTCCAGCGTCGGCTGCACGGGGCGTCCGTTCAATGACCCACATCCTGCTGACAGTGCTGGATCTCGGCGGCACCTTCGTGTTCGCGATCAGCGGCGCGGTGGCCGCGGTCAAATATCGCCTGGACATCTTCGGCGTGATGGTGCTGGCGTTCTCGGCCGGCAACATCGGTGGCATCACCCGTGACCTGCTGATCGGCGCGGTCCCCCCCGCAGCGATTTCCAGCCTGACCTATCTCGGTGTATCCGTCCTTGCGGGTTTGATCGTGTTTTTCTGGGATCGGGTGGTGATGCGGCACAACGACACAGTGCTGTGGTTCGATGCGGTGGGCTTGGCGTTCTTCGCGGTGGCGGGTGCGGAAAAGGCGCTGCTGTACGGACTCAACCCCGTGATGGCGGCGTTGCTTGGCATGCTGACCGGCATTGGCGGCGGCATGCTGCGCGATGTGCTGGTGATGCAGATTCCGACCGTACTGCGTTCCGACCTGTATGCCTTGGCCGCGCTGGTCGGCGCGGCGATCGTGGTCGGTGGCCATGTGCTCGGCATCCACGCGGTGCCCACCGCGATCGCCGGTGGACTGGCCTGTTTCGCGTTGCGTTACATGGCGATCCGCCATGGTTGGCACCTTCCCCACGCCCAAGGATCCGGAGGCGAAACATGACTGATCGCATGCCGACCATCTTCTTCGGGCACGGCAACCCGATGAATGCCGTGCAGGATTCGGACTGGTCGCGCGCCTGGGCCGCATTGGGAAGGCGTTTGCCAAGGCCGCGCGTGGTGCTGTCGATTTCCGCTCATTGGTATTTGCCGGGAAGCGCGGTCACCGCGATGGCTCGGCCGCGCACGATCCATGATTTCGGCGGCTTCCCGCGCGAACTGTTCGCGGTGCAATATCCCGCGCCCGGCGATCCCGCGTTGGTCCATCGCCTGCAGGCGTTGCTGAATCCCGTGCCGATCCGCGCCGATCTTGCGTGGGGACTGGATCATGGTACGTGGTCCGTGCTTCGCCACGTCTTTCCCGGGGCCGACGTGCCGGTGGTGCAACTGAGCATTGACGAAACCCAGGCGCCGGCTTTCCACTACGAATTGGGGGAACGCCTGGCGCCGCTGCGCGACGAAGGTGTCTTGTTGATCGGCAGTGGCAACGTCGTGCACAACCTGCATACCTACGCCTGGGGCCGTCGCCCGGTACAGCCCTTCGATTGGGCTGCGCGTTTCGAAATACTGGTGCGTGATCGGGTGCTGCAAGGCGACCACCGCAAGCTGGTGGACTATCCATCGCTCGGGCCGGATGCTGAACTATCGATTCCCACGCCCGAGCATTACCTGCCCCTGCTGTACGTGCTCGGCGCCGGCGATGAAGGCGACGCGGTGAGCTTTCCAGCCGAGGGCATGGATGGCGGATCGATCTCCATGCTGTCGATCCGGCTGGGCTGAAGCGCAACCCACCGTCCCTTGACCCGTCTGCCCCATGGCGTGCGCGGCGTGCGCCGACGGGCCTCCGGCAGACCACCATGCATTATTGCCGGCGTGCGCCAGCTCCGAGCGGTCCCGCTTCGGGTATGCGATGCTGCGCTTGGATTCCCGTCTCCAGCGGCCCTGTGTTTGGAGCACAGCCGAGGGGTGGGGGCCGAGTGACCCATTCTCAAGGCAGCCGAAGAGGATCCGTGAATGCAGGTACCACTTTGGATCTGGCTGGCCACGATGATCGGCGTCGTCGCCCTGCTGGCACTGAGCTTTTTTGCCCACATCCGCAAAGCGCACGAGCCGTCGATGAAAGAAGCCGGCGCGTGGACTGCTTTCTTCGTTTCGTTGTCGATCCTGTTCGGCGCCGGCCTGACACTGGTCTGGGGCCCCGGCCACGGTATTGAATTCTTTGCGGGGTACATCACCGAATACAGCCTGTCGATCGATAATCTGTTCGTATTCGTGATCATCATGTCGAGCTTCGACGTGCCGCGCGCATACCAGCAGAAGGTGCTGCTGGTCGGCATCGTCATCGCGCTCGTCCTTCGGACCATATTCATCCTGGTTGGCGCTGCCGCCATTGCCCATTTCAGTTGGGTCTTCTATCTGTTCGGCCTGTTCCTGATCGTTACCGGCATAAAACTCGCCTTCGAGAAGCGCGACGAGGACGAGACATACGAGCCAAACTTCAGCGTCCGCCTCGCCCGGCGTCTGCTGCCGGTCACTGACCAGTACGACGGCGCGAAAGTGTTCACGCTCGTCGATGGGAAGCGCCACATCACCCCGATGATGATGGTCATGATCGCGATCGGGATGACCGACATCCTGTTCGCGCTGGATTCGATTCCGGCCATCTACGGCCTTACCAATGTGCCCTACATCGTTTTTGCCACGAACGCCTTCGCACTCCTGGGATTGGTCGAGCTCTACTTTTTGATCGGTGGCTTGCTTAAGAAGCTGGTGTACCTGAGTTTCGGGTTGGCGTTGGTGCTCGGATTCATCGGCGTGAAGTTGGTGATCGAGGCGATGCATACAAACAGCCTGGCATTCATCAACGGCGGCAAACCGATCCACCTGGTGCCCGCGATTCCGACGTGGCTGTCGCTGGTCATCATCATAGGCATCCTTGCAGCGACGACCGTTGCAAGCCTGATCAAGAGCCGCGGTGA
>DATNGL010000108.1:0-2822 GCA_035605895.1 Rhodanobacter sp.
TTCCTGGCTGCGTTCGAACCGACTGGCCACGTTGACCAGTTCGTCCAGGTTTTCCACCCGCGTCTCCGCGTTGCCGCGGCTGTCTTTCTCGTAGAAGTCGCGCAGGCCGCTGTGGGTGATGGCGTGGTCGATCTGTTCGGCGAGGGTGAGGGAGAGCTGGGGAACAGGGAACGGGGAATGGGGAACAGAGGCGGAGACCGGTTCTGCAGCATCCAGTGTGCCGGGAACCGCTTCTTCCGTTCCCCGTTCCCCGTTCCCCGTTCCCCCAAACGCGCTGGCCATCCCGTCAATCATTGCAAGGAACGCCTTCACCGCATTCTTCGCCCGGCCGGCCAGTTCGCTGCCGCCGCCCAATTCGGTCAGCGCCGCTTCCCACATCGAGGTGTTGTCCAGCCGGGCCCGTCGGCGCAGCACGTCCAGCGTGCGGTCGCCGATGCCGCGAGGCGGGGTGTTCACCGCGCGTTCGAAGGCGGCGTCATCGTGGCGGTTGGCGGTGAGGCGCAGATAGGCCAGCGCGTCCTTCACCTCGGCGCGTTCGAAGAAGCGCTGGCCGCCGTATACGCGGTAGCCGATCCGGTGCTGGACCAGCTGTTCCTCGAAGTTGCGCGATTGCGCATTGGAGCGATACAGGATCGCGCAGTCGCGCGCGTTGCCGTGTTCGTCGATGTACTCGCGGATGCGCTCGATCACGAAGCGCGCTTCGTCCTGCTCGTTGTAGGCGGCGTACAGCGCGATGCGCTCGCCATCGTCGCCTGCCGTCCACAGCTGCTTGCCGAGGCGGCTGCCGTTGCGCTGGATCACGCTGTTGGCGGCCTTCAGGATGGTCGAGGTGGAGCGGTAGTTCTGTTCCAGCTTGATCGTTTTCGCGCCGGGAAAGTCGCGCAGGAATTGCTGCACGTTCTCCACCTTGGCGCCGCGCCAGCCGTAGATCGCCTGGTCGTCGTCGCCCACCACGAAGACCTGGCCGGTGCTGCCGGCGAGCACGCGGATCCATGCGTACTGCAGCGTGTTGGTGTCCTGGAATTCGTCGATCAGCAGATAACGCCAGCGTTGCTGGTAGTGCTCCAGCACGGCCGGGTTCTTCAGCCACAGTTCGTGTGCGCGCAACAGCAGTTCGGCGAAGTCGACCAGGCTGGCGCGGCGGCAGGCGTCTTCGTAGGCCTTGTAGATGTTGACGAAGGTGTGGGTGACCGGGTGGTCGCGGTGCTCGATGCCGTCGGGGCGCTTGCCCTCGTCCTTCCACTGGTTGATCTGCCAGCAGGCCTGGCGCGGCGGGAACTTCGCATCGTCCAGCCCCAGTCCGGCGACCACGCGTTTCACCAGCCGCAACTGGTCGTCGGCATCGAGGATCTGGAAGGTTTCGACCAGCCCGGCCTCGCGCCAGTGCCGGCGCAGCAGGCGATGGGCAATGCCGTGGAAGGTGCCCATGGTGAGGCCCTGGGTGCCGCCGGGAATCAGAGCGCCAAGGCGCGCGCGCATCTCGCCCGCCGCCTTGTTGGTGAAGGTGACGGCGAGGATCGCCCATGGCGGCACGCGCTCGGCCTGGGTCAGCCAGCCGATCCGGTGGGTGAGTACGCGGGTCTTGCCGGAACCGGCGCCGGCCAGCACCAGGTAGTGGCCGGGCGGTGCGCAGACCGCTTCGCGCTGCGCGGCATTGAGCGGGTCGATCAGGTACGAGACATCCATCGCGTCGATTGTAACGGGCCCGGCGTCGATGGGCCCGATTCGTGGCCGTTGCGCCCACACCGGAAAAAACCGCCGCAAGCGGCGGTTTCCCGGTTCGCATGGAGTTGTTCAGCGCTTGCGCATGAAGCCGCCGATCGCCAGCAGGGCACCGACCACGATGCCGACGAGGCCGATCCACTGCGGAACCCCCTTGTCGTGGGTGGCGGTGAGTTTGGCTGAGCCAACCTGCACCAGGGTGTCAGTGTCCTGGTAGGAGGCATGGCCCGCCACGATCCAGATGCCGCCGGCCAGCAAGATGATGCCAATGACGATCAGTCCTGCGCGCATGGTGTACCCCTTGTCGTAAGTGGCCCGAGTATGGCCTGCGCAAGTGTGCACGAAATGTACAGGCTGGCCGGGGGCGCGCTGGATGGCGGCAATCGCGAGGAGTTCGCGGCCGCGCGGGCGCTGGCGTCGGACAAAAAAAGGCCCCGAAGGTTAGGGGGAACCTTCGGGGCCGGGCGGAAGCGAAGACCCAGGGGAGAGGTTCGCGACCGTGGCGGCTCAGGGAGGTGAGCCAGCCATGGATGCCGTTGCGTGCATCCGATGACTTTGATGCGGATTCGCCGGGAAAGTTTCAAGTCCCGCCAAATAAATTTAATGCAGGTTCATGTGATGAAACTTTAACGTTATGGCAGCGACTGGCTTCAGTGAGCCTCGTCCCAGTTCGCGCCCACACCGACATCGACCAGCAACGGAACCGCCAGTTCCGCCGCGCCGGACATCCGTGCGATCACCGCCGCGCGCACTTCGTCGACGGCGTCCGCGCGTACCTCGAACACCAGTTCGTCGTGTACCTGCATCAGCATGTGGGCATCGTCGTGGTCTTTCAGCCAATCGGCCACGGCGATCATCGCGCGCTTGATGATGTCGGCGGCGCTGCCCTGCATCGGCGCGTTCACCGCGGCGCGCTCGGCACCCTGGCGCAGGCCCTGGTTGCGTGAGGTGAGGTTCTCCAGGTACAGCCGGCGGCCGAAGATGGTTTCCACGTAGCCGTCGCGATGGGCGCGTTCGCGGGTCGCCTCCATGAACGCATGCACGCCGGGATAGCGGGCGAAGTAGCGCGCCATGTAGTCGCTGGCCTCGCCGCGGTCCAC
>DATNGL010000109.1:0-2162 GCA_035605895.1 Rhodanobacter sp.
GTCGGCGTGTTCGCATTCCGCCTGCGCAGTTATCCGGTGACCGCCACGCCGGCGTACTGCGCGGAGGAGTTCGGGCCGCACTGTTTCAGTTTCAGCATCCTCGGCAACGACACGCCGCTGTTCCAGCTTCCGCTGGAGGAAGCCGCGCCGACCCATATCGCCGGGGAAATCAACCTGCCGGTGCCGCTAAGACGTTACCGCTTCGCCGAACGCGGGCCGCAAGCCGATTACGCCAGCGTGTCGGCCGCGCTGTATGGCGCAGGCAACAGCCTGCTGATCCAGGCGCCGGACTGGCCGGTGAAGGGAAAAGGCCTGCCGCTGCCGCGCGAGGTGCTGATCCCGGCCGACCTGTCCGGCTGGCGCTATGCGGTGCCGCGCGGCAAGGTGGCGGTCGATCCCGAGCTGGGCCGATTGATGTTTCCGGCCAACCAGCGGCCCAAACGCGGCGTGTGGGTGTCCTACCAGTACGGCTTCGCCGCCGATCTCGGCGGCGGCGAGTACGCGTGGCCGACGCCGGAGCTGGAACACGCGACGCGCTACATCGTGCACGCGGGATTGCCGGGCACCGATCCGGCGGCGGCGTGGCCTGCGGATCACTTCGGCAGCATTGCCGACGCGCTGGCGGCGTGGGCGCAGGCGAAGGCCGCGGCGCCGCCGCTGCACGCGCTGATCATCGAGCTGGCCGAGAGCGGGGTGTACGAAGGCAGTCTCGACCTGCAGCTCGATGCCGGCGAGGCGATCCAGCTGCGTGCGGCCGCGCGCACGCGGCCGATCCTGCGCCTGCTCGACATACGCGCGAGCCAGCCCGACGCGCTCACCATCGCCGGCCACAGCGGCAGCCGCGTGCTGCTGGACGGTCTGCTGATCGTGGGGCGCGGCATCGAAGTGCAGGGCCCGAACGACGATGGTACGGGCGCGCCGCCGACCGACGACCTGTGCGAACTGGTGATCCGCCACTGCACCCTGGTGCCTGGCTGGGCGCTGCACTGCAATTGCGATCCCAAGCGTCCGGGTGAGCCCAGCATCACCTTGGACGGCAGCCGCGCCGGGCTGCGCGTCGAGCACAGCATCGTGGGCGCCATCTCGGTGATCAGCCCGCTGCGACGTGGCGAGCCACCGTCATTGACCCTGTGCGACAGCATCCTCGATGCCACCGGGATCGAGCGTGTCGCGCTGGGTGCGCCCGACGAGGCGGTGGCCTATGTGGAGGCGAGCTTCAGTCGCTGCACGGTGGTCGGCGAGGTGCAGGCGCACAGCGTGGTGGTCGCGCAGGACACGATTTTCGCCAGCGCGCTGCGCGTGTTGCGGCGCCAGTCCGGTTGCGTGCGCTTCTGCTACGTGGCCGACGGCTCGCGCACGCCGCGACGTTTTCACTGTCAGCCCGATCTTGCGCTGGCGGCCGTGGCTGCCACCGATGCGGGCGCGCGGTTGCGCGAGCGGCTGCGGGTGGTGCCGCAATTCGAGAGTCTGCGTTACCCCTCGCCGCACTACCTGCGCGTGGCCGACGCCTGTTGCGCGGAGATTCGCGAAGGCGCGTCCGATCGCTCGGCGATGGGCGTCTATCACGATCTGTACGAACCGCAGCGCGAGGCGAACCTCGCGCTGCGACTGGCCGAATACGTCCCGGCAGGCACGGATGCCGGCATCCTGTTTTCGAATTAGGAGATCGACATGAAAGGCGACTTCGCACGCGTCACCTTCGATCCGACCCGGCACTACAGCCAGGTTTTCCAGCAGCAGGGGCGCGTGCTGCTGGAGGCGGACTGGAACGAGCAGGGACGCATCCAGCTGCATTTGCTGCGCACGCTGATCCGGGATCTGCTCGGCCCGTGCTGGGCGGCCGGCACCGGCTTCGCGCTGACCCGTTCGACCACGGATCCGAACGGAACGGTCAAGCCGTTGCCGCTGGCCGAATGGCAGCTGGCACCCGGACATTTCTATGTGGACGGCATCCTGTGCGAGAACGAGGTGCTGGTCACGCTGGCCACGCAGCCGTATCGACCGACCCCGGACTACGGTGTGGGCACCACCACCAATGGCTTCGAAAATCCGCCGGCAAGCTACGCGCTTTATCTGGATGCATGGGAACGGCATCTGTCCGCGGTTGAATCGCCGGCGATCGGCGACGTCGCCCTGAACGGGGTCGATACCTGTTCACGCGC
>DATNGL010000110.1:0-2551 GCA_035605895.1 Rhodanobacter sp.
GCACGGGTTTGCGGAGAAAGAGATCGCCCCGCGCGCCGACAAGATCGACCGTGACAACCTGTTCCCCGCCGACCTGTGGAAGAAGTTCGGCGAGATGGGACTGCTCGGGGTGACCATCCCGGAGGAATACGGCGGCAGCGGTCTGGGCTTCCTCGCGCACATGGTGGCGATGGAGGAGATCTCGCGTGCATCGGGTTCGGTGGGGCTGTCCTACGGCGCACACTCCAACCTCGCGGTGCAGAACATCTTCCACAACGGCAACGAGGCGCAGCGGCGCAAGTACATCCCGAAGATGTGCTCGGGCGAATACATCGGCGCGCTGGCGATGAGCGAACCGGGCGCCGGTTCCGACGTGGTCGGCTCGATGACCTGCAAGGCCGAAAAGAAAGGCGACGCGTGGGTTGCCAACGGCAACAAGATGTGGATCACCAACGGCCCCGACGCCGACGTGCTGCTGGTCTACATGCGCACCGCGCCGCGGGTGGCCGGCAGCCGCTGCATGACCGCCTTCATCGTCGAGAAGGGCATGAAGGGTTTCTCCACCGCGCAGAAGCTGGACAAGCTCGGCATGCGCGGCTCGAACACCTGCGAGCTGGTGTTCGAGGATTGCGAAATCCCGGCCGAGAACATCGTCGGCGAAGTCAACGAAGGCGTGCGCGTGCTGATGAGCGGCCTCGACACCGAACGGCTGGTGCTCTCCGGCGGCCCGCTCGGGCTGATGCAGGCGGCGCTGGACCTGGCGTTGCCCTACGTGCGCGAGCGCAAGCAGTTCAACGCGCCGATCGGTACCTTCGGCGTGATGCAGGCGAAGATCGCCGACATGTATACGCGGCTACAGAGTTCACGCGGCTTCGCCTACATGGTGGCGCAGCAGTTCGACAACGGGGTGAAGTCGCGCATCGATCCGGCCGCGTGCCTGCTGAACGCCTCGGTCAATGCGGTGCAGGTGGCGCTGGAGGCGATCCAGAGCCTGGGCGGCAACGGCTACATCAACGAGTTCCCGGCCGGCCGCCTGCTGCGCGACGCCAAGCTCTACGAGATCGGCGCCGGCACCAACGAGATCCGACGCATGCTGATCGGCCGCGAGCTGTTCCACGGCAAGGCTTGACTCGTCGGCACCGATCAGGAGCGATCGGTGTCGCCACGCCATATCGACTTCCGCCGCATGAAGATCGGCCGCGCGCTGTTCCACGGCAAGACTTGACTCGATAGCGCCGATCAAGAGCGATCGGTGCCGCCACGCCATATCGACTTCCGCCGCATGAAGATCGGCCGCGTGCTGTTCCACGGCAAGGCCTGAGCAGCAGACGTCCGCAACGAAAAGGCCCGCATATCGCGGGCCTATTCGTTGCGGCGCACAGCGTTGCGCTCAGAACATCCAGTTGTAGCTCAACGTGCCCACCTGGCCCTGCTGGCGCTGGCCGAAGTAACGGTCGTAACCGAGCTGCAGGCTGGCATGCGGGCTCATCGTCCAGTCCAGCGTGGTGCCGGCCACGCCGCCGTAACGCGACAGGCCGATGCCACCGACGGGTGCGAACTGGTTGATCCCGCTGAAGCTGGCATCGAGCAGCTCGCCACGTACGCCGAACGACTGCTGCCACAGCATGCGTGCCTGCAGGCTCAGGGTGCCGCCGCGAGGCAGCACCCACTCGCGGGTGGCACGCAGTCCCGCCCCCGCCTGCCACAGCGCGGTGGTCTGCTCCGAGGACTTCAGGCCGAAACCGTAGGCCCCCAGCTCATCGAAACCGTCGCGCTGCAACTGCGCATACTGCAGGTTGATGTAGGGCGTCACCTGGGTGCGGCCCAGCGACAACCGATAGCCGCTTTCGCCGTAGGCCACGCCGTAGCGGCCATTCGAATCGCTGGCCACCCCGGCGAACTGGTCGCCGAGCTGCAGCTGGCGGCGCATGTTTTCCCGGTACGTGCCTACGCCGAAACGGCCCATCGTGTACCACGAACCACGGATCACGCCGCCGTAAAGCATGCCTTCCAGCGCATGGCTGCGGCCTTGATCGGCACTGTCGGCCAACCGGCCCAGGCCCTGGCTCTGGCTGATCGCGTAACCGGCCACGCCATTGCCGCCAACCCGGTAGTCCTGGCCCACCAGCCAGCCGCTGAGGTCGACGCCGACATTGCTGTAGCCGCTGCGCGACAGGTCGCCGTGGTAACCCAGGTTCTGCGTCCAGCCACCCGCTTGCGGATGGTCGAGCAGGTTGTCGAAGCGATCGGACAGGGCGCGCGTGCCCGCATCGATGGCCTCGAGTGTCATCGCCGCGCTGGCCGCATGAAGCTGGCCGGACAGACTCTGCAGCGAGTCCTGCACGCTGGCGAGGCTGGACGAATGCTGCAGGCTACCCGCAGCCTGGATGAAGCTGCCCGATGCCGGCGTGATTCCTGTCGGCGCAGCCGGACCCAGCTGGGTGTTGATCTGGTCGAACGCGCTCTGCACCCGCTGCGCCGCGCCGAAGGATGCCGACGTATAGCTCATGCCTTGCACGGCAGTGACGTTGACCTGCGACACGTTCAGCCAGGCGCTGGTGGCATCGTAGTT
>DATNGL010000111.1:0-2164 GCA_035605895.1 Rhodanobacter sp.
TCCGCCAAGCCGACCAGGTGGTGGCGTTCAGCGCCTATGCCAGCGCGACACTGCGCGAGGTGGCTGATGTGATCCTGCCGATCGCCTTGCTGCCGGAGATCGATGCCACCCTGGTCAACGTGGATGGCCTGGCGCAAGGCGTGGCAGCCGGCGCCAGGGCACCGGGGCAGGCAAGGCCCGGCTGGAAGGTATTGCGTGCCCTGGGCGGTGCGCTCCAACTGGCCGGTTTCGAGTTCGACGACATCGCCGGTTTGCGCGATGGCATCGTCGAACGCGCAGTGTCCCCCCGCGACGGACTGGCTTCACGCCCGGCGGTGGCTGGCCTCACCCGCATCGCCACCTGGCCCATCTATCGTGGTGATGCCGTACTGCGCAGGGCCACCGCGCTCAATGCGCACCCGCTGAACCGCGCCGCGGCCGTACGCCTGAATGCGCAGGAAGCATCGCGACTGGGCTTCGCCGACGGCGAGCAGGTGCGCATCGGCGAGACCTTGCTGCCGCTGCGGATCGATGTGGCGGTGCCCGATGGCGCGGCGTGGATCGAGGCGGCCCAGGACCTCACCGCCACGCTGCCGCCGTATGGCGCAACCATCACCCTGAGCAAGGCTTGAGCACCATGGCCGATCAACTCATCAACCAGGTCTTGTGGCCGTTGATCTACATCCTGTGCATCGTGCTGCCGCTGGTGATCGCGGTGGCGATGTTCGTGTACTGGGAACGCAAGGTCATCGGCTGGATGCATGTGCGCCTGGGGCCGAACAAGATCGGCCCGTTCGGCATGCTGCAGGCCTTCGCCGACGTGGTGAAGCTGCTGATCAAGGAAGTGATCCTGCCGACCAAGGCCAATCGCTTCCTGTATTTCATGGCGCCGCTGCTGGCGCTGATTCCCGCGCTGGCCGCCTGGGCGGTGGTTCCGTTCAGCGGCAAGATGGTGTTGTCCAACGCCAACGCCGGCATCCTGTACCTGCTGGCGATGACCTCGCTGGGCGTGTACGGCATCATCATCGCCGGCTGGGCCTCCAACTCGCGCTACGCGCTGCTGGGCGCGATGCGTTCGGCCGCCCAGGTGATTTCCTACGAACTCGCGATGGGCCTGTGCCTGGTCTGCGTGCTGGTGCTGGCCGGCAGCTTGAATCTCACCGACATCGTCAACGCGCAGGCGGGTGGCAAGGGCTTGTTCGACTGGTTCTGGCTGCCGCTGCTGCCGGTGTTCGTGATCTATTTCATCTCCGGCGTGGCCGAGACCAACCGCGCGCCGTTCGACATGGCCGAAGGCGAGTCGGAGATCGTCGCCGGCTTCCACGTCGAGTATTCCGGTTCGGCCTTCGCGATCTTCTTCCTGGCCGAATACGCCAACATGATCCTGGTCAGTTTCCTGGCCTCGATCCTGTTCCTGGGCGGCTGGCTCAGCCCGCTGCAGGGCTGGATCCATGCCGATGCGCCGGGCTGGATCAACTGGATCTGGACCGGCAGCTGGGTCTGGCTGTTCATCAAGGCGTTCGTGATGAGTTTCCTGTTCCTGTGGTTCCGCGCCACGTTCCCGCGCTACCGCTACGACCAGATCATGCGGCTGGGCTGGAAGGTGCTCATCCCGATCGCGATCGTGTGGGTGATGGTGGCCGGCTGCATGAAGTATTTCGGCGTCGTCACCATCGGGGCAGGGGTGTAAGCCATGAATACGATGATCCGCTATTTCAAGAGCCTGCTGCTGATCGAGCTGTTCCAGGGCATGGGGCTGACCATGCGTTACATGTTCAAGCCGAAGTACACCATGCGTTACCCGATGGAGCACATTCCGAAGTCGAACCGCTTCCGTGGGCTGCATGCGCTGCGCCGCTACGCGAACGGCGAGGAACGCTGCATCGCCTGCAAGCTGTGCGAGGCGGTGTGCCCGGCACTGGCGATCACCATCGACTCGGCGCCGCGCGAGAGCGACGGCCAGCGCCGCACCACGCGCTACGACATCGATCTGTTCAAGTGCATCTATTGCGGCTTCTGCGAGGAGAGCTGCCCGGTGGACTCGATCGTGGAAACCTCGATCCATGAATACCATTTCGAGCATCGCGGCGAAAACGTGGTGACCAAGCAGCAACTGCTTGCCATCGGCGACCGCTTCGAGCAGCAGATCGCCGCCGACCGCGCGCAAGACGCGGCGTACCGCTGA
>DATNGL010000112.1:0-5923 GCA_035605895.1 Rhodanobacter sp.
ATTCGGCCAGCAGCTCCAATGCGGCGCGGGTCAGTCGCCAGCGTTTCTCGATCGGTTGGTACGGGTCGGTATTGCTGCCGATGTTGATCGGGCTGATCGAGTAGCCGGGCTTGGCCAGTTCAGCGCGCAGCACGTCGGCGAAGTTGCCCTTGGCGCGCAGCCTGGTTTCGAAGTCGAGACCGGGCGAGAGGTTGAGATAGCTGTGCGACGGCCGCGCAAAGCAGTATATGCAGCCGTGCTCGCAACCTCGGTAAGGATTGATCGCCTGGCTGAAGGCGATGTCCGGCGAGTCGTTGCGGCTGATCACGCTGCGCGCGCGTTCCTCGGTGACCTCGGTGCGTGGGCGCGGCGCCTCCTCGTCCAGCAGCGCGCTTTGCCAGCCGTCGTCCTCGGCCTGGTGGCGGATGCTTTCGAAGCGACCCTCCGGGCTCGACGCCGCCCCACGCCCCTTGTGCGAACGGAGCGGAGCGGGCGACCCGGGCGGAACCGGGGTTGTCGGGGAGGCGGCCATCGGAGCAGTGTCGCGCGACGGGGTCTCAAGCGTCGCGACATGGTGCTCGCGCACTCGTCAGCGGGACGCCAATTCGGCCCCCATCGCCTCGCGCATCAGGTATTTCTGCACCTTGCCGGTCACCGTCATCGGGAACGCGTCGACGAAGCGCACGTAGTGCGGCACCTTGTAGTAGGCGAGGTGGTGGCGGCAGTAATCCTGGATCTCGGCGACGCCGGCTTCGCTGCCTTCGCGCAGGCGAATCCACGCGCACACCTGTTCGCCGAACTTCTTGTCGGGCACGCCGAACACCTGCACGTCGAGCACTTTCGGATGGGTGTAGAGGAATTCCTCGACCTCGCGCGGGTACACGTTCTCGCCGCCGCGGATGATCATGTCCTTGAGCCGGCCGACGATGCTGCAGTAGCCGTCTGCATCGATCACCGCGAGGTCGCCGGTGTGCATCCAGCGCGCCTCGTCGATCGCCTCGCGGGTGTGCGCCACATCGTCCCAGTAGCCCAGCATCACCGAGTAGCCGCGCGTGCACAGCTCGCCCGGGGTGCCGCGCGGCACCACCTGGCCGCGCTCGTCGACCAGCTTCACTTCGAGGTGCGGGTGGACCCGGCCGACGCTGTCCACGCGCCGCTCCAGCGGATCGTCCGGCACGGTCTGGAAGCTCACCGGGCTGGTTTCGGTCATGCCGTAGGCGATGGTGACTTCACTCATGTGCATCTCGCCGACCACCCGCCGCATCACCTCGATCGGGCACGGCGAGCCGGCCATGATGCCGGTGCGCAAGGACGACAGGTCGAACTCGGCGAAGCGCGGATGTTCGAGCTCGGCGATGAACATGGTGGGCACGCCATGCAGGCCGGTGCATTTTTCCGCCGCCACGGTTTCCAGCGTGGCCAGCGCGTCGAAGCCCTCGCCCGGGATCACCATGCAGGCGCCGTGGGTGACGCAGGCGAGGTTGCCCAGGACCATGCCGAAGCAGTGATAGAACGGTACCGGGATGCATAGCCGGTCGTGCTCGGTGAGGCGCATCGCCTCGCCGATGAACCAGCCGTTGTTGACGATGTTGTGGTGGGTCAGAGTGGCACCCTTCGGCGCGCCGGTGGTGCCGGAGGTGAACTGGATATTGACGGGATCGTCGAAGTTGAGCGCCTGCGCCGCCTCGTGCAGTTGCACCCGTGCGGCGGCATCACCGAGTGCCGCGAGCTGCTGCCAGCGGCGCGTTCCCGCGGCCGGCTCGTCGTCCAGCAGGATCACTTCGCGCAGCGCCGGCAAGCGCGCGGCGTGCAGCTCGCCCGGCATGCTGGCAGCCAGCTCCGGTGCCAGTTCGACGAGGATGTCCAGGTAGTGCGCGGTCTTGAAGCGGCGCGGCAACACCAGCGCGCGGCAACCCACCTTGTTCAGCGAATACTCCAGCTCGTGCGTGCGATAGGCCGGGTTGATGTTGACCAGGATCAGCCCCGCCTTGGGCGCGGCGAACTGCAGCAGCACCCATTCGGCCCGGTTCGGCGCCCAGATGCCGACGCGCTCGCCGCGCCGCATGCCCAGCGCCAGCAGGCCGGCGGCGATGCGCTCGACCTCGGCGTGGAACTCGCGGTAGTTCATGCGCACGCCCTGCGCGCGCACCACCAGCGCCGGACGCCCGGGGTGCGTGGCTGCGATGCGGTCGATCAGCGCGCCGACGGTTTCACCCAGCAGGGGCTTGGCGCTGGCGCCGTGGACATAGCTTGGCGGTGCATTCATCGCAGACATCCGGCGGGGAGCCCGCCGCCAGCATAACGCCGGCGCCGGCGGGTGAACGCGCCACCACGGCACCGTCACGGCTGCTGCACGCGGCGGCGATGACGCTTGCCGTACCCATTCACAGGAGCTTCCCGATGACTCTCACCGGCCTGATCATTTTCCTGCTCATCGGCGCCATCGCCGGCTGGCTTGCCGGCCTGATCGTGCGTGGCTTCGGCTTCGGCCTGCTCGGCAACATCGTGGTCGGCATCATCGGCGCGTTCCTCGCCGGCTGGCTGCTGCCCGCGCTCGGCGTGGGTTTCAGCCTGGGCAGCCCGATCGTCACCAGCATCGTCTACGCGATGATCGGCGCGGTCGTGCTGCTGGTGATCATCGGCCTGGTCAAGCGTGCCTGATCGGCTCATCCCTGGAAATGAATCCGGCAGACGCGCGGTGATCGGGCCGCGGAACATCGCCATGTAACCGGACCGGCAGGAAAGCGGCGCGGCAAGCCCACGTTAGCTGCTGCGCGCGGGAGCCAGCGGCCGGATCGCCGGCCTGACCCGGCACCGTGCCAGGATTCCCGTCGAACGTCCCGATCCGCGTTTCCTGCGCCTGGCGCATCGCCTTGAGTCCGTTCACCTGCTGCTCGAACCGAGCAGGGCTGTTCGACTTGCGTTGCAGCGGCGCGTCCGCGACGATCGGGCTACACTCGAATTTCCACGCCGCATGACGCTGCCGCCGGCGCGGTGCCTTCGTCATGCCTCTCGACGCCTAACCAGCAGGAGCCCAGCCATGTCCAAGCTCTACCCGGTCGATCCCTCGTTTGCCGCCGCGGCACGCCTGCGCCACGACGACTACACGCGCCTGTACGCCGAGTCGGTCGGTGATCCGGAAGGCTTCTGGGCTCGCATCGGTCAGCGGCTGGACTGGAGCAAGCCGCCGACGAAGATCAAGAACGTCTCGTTCGACCGCAAGGACCTGCACATCCGCTGGTACGAGGACGGCGAGCTCAACGTATCGGCGAACTGCCTCGACCGCCAGCTGGCCGAGCGCGGCGACAAGGTGGCGATCATCTTCGAAGGCGACGACCCGAAGGACTCGCGCCGGATCACCTACCGCGAGCTGCATGCCGAAGTGTGCAAGTTCGCCAACACGCTGAAGAACCTCGGCGTGGTCAAGGGCGACCGCGTGGCGATCTACCTGCCGATGATCCCCGAGGCGGCCGTGGCCATGCTGGCCTGCGCCCGGCTCGGCGCGATCCACTCGGTGGTGTTCGGCGGCTTCTCGCCCGACTCGCTGGCCGGCCGCATCGCCGACTCCCAGGCCAAGCTGGTGATCACCGCCGACGAGGGCCTGCGCGCGGGCAAGCGCATCCCGCTCAAGGTCAATGTGGATGCCGCACTGGAACGACCGAACACCAACAGCGTGGAGACCGTGATCGTGGTGCGCCACACCGGCGGCGCGATCAACATGCAGTCGCCGCGCGACCGCTACTACCACGCGCTGATGGAAGGCCAGTCCGCCGATTGCCCGCCGACCCCGGTCGAAGCCGAGCACCCGCTGTTCGTGCTGTACACCTCCGGCTCCACCGGCAAGCCGAAAGGCGTGCAGCACAGCACCGGCGGCTATCTGGTGTTCATCAGCTACACCCACGAGCAGGTGTTCGACCTGCGCGAGGACGACGTCTACTGGTGCACCGCCGACGTCGGCTGGGTCACCGGCCACAGCTACGTGGTGTACGGGCCGCTGTGCAACGGCGCCACCACGGTGATGTTCGAGGGCGTGCCGAACTATCCCGACCACAGCCGCTTCTGGCAGGTGATCGACAAGCACCAGGTCAGCCTGTTCTACACCGCGCCCACCGCGATCCGCGCGCTGATGCGCGAGGGCGAGGCGCCGGTGAAGAAGACCTCGCGCGCCTCGCTGCGCCTGCTCGGCTCGGTCGGCGAACCGATCAATCCGGAAGCGTGGGAGTGGTATCACCGCGTGGTCGGCGACGAACGCTGCCCGATCGTCGACACCTGGTGGCAGACAGAAACCGGCGGCATCATGATTTCGCCGCTGCCCGGCGCGATCGCCACCAAGCCCGGTTCCGCCACGCTGCCGTTCTTCGGCGTCAAGCCGGCGATCGTCGACGCCGACGGCACCGTGAAAGAGGGCGTGGCCGAGGGCAACCTGCTGATCACCGACTCCTGGCCGGGCCAGGTGCGCACCATCTACGGCGACCACCAGCGCTTCATCGAGACCTATTTCAGCGCCTACCCCGGCAACTACTTCACCGGCGACGGCGCGCGCCGCGACGAGGACGGCTACTACTGGATCACCGGCCGCGTCGACGACGTGATCAACGTGTCCGGCCACCGCCTCGGCACCGCCGAGGTGGAGAGCGCGCTGGTGGCGCATCCGAAAGTCGCCGAGGCCGCCGTGGTCGGCTGCCCGCACGAGATCAAGGGCCAGGGCATCTACGCCTACGTCACCCTGGTCGCCGGCGAGACCGGCAGCGACGAGCTGCGCAAGGAACTGATCGCCTGGGTGCGCAAGGAGATCGGCCCGATCGCCACCCCCGATTACCTGCAGTGGGCGCCCGGCCTGCCGAAGACCCGCTCGGGCAAGATCATGCGCCGGATCCTGCGCAAGATCGGCGAAAACCAGCCCGACCAGCTCGGCGACATCACCACCCTGGCCGACCCCGGCGTGGTGAAGAACCTGGTCGACGAGCGGCTGATCAAATAGGACGGCGCCCCGCCCAGGGCTTCAGGCGCGCCCGCGCCGGGAGAAGCCCTGGCGAATGGCACCCGCTCCGTACCGGAGGGGTTATCGGACACAGTTCCCGATTCGGCCATATATACGTCCATTTGATTTTGCTTGCTTCCCTTTGCTGCAACGCACTATAGTCGAGACTCCCCCCTTGTTCCGGGAACTCAGACCATGGATCAGCCGCACGCGCAGGGTTTGTATCATCCAGGGCACGAACACGATGCCTGCGGCGTGGGCTTTGTCGCGCATATCAAGGGCCGCAAGAGTCACTCGATCATCCAGCAGGGCCTGCTGATCCTGCGCAACCTGGATCATCGCGGCGCCGTCGGCGCCGACCCGTTGATGGGCGACGGCGCCGGCATCCTGATCCAGCTGCCCGACCAGCTCTACCGCGAGGAAATGGCGCTGCAGGGGATCCAGTTGCCACCGCCGGGCGAGTACGGCGTGGGCATGATCTTCCTGCCCAAGGAGCACGCCTCGCGCAAGGCCTGCGAGCAGGAGCTGGAGCGCACGGTGCGCGCCGAGGGCCAGCTGGTGCTGGGCTGGCGCGACGTGCGCGTGGACGGCGAGATGCCGATGTCGCCCGCGGTGAAGGCGCGCGAGCCGGTGATCCGCCAGCTGTTCATCGGGCGCGGTCCGGACATCATGGTGCCCGATTCGCTGGAGCGTAAGCTCTACGTGATCCGCAAGACCTCCAGCCACGCGATCCGCGCGCTGAAGCTCAAGCACGGCCGCGAATATTTCGTGCCTTCGATGTCCACCCGCACCGTGGTCTACAAGGGCCTGCTGCTGGCCGACCAGGTCGGCACCTACTACGCCGACCTGATGGATCCGCGCGCGGTGTCGGCGCTGGCGATGGTGCACCAGCGCTTCTCCACCAACACCTTTCCGGCGTGGGAGCTGGCGCATCCCTACCGCATGGTCGCGCACAACGGCGAG
>DATNGL010000113.1:0-10994 GCA_035605895.1 Rhodanobacter sp.
GGGCTCGTCGAGATCGCGGTTGGCGATCGAGACATGGTGCGGCAGGTTGAGCAGCTCCGGCGTGATCGGGTTGCCGCCGGCCAGCAGGGCGGCGCGCTCGATCGCGTTCTTGAGCTCGCGCACGTTGCCCGGCCACGGATAGCCGAGCAGGGCCTCGCGCGCGGCGTCGCCCAGCTCGGCGCGGCCGTCCAGGAAAAATTCGGCCAGCGGCAGGATGTCGTCGTTGCGTTCGGCCAGTGGCGGCAGGTTCACCTCGATCACGTTGAGCCGGTAGTACAGATCCTCGCGGAACGTGCCGGCGCGGATCATCGCCTTCAGGTCGGCATTGGTCGCGCTGAGCACGCGCACCTTGGCCTGGCGCGTCCTGCCGGAGCCGAGCCGCTCGAACTGGCCGGTTTCCAGCACCCGCAGCAGCTTCATCTGGCCCGGCAGCGGCAGGTTGCCGATCTCGTCGAGGAACAGCGTGCCGCCGTCGGCCAGTTCGAAGCGCCCCTCGCGCGCCTTGTTCGCACCGGTGTAGGCGCCGGCCTCGGCGCCGAACAGTTCCGCCTCGATCAGTTCGCCCGGCAGCGCGCCGCAATTGACCGCGATGAACGGGCCGCGCGAGACCGCCGAGTTCGCATGCATGATCGTGGCGATGCGCTCCTTGCCGGTGCCGTTGGGGCCGGTGATCAAGGCCGACACGTCCGAGCGGGCGATCTGGCAGGCCAGATCCAGCGTGCGCGCCATCGCCTCGGAAGCGAACACCAGGCCGTCCAGATCGTACTTCTTCTGCAGGGCCTCGCGACGCTGGCGGCGCTCGCGCCGGCTGCGGCTGATCTCGCGGCTGGACTCGGACAGCTCCAGCAGGTTCTCCACCGTGGCCAGCAGCTTGTTGTCGTCCCACGGCTTGGCCAGGTAGTCGGCCGCGCCGGCCTTGACCAGTTCCACCGCGGTCTCCAGGTGCGTCCACGCGGTGAGCAGGATCACCGGCAGATCGGGATGCCGTTCGCGGATCGCGCGGAACAGCACCACGCCCTCCTTGCCCGAGGTGGTGTCGGCGGTGAAGTTCATGTCCTGGATCACCACGTCGACCGCCTCGCGCTCCAGCACGGCCAGCCCCTGCTCCGGGGTCAGCGCCGTCAGCGGACGGATCTCGTGCAGCGACAAGGCCAGCGACAGCGCCTCGCCCACGGACGGGTTGTCATCGATGATCAGTACGGTACGGGTCATTCGTTTTCTGCACATGCGGACATGGATGCTGCTCCGGCCCGCAAGGTTGCCATGACTAACGAACTATTGTGCTAATTCCCCATGAGGCGAGCTGCCGCCGCGGGCGACCGCGGCGGCAACGGCACTCAGATCGCCACCGGATGCGCCGGCGCCTTGCCGGCCTTCACCGCGGCAATCCAGTGGTCGACCCGGGTTTCCAGCACGTCCAGCGGCAGCGCACCGCCGCTCAGGATCTCGTCGTGGAAGGCGCGGATGTCAAACCGGTCGCCCAGCGCCTTTTCCGCCCGCGCGCGCAGTTCGAGGATCTTCAACTCGCCGGTCTTGTAGGCCAGCGCCTGGCCCGGCCAGGTGATGTAGCGATCCGTCTCGGCCTGCACGTCCGGCTCGTCCTCGCTGGAATGGGCGTGGAAGAAGTCGACCATCTGCTGCCGCGTCCAGTGCTTGTAGTGCACGCCGGTATCCAGTACCAGCCGGTCGGCGCGCAGCAGTTCATCCGAGAGGCGGCCGTAGTCGGACAGCGGGTCCTTGTAGAAGCCGACCTCCTTGCCCAGTTGTTCGGCGTACAGCGCCCAGCCCTCGATATACGCGGTGTAGCCGGCCTGCTGGCGGAACGGCGGCAGCTTGGGCAGCGTCTGCGCGATCGAGATCTGCAGGTGATGACCCGGGATGCCCTCGTGGTAAGCGGTCGATTCGATGGTCAGGATGCTGCGGTTGGCGAAGTCGCCGGTGTTGACGAAGATCTGCCCCGGCCGCGAACCGTCCGGCGTACCAGGATGGTATTCGGCGGCCGCGGCCTCCTTCTCGCGGAACTTCTCCACCGGCATCACCACCACTTTCGTCTTCGGCAGCAGGCCGAACAGCTTCGGCAGCTCCGGTTCCATGCCCGCGATGAAGCCGCGATAGCGGTTGAGGATGTCCTCGCGCGAGGTGGCATGCGTCTTCGGATTGGTCTTCAGCGACGCGCGGAAGCTGGCCAGGTCCTTGAAACCCTGCGCATGGGCGATCTTCGTCATCTCCCCCTCGATGCGCTTGACCTCGGCCAGGCCGATCTCGTGGATCTGCCCAGGCGTCTCGTTGGTGGTGGTCATCTGCTCGACGTCGTAACGATAAATCGCATCGCCGTTGGGCAGATCCCACACGCCCGGCTGGCTGCGCCCGTACGGCGCGTAATCGTCGGCCACGAACTTGCCCAGCTTCGCGTAGGCCGGTCGCACGTCCTCGTCGATGGCGGCGAGGATGGCGTCATGCAGGCGCTTCCGGTCCGCCGCCGAGACCGATTTCGGGAAATGCTTCAGCGGCTCGGCGAACACGCTGTCCATGCCGGCGGGCTTCTCGATGCTGCCGATCTGCGCGACGACCTTTTCCAGCAGATACTTCGGCGGCATCATCTTGTCGGCCACGCCCTGCCGCGCCACCGCGGCCACCTGATCGAACAGCTTGGGCACCGCCTTCAGGCGCGCCAGGTAGTCGTCGTATTCCTTCGTGTTGTCGAACGGGATCGAGCTGACGAAGCCGGCCAGCGCAATGTGCACGCCATTCATCTGGTCCAGCGGCATCTCGTTGAGCTTCAGGTCGTAGCCCTTCAGGCTGTCCTTGAGCTGGCGCACCATCAGCTGCTGGTTGAGCTTGTCGCTGTCCGCGAAGCCGCTGGTGTCGATCGCCTCGAAACGCTTGAGGAAATCCTCGGTCGCCCGATGGTCGGCTGCCTGGTGCGCCAGCGAGGCATCCGTCCAGCGGTCGTTGTAGCGCAGGTCGCCCAGGGTGGTGGCGAACTCCGGGCTGTTCTTGAGGTTGTACTGCCACTGCTCGGCCAGCAATGCATTGAGCGCCGCCACCCGGCTGGCCACGTCACCCTTGGCGATCGGTTGCACCGCCTGCGCCGCGCGCAGTGGCGATGCCACGGTCACCGAGCCCAGCAGGGCGGCGCAGATCAGCAATGGCAGGGTTTTCATCGGGAGGCATCCTCTGGACGGGTGAATGAATGTATAGGGTCGATTGTCGCCGTGACGAGGCACGGACAGCCCGTGCCAGAGTGCATGGTTGTCACACCGAGCGGGTCGCTACCACTGGAGCTACCGCGGCAGCGCGAAGTGCGGGCGCCAGCACCGCCAACTGGCCCAACACCAGCATCAGAGCGGCCCCCAGCGGGAGGTACATCCATGGCAGGCGAGACAACTCGTAGTGCCGCATCAGCCACAGATTTACGGCATACGCCAGCAACATGCCCAGCGCGGTGCCCGCGCCCACCACCAGCAGGTTCTCCCATTGCACATGACGGAGGATGTCGACGCGACGCGCGCCCAACGCGCGGCGAATGCCGATCTGCCGCGTGCGCTGCTGCACCCAGTAGCCGGTCAACCCCATGATGCCGACCAGGGCCACGATCAACACCACCAGACTTACACCCGAGAGCAGCCATACCGCGGCCCTGGACTTGGCCAGCATGTACGCGCGCATGTCGGCGTACATCTGGTAGGTGGGATCGAAGCCCCGGATCATTTCGGCGCCGAGTTCGCGCTGGATCGCGGCCTTGACCGCCTGACGCACGCGTTCCGGATCAGTCGCCGGGCTCGCACGCACTGCGAACACCGGCATCGGCCATTGCCCCGGCACGCCAGGAAACAGCATGCTGTAGTCGATGTCGCTGCGATTGTCCTGCTCCAGCTTGTTGCGCATCAGGTGTTCGACCACGCCAACGACGGTACGCCGCCCCGCGTCCGCGGCCTGACCGATCCGGATTACCTTGCCCAGCGCGCCACCATCCGGGAACAGGTGTTCGGCCAGGGCCTGCGTGATGATGGTTGGCCCGCTCTGGTTGATGCCAACATCCTGATAATCGATGCCTTGCTCGGCCGCCGTGAAATCGCGCCCGGCAACGAGCCGAAGATCCAGCGCCTCACGCAAATGGTCACCGATGTAGACCGCCGTATTCGCCCTGGCACGGGACCCGTCGACGACCACGTCGCCGTTCATCTGCGCATTGCTCTCCATGGGCAGCGAACCGGCGATGCTCACCATCTCGACTCCGGGCAGGGCGCGCAATGTCGCCTCCACCTCGCGCAGCCGGCTCGGCGGCCATGGCTTCGCGCGCGACGCAATGTTCCACGCGACCACCAGGTTCTGCGGATGACCTATGCCATCCGGCGCGAGAATTGGCACCAGTCGCTGCTGCAGCAGGAACAGCGCATTGCAGGCGATCGCGCAGGCCAGCGCCACCTGCAGCAGCACCAGCAACGGCATCAGGCGATGGCGCAGAAGCGGTTGGATGATGTGTCGCACGATGCTCTCCTACGTCAGCTTGATCTGCATCGCCGGCGGCTGGCGACACACGCGCCATGCCGGGAGGATGCCCACCACCAGTCCGACGGCGAGCGACAACAGCAGCAGGACGGCAAACGCCGATGGGCTGAAATGCGCCGCATTGGCATAGGCCACCGGCTGCATGCGCACGATCCACAGGCCCAACCAGGTCAGCGGTAGCGCCAGCACACCACCAAGCAGCCCGAGTACACCCGTCTCGACCAGGTGTTGCACGAACACCTCACGGCGCGAGGCACCCAGCGCGCGACGGATCGTTACGTCCGCCTGTCGACGCAGAAAACGCGCCGCCAGCAAACCGGCGACATTGACCAGACACAACAGCAGGAACGCACCAGCCAGCGCGAGGTTGAGGCCCACATCGTCGGGCACCACATGGTTCGCCGTCATCCATGCCTGCACGCCATACAGTGCGGCCTTCGGCGGATACACGAAGCGCCCGGCAACGTGTTGCGCATCCGAATAGCCGACAACGAATTGCCTGTAGGCACTCACTGCCGCTGGCGTATCCAGCGCCGCCCACACCTCCAGCCAGCGGCACTTGCCCACCTCGGCCGACTGGAAGCTGACGATCGCGGCGCCTTTGCCGCATTCGCCCGCGGTCAACGGCCCCACACCAGCTGCCAGCGCGGCCTGTGCGGGCACAAAGAACTGCTCCGACTGACCCAGCACGTTGCCTTGGTTGCGCGCCAAATCCAGGAACTGCGTGCGTGGCTTCCATGGCGCGCTCACCCCAATCACACGAAAATCATGCCCGCCCATCGACACGCTGCGCCCAACCGCATTCTCGGCACCGAACAGCTTCTCCGCCAGATCGCTGTCGATCACCACCACCGGCACATGTTCCGTCTGCTCCTCCAGCGTCCAAGGCCGGCCATCGCGCAGCGGGACACCGAGCATACTGAGCACCGGGCCATAGGCCATCAATCCCATCACCTGACTGGACTGTTTTCCGTCTGGACGGGCGACCTGCGTATAGCTCTGTGCCAACCCCACCTGCTGACGCGCCCGCTGCGCATCGACCAGTGCCTTCGCATCAACCCAACTGAGGTAGCTATCCGGCTTGTCATAGCCGTTGTTGTCCTTGTCGACCGTCTCACGCGCGTCCATCGCCACTACCTGCAGGTGCGGACTGATACCCGGCAACGGCTCCCCGGACAACGCACCGAAGATCGTCAACGCCGTCATGCACGAGGCAATCCCGATCGCCATCGTCAAGCTCAACAGGGCGACCATGGGCAGGCTTTGCCGACAGCGCCGCACGGCAAGATGAAGGTAATAGCGAAACATCACGTCGCTCCGTTGAGGCCGCGCATCGAGCATTCAAACCGTAATACGACCGTCACTGCCCATCCCATCACACCGACCGCGTCGCCACCACCGGCGGCACCGCCGCCGCGCGCAGCGCCGGACCCAGCACCGCCAGCTGACCCAGCCCCCACAGTGCCAGCGCGCCGATCGGCAGGTAATACAGCGGCAGGCGCGGCAACTCGTAGTGCTGCATCAACAGCAGGTTGAGCGCGAACGCCAGCACCATGCCCAGCACGATGCCGCCGGTGACGATCAGGAAGTTCTCGGTCTGGAAGTAGCGCAGGATGTCGCGGCGGGTGGCACCGATGGCGCGGCGGATGCCGATCTGCCGGCGCCGCTGCTGCACCCAGAAACTGGCCAGGCCGACGATGCCCAGCGCGGTGACCAGCAGCATCGCGGCGATCACGCCGAGCAGGATGCCGGCCATGGTGCGATCCTGCCGGAAGAAACTTTCGCGCAGGCTGGCCACGCTCCGGCTGGCGGTGGTGTCCAGCACGGCGTCGGGTGCGATTTTGGCGATGGCCGCGCGCGCGTCGCGAAGCACGCGCGGCAGTTGCGCTGGCGACGCGCGCAAAAGGTAGGCGCCGGCGAAGTGCGCACCCGGCTGGGACGGCACGAACACCGACCAATCGATGGTGGAAGGGCCACCCTCGCCTGGAGATGGCCGCGCCAGATGCGCCACCACGCCAGCCACCCGGAAGTGGGGCTTGCCAACCCAGAACTCCTTGCCCAGCGGATCGACACCGGGCCACGCGTGATCGGCCAGCGACCGCGTAATCCACACCAGCGCATCGTCGGGCACGAAGTGAACCACGGGCTGATAGTCGCCCTCCTGCGGTGGGCGTCCCGCAACCAGTTGAAGGCCGAGCGCCTTGAAGCTGCCCGGCCCGCCCGAGTAGAAATTCACCACGCCGGCAAACTGCTTGCCCTCGGCATCCGTGGTGATGCCGGTGTTGTTGGGAGAACCGTCAAACGGAACGGCGCTGATCACGCTGACCGATTGCATGCCCTGGATCCTGGCCAGGCCGTTGAGCACGCGGGCATTGAGATCGACGCCCTGGTTTTCATCAAAGCCGGTGAGCCTGATGGCAGCCAGCGCGTCTTCATCGACGCCACTGTGGAGATGGATCTGCTGCACCCGGTTGACGATCAGGAAGCAGGCATTGCATAGCACGGCGCAGGCCAGCGCGATCTCCACGGAAATCAGAAAGGTGGCGAGACGATGCTTGCGCAGGGCGGCGAGTATGGGTCGGATCTGCATATGGCCAGTACCTGTATGGAAACCGCTGTTCTGATTGGTCCGGCCATGGATGGCCGATTTCTTGCGCAGGGACAGCGCACTAAAGCGTCTTGAGTTGGAGCGCCGGCGTGATGCCGCTGGCGCGCAGTGCGGGCAGCAACCCGGCCAGCAGGCTGGTGGCGATCGCCAGCGCAAACGTGAACAGGAACATCGCCGTATCCAGGTGCACCAGGTCGGCATAGGCCACCGGCTGGCGACGCACCAGCCACAGTCCCAGCAGGGTCAGCAGCAGGCCGCCGACACCACCCAGCAGGCCGATCAGTCCCGCCTCGACCAAGCACTGCGCCAGCACCGCCGCGCGACTGGCACCCAACGCACGCCGCACCCCGACCTCGCCGGCCCGGCGCAGGAACTTCGCCAGCAGCAGGCCCACGGTGTTGAACAGGCAGATCAGCAGGAATGCGAAAGCCGCCCACGTCTGCAGGCGTACATCGCTCGGCACCACGTGATTGAAGTCCAGCCATCCCATCAGGCTGCGCAGCTGCGTGTTGTCGGCGCGCGCGAAACGGCCGAGGGATTTCTGCTGGGCCGCATAGTCGGCCACGAACTGACGATAACTGCGGACCTTGGCCGCGCTGTCCAGTTGCACCCACAGCATCATCCACACGCAGGGGGATGTCTGCAGGGTCCCGGTGCTTTTGGGCATGCTCCAGCAGGTAAAGAAATTGAAGCCGAGAGGATTGATGTCCGACGAACTGTTGAGCGGCATGAAGACGTCCTCCGGACGACCGTAGAAGTCACCCGTCTGACCGCCGGCGAAGCGCCCGCCCGCCACGTCATAGAATTGCGGCGACGGGCGCCATGCACCCAGCACGCCGACGATGCGCACATCGGAGTCTTTCAGCCGGAGCGTGCGACCCACACTATCGGTGCCGTTGAACAGCTTGTCGTTGAGGTCCGCGGAGATGACTGCGACTCGCGCTCGGCTCGCATCGTCCTGCGCCGACCAACCATGGCCGTAGCGAAACGGCACGTCGAACATCGGAAAAAAATCGCTGGTGGTGGAAAGCACCTGCGCCATCAGCGGCGGCAGGTTCACCTGCGGCGCGGTCAGCTTCAACTGGCCGTGCGCGATCAGAGCCTGCCGATCGGCGCGATGCGCGCTCCACAGATCCACCGCCGACCGGTAATCCATCATGTCGTAAGGCAGCGACGGCCCATCCGGATAAGGATTCGGGTCGACCTGCGGGAAGAACAGCGTGCCGCTGCGCGTGGGTACCGGATCGCCCGACAGCAGGTGCATCACCGTCAGCGTGGTCATGCTGGCGCCGATGCCGACCGCGATGGCGACGATCATCAACGCCGTGAGCACCTTGTTGCGCTTCAGGCTGCGCAAGGCCAGATCCAGGTAATAGGCAAACATGCATCAAGCTCCATTCATCAAATGCATCACACCGACCTCGTCGCCACCACCGGCGGCACCGCCGCGGCACGCAACGCCGGCCCCAACACCGCGAGCTGGCCGATCAGCCACAACGCGATCGCCCCGACCGGGAAGTAGATCGCCGGCAGCCGCGGCAACTCGTAATGCGTCATCAGGAACAGGTTGATCGCGTAGGCCAGCAGCATGCCGAGCGCGATGCCGAGCGTGGCCAGCAGGAAGTTCTCGGTCTGGAAGTAATGCAGGATGTTGGCGCGGGTGGCGCCCAGCGCACGGCGTACGCCGATGGTGCGGCGGCGCTGCGACACCCAGAAACTGGCCAGTCCCACGATGCCGAGCGCGGTGACGATCAATAGCGCAACGATCACGCCGACCAGCATGCCGGCCATCGCGCGGTCGTCCTGGAAGAATTTCCGGCGCACTTCGTCGAAAGTGCGTTTGGTGGTCACCACGCGTTGCGGGTCGGCCTTCTTCAATGCGGCCAGCGCGGCGGCCAGCACGCTCGCGCGGTCCTCCCGCCGGGTGCGGATCAGGTAGCTCTGGTCCTTGTTCGCGCCCATGCGTATCGGCACCACCATGGTGTATTGCGCCTTGGCCTCGTCGTACGCATTCGGCCGCGCCAGGCTGTCCAATACACCGACCACGCGCAGTCCCACCGTAGGGGTGAGGTAGATGAGGCGGCCCAGTGGGTTCTGCCCCGGCCACAGGCGCTCGGCGAGGGTCCGGGTGATCAGGGTCACGTGCGGCAGGCTCTTGCTGTCGCCCGTGCCGAGCGCCTTCAGCGCCGCTTCCACATCGACGAAGTCATCCGGCTGCAGGTCGCGGCCGGACACCAGCCGCGTGCCCAGCGTCGGCACCAGGTTCTCGCCGAAGTAGGTGGTGGCGTTGAGCGTGCGCTCAGGTTGCGCCGGGTCGAGCCGGATGTTGCCGTTCGACGAGGAGTTGCCGAACGGCACCTGGTTGGAGGAAGCCACCGACAGCACGCCGGGCACCTGCCTGAGCACGGCGACATCCTCGGCGAGGCGGGCATACGGATTGGACGGCGACGTCACGTCGGCCACCTGGATCTGCAGCAGTTCGTGTTCGGCCACGCCGCTGGGCATGTCCATGCGCTGCAGGCGCTGGCCGATCAGGAACACCGCGTTGCAGACGATGGCGCAGGTCAGCGCGATTTCCAGGATCAGCAGCCATGCCGTGAGCTTGTGCCGGCGCAGCGTGGAGAGGATCGGAAAGATGTCCATGGCTCGCGCCTCAGTTGCTCTTCAGTTGCAGGGCCGGCGCGATCTGGCACGCGCGCCAGGCCGGCAGCAGGCCGGCCAGCAGGGTGGCGCACAGCGCCAGCACGAAGGTGGTGAACAGCATGCTGGGGTCCAGGTGCGCCAGCGCGGCATAGGCCGAAGGCCGCTGCCGTACCAGCCACAGGCCGAACAGCGCCAGCAGCAGGCCGCCGACACCGCCGACCAGGCCGATCACGCCGGACTCGATCAGCAGCTGCGCGAACAACGCCCGCCGCGACGCGCCCAGCGCACGGCGCACGCCCAGCTCGGCCGCACGGCGCATGAACTTGGCCAGCATCAGCCCCACCGTGTTGACCAGGCACACCAGCAGGAAGCCGAACGCCAGCCCGTTCTGCAGGCGCACGTCATCGGGCACCACCATCTGGTAGTCGAGCCACTGCATCACGTTGCGCAGGCGCACGTTCGGTGCGCGCTGGAAACGGCCCAGCGCCTTCTGCTCCTGCGAGTAATGCACCAGGAACTCCTTGTACGCGGCGGCCTTCGCGGGGCTGTCCAGTTGCGCCCAGAACTGCAGCCAGACGCAGCTGTCCGATGGCAGGATGTTGCCGGCGCCGCCACCGCCATTGCCCCAGCAGTCGGTCGAGCCGTTGCGATCCAGGTGCAGCTCCAGCATGGTCTGCAACGGCAGGAACACCTGCTCGGCATAGGCATACGAGCCCGTGTTGAGATCGTAGAAGTGCGGGTTCGGCTGCCAGCTGTCCAGCACGCCGACGACGCGGAAGGTGGTGCCCGCCATGCGCAGCGTGCGGCCCACGCTGTCGGCCCCGGCAAACAGCTTGTCGTTGAGCGCCTTCGCGATCACCACCTCGCGCACCTTGGCCTCGCCCTCCGCTTCGGTCCAGCCGTGGCCGTACCGGAACGGCGCGTCGAACATCGCGAAGAAATCCGCCGTGGTGTAGCGCGCCTCCACATAGAACGGATCGAGCGAGGACTGTTCGGGCTGCAGCGGTACCGAGCCGCCGGTCATCAGGGCCTGGCGGTCCGCGCGCGCCGCGTGCAGCAGGTTGAGGCCGTCGATCAGGGTGACCTGCTCCGGCGGCTCCTTGTTCGGCTGCATGCCCTTGATGTCCTGCGGGTCGACCTGCGGGTAGTACAGCTGCGCGCTCCTGCCCGGCAGCGGATCACCCGACAGCACATGCAGCACCGTCAGCGTGGTCATGCTGGCGCCGATGCC
>DATNGL010000114.1:0-6185 GCA_035605895.1 Rhodanobacter sp.
CGCAACTGCTCGATCGCCGCCGGACGGTAGACGTCGCAGCTGACCACCATCACCTTTTTCTTCTTGCGCTCGGTCAGCAGCCGCGCCAGCTTGGCCACCGTGGTGGTCTTGCCGGCACCCTGCAGGCCGGCCATCAACACCACCGCAGGCGGCGTCTGGGCCAGATTCAGTTCGGTGTTGGCGGTCCCCATCACCACGGTCAATTCGTCGCTGACCACCTTCACCAGCGCCTGGCCGGGCGACAGGCTTTTCGCCACTTCCTGGCCGACCGCCCGCACCTTGATACGCTGGATCAGAGCCTGCACCACCGGCAAGGCGACATCGGCCTCCAGCAGGGCGATGCGCACCTCGCGCAGCGCCTCACGGATGTTCTCGTCGGTCAATCGACCGCGGCCGCGCAGGCGATTGACGGTGGTGGCAAGGCGTTGGCTGAGCGACTCGAACATGGCGGAACCGGCGAACGGGAAAGTGTTCGATTATAGCGGACGGATGGACTTGCTCCGCATGCACGCCGGGCCGGGCCTGTGCGACACTTCCGCGTCATGTCCCTGACCCTGCTCTCCATTGCCGCCATCGTGCTGTACGTCGGTGCCGCCGCCTTGCTCGCCGCGCCACTGACAGGTTGCCCGAGGACGCCGCGACGCCTCGGCCTCGCTACCGGGACCGTGGCGGTATTGCTGCATGCCGGGGTTCTGCTGGGTGCCCACGGCGGCCGCGTCGACCTGCATTTCTTCGCGGCGCTGTCGCTGGTCGCCTGCGTGGTCGCTGCCTTGACCCTGCTGGTGAACCTGTCGCGGCCCGTCGCCGGACTCGGCGTGATCGTGTTTCCGCTGGCCGCGCTGTTGCTGGCACTGGACGTTTTCCTGGCGCCGCCCACCACGCCCACGCCGATCGACTGGCAAATCAAGCTGCATGTGGTGATCGCGCTGCTCGCCTACAGCCTGTTGTCGATTGCCGCCGTGCTGGCACTGCTGCTGGCGGTGCAGGAACGCGCGCTGCGCTCACGCCGGCCGGGAATGCTGGTTCGCGCACTGCCACCGCTGACCCAGACCGAAGCACTGTTGTTTCGTCTGATCGGTGCCGGTTTCGCGCTGCTCACCCTGACCCTGCTCAGCGGCCTGCTGTTCATTGCCAATATCCGCGCCCAGCATCTGGTTCACACCACCGTGCTGAGCATCATGGCGTGGCTGATCTTCGGCGCGCTGCTGTGGGGCCGCTGGCGTCACGGCTGGCGCGGGCGCAGCGCGGTCAACCTCACCCTGATCGGGATGGCGATGCTGGGACTGGCGTTCTTCGGCTCGAAGTTCGTGCTGGAAGTGATCCTGCATCGCACGATGGGCTGAATACGCTCAGCGGCAGGCGTCGATCGCCTCGCTCAGGCGCTCCACGCCGACCACCTCCATCTCGCCGACCTTGCCCTTCTTCGGTGCGTTCGCCTTCGGCACGATGGCGCGGCGAAAGCCGTGATGCGCGGCCTCCTTCAGGCGCTCCTCGCCGTTCGGCACCGGGCGGATCTCGCCGGACAATCCGACCTCGCCGAAGGTGACCATGTGCTCGGGCAGCGGCCGGTCGCGCAGGGACGACAACACCGCCAGCAGCACCGGCAGGTCGGCCGCGGTCTCCTGCACGCGGATGCCGCCGACTACGTTGACAAACACATCCTGGTCATACGCGGCCACGCCACCGTGCCGATGCAGCACGGCCAGCAGCATGGCGAGGCGATTCTGCTCCAGCCCCAGGGTGACCCGGCGCGGGTTGCCCAGCGAGGACTGGTCGACCAGCGCCTGTACCTCGACCAGCAGCGGACGTGTGCCTTCACGGGTGACCATCACCGCACTGCCCGAAGTCGGGCCCGAGTGCGACGAGAGGAAGATCGCCGACGGGTTCGGTACCTCGCGCAAGCCCTTGTCCGACATCGCGAACACGCCCAGCTCGTTGACCGCGCCGAAGCGATTCTTGAACGCACGCAACACACGGAAGCGCGAGCCCGACTCGCCCTCGAAATACAGCACCGCGTCGACCATGTGCTCGAGCACGCGCGGGCCGGCGATGCCGCCCTCCTTGGTAACGTGGCCGACCAGGAACACCGAGGTACCGGTTTCCTTGGCGAAGCGGGTGAGCTTGGCCGCCGATTCGCGCACCTGCGACACCGAGCCCGGCGCCGCGGCAAGCAGCTCGGTCCAGATGGTCTGGATCGAGTCGATCACCAGTACCTTCGGTCGGGTCGCCATCGCCTGTTCGAGAATGCGCTCGATGCAGGTTTCCGCCAGCGCCTGCAGCGGCTCCAGCGGCAGGCCCAGGCGCTGCGCACGCGACGCCACCTGCGCCAGCGATTCCTCGCCGGTGACGTATACGCTGGGCAGTTGCAGGCCCAGCGTACCCAGCACCTGCAACAGCAGGGTCGACTTGCCGATACCGGGATCGCCGCCGATCAGCACCACCGAACCCTGCACCAGGCCGCCGCCAAGCACCCGATCCAGCTCGCCGATGCCGGTCAGCGTGCGTGCCTCGGTGGTCAGCGCCACGGCCGTCAGCGAGGTAATCTGCGGCGCACCGGCCGCCTGCCCGGCATAACTGGAACGCTGCGCCCCCACCGACGATTTTCCCGCCGTGGCCGGCTCCAGCACGATCGCGCTGAGCGTGTTCCACACGCCGCACTCGACGCACTGACCTTGCCACTTGCTGTGCTCGGCCCCGCACTCGGTGCAGACGTAGGCGGTCTTGGCTTTGGCCATGGGAGGTTCCGGGTCAGCGGTTTGGGAAAGGGTTCAGCTTAGCCCGGGCGAATCGCAGGCAGCGAGACGTCGCGGCCCAAAGAGCTGTCAGCCTTCGTCTTCCACGAACAGCACGCGGCGCGTCATGCCGCAGGTGAGGTCATAGGAAATCGTGGCCGCCTGCGCGGCAATGGCTTCGATCGCCAGTTCAGGCCCCCACAGCACCACGCGATCGCCGATCCTGGCGCCGGGTGCGTTGCGCAGGTCGAGCGTGATCAGGTCCATCGACACGCGCCCGATCAGCGGCACGCGCTGTTCGCCGACCAGCACGGGCGTGCCCGCCATCGCGCTGCGCGGGTAGCCATCGCCGTAACCTATCGCGGCGACGCCAACCGGCATGTCCTCGGGGCAGGTCCAGGTGCCGTTGTAGCCGATCCGCTCGCCCTTGCCGATGCGATTGATCGCGATCAGCCGCGTGCTCAGGGTCATCGCCGGACGAAAGCCGAAATCGGCGCCGCTCTTGCCGGCGACCACCGACAGTCCGTAAAGCAGACCGCCGGTGCGCACCCAGTCGCCGCGGGCATCGGGCCAACCCAGCACCGCCGCGGAATTGGACAGCGAGCGCGGGCCGGCAATGCCTGCGGTGACCTCGGCGAAACAGGCCATCTGCGCCGGCGTCTGTGCACCGTCGAACACCTCCGAATCGGAGAAATGGGTGAGCAGGCCGATCTCGGGATCGACTCCCGGCATGGCGGCCAGTCGCGCGTGCACCGCGGCCACCCGTTCGGGCGCAAAGCCGAGCCGATGCATGCCACTGTCGATCTTCAACCAGACGCGCAGAAGTCCACGCGCGGGCGCAGCCTGCGCCAGCCACTCCAATTGCGCCTCGTGGTGGACGGCCGCATCCAGCCGCAGGCGCTGCATCTCGGCGATGTCGTGCGCGTCGTCCGGGCCGGACAACACCACGATCCGCTGCCGATGCCCCGCCGCACGCAGGCGCAAGCCATCACCCAGCGCCGCCACCGCAAAGGCCTCGGCCTCGGCATCCAGCGCGCGCGCCACCCGCTCCAGCCCGTGCCCGTAGGCATCGGCCTTGACCACCGCCATCACCTTCGCTGGCGCAGCCAGCGCCTTCAGCCGCGCCAGGTTGTGGCGCAGGGCCGCGAGATGGATCGTGGCGACGGTGGCGCGGCTCATGGCTTTGGAGAGCGGGAAACGGGGAACGGGGAACGGGAAACGGGGAGACCGCACGCGACCATGAGCCGCGCTGCTTCATGGGAAATTTGTCCAAACGAAAGATTGTCCACGCGCGCGGACTGCATGTTTCCCGTTCCCCGTTCCCCGTTCCCCGCTCTCAATCGAAGCCCCCCACAAAGGAGTCCGGCGCATAGTTCACGAACTTGGTGTAGTGGCCGATGAAGGTCAGCTTGCAGATGTCGGTGGGGCCGTTGCGCTGCTTGCCGATGATGATTTCGGCGATGCCCTTGTCGGCCGATTCCTTGTTGTAGTACTCGTCGCGGTAGATGAACATGATCACGTCGGCGTCCTGCTCGATCGCGCCGGATTCGCGCAGGTCGGACATCATCGGGCGCTTGTCGGCCCGCTGTTCCAGCGAGCGGTTCAACTGCGACAGGGCGACCACCGGCACGTTCAGCTCCTTGGCGAGTCCCTTCAGTGAACGCGAGATTTCTGAAATTTCGGTGGCCCGATTCTCCGTGTTGCCGGGCACCTGCATCAGCTGCAGGTAGTCGATCACGATCAGGCCGAGACCGCCGTGCTCGCGATGCAGCCGACGCGCGCGCGAGCGCAGCTCCACCGGCGACAGGCTGGGCGTGTCGTCGATGAAGATCTTGGCATCGGATAGCAGCGAAATGGCGTTGGAGACGCGTGGCCAGTCCTCCTCCTCCAGGGTGCCGTTGCGCAGGTGCTGCTGATGGATGCGTCCCACCGAGGAGATCAGACGGAACGCCAGCTGCGAGGACGACATTTCCATCGAGAACACCACCACCGCCTTCCTGCCGCCCAGCGCGGCGGTCTCGGCGATGTTCAACGCGAACGCGGTCTTGCCCATCGACGGACGCGCCGCCACGATGATCAGGTCCGAAGGCTGCAGGCCGGAGGTGAGTTCGTCCAGGTCGGTGAACCCGGTGCTGACGCCGGTGAGCTGGCCACGGTTCTGATAGCGCTCGGTCAGCAGCTTGAAGGCATCCTTTACCGCCTCGCGCATCGAGACCGAGTCCTTCTTGCCGCGGGCGCCCGACTCGGCGATATGGAACACGCGCTGCTCGGCGTTCTCCAGCACCTCGTGCACGCTCTTGCCCTCGGGCCGATAACCGTCCTCGGTGATCGAGGTGCCGGCGTCGATCAGCTGGCGCAGCACGGATTTTTCGCGCACGATCTCGGCGTATGCGGCGATGTTGGCGGCGCTGGGCGTGCTGTTGGCCAGCTCGATCAGGTAGCCGGCGCCGCCGACCATCTCGGCCAGGCCATTGCTCTCGAACCAGTCGCCCAGGGTCACCGCGTCGCACGGCATGCCCTTGTTCGCCAGCTCGTTGATCGCGCGCCAGATCAGCCGGTGGTCCTTGCGGTAGAAATCGTCCTCGGCCAGTCGATCGGCCACCTTGTCCAGCGCATCGGGCGCCAGCATCAAGCCGCCCAGCACCGCCTGCTCGGCATCGATGGAATGCGGTGGCACCCGCAGCGCCTCGATCGCCGACGAGAGGGACTTGCGTTCGGGCACGAAGGACATCGACTTACCTCGGAAGAATTGCCCCACGAACGACACGCAACGCGCCGACTCTTCGCGGGTGGTCATACCGGCACCATCATGCGCGGCGGCGTCTCACCCGTCGAGACCATAAGTCTGTGGATAAGCTGTGAACTGGTGGGGATAACGCGTGCTCGGGTCCGGGCACTCCAAAACAAACGGGCGCCTTGAGGCGCCCGGATGTTTCCATCTTGCGGATGGATGAAGCTTACTTGTCGCCGACCACGATCACCTTGACGGTGGTATGGACGTCGGCATGCAGGTGCAGCGCCACGTCGTACTCGCCGGTATTGCGCAGCGGACCTTCGCCCAGGATCACTTCGCCCTTGTGCACGACATGGCCGGCGGCGGCCAGCGCTTCGGCGATGTCGCGCGGGCCGACCGAACCGAACAGCTTGCCTTCCGCGCTGGCATGCGCGGAGATGGTGACCGTCGCATCGGCAAGCTTGACCTTGCGTGCCTCGGCATCAGCCAGCAAGGTGTTGGCCTTGGCTTCGTATTCGGCACGACGCTGCTCGAACGCCGCCAGGTTGGCCGCATTGACGCGCACGGCCTTGCCCTGGGGCAGGAGGAAATTGCGGCCATAACCCGGCTTCACCACGACCTTGTCGCCGAGCGAGCCGAGACCGCGGACTTTCTGCAGAAGAATGAGTTCCATGATGGTTCCTGTTCGTTAGCACCGGTGTGGCCCGGCGCAGCCAGAG
>DATNGL010000115.1:0-3305 GCA_035605895.1 Rhodanobacter sp.
CGGGCAGCACCTTGCGCAACGCGGATACGCCATCCTGATAGCGCGCCACGTTCTCGGCGATGTCCAGCGAACCGCCCGGCCGGTTCAACAGCCAGCGGGTCATGTGGCGCAGCAGCGACCAGATCTGCTTGATCGCATCCACCTGGGTGTCCTCGGCGACCTTGCTGTCCAGCGCCTCGATCAGCGCCCACAACGCGCGCGCGTCGAGAATCTCGCGCGCCGCCGTGTACGCCTTGGCGATCGCCGCCGGGCCCTGGCCGGTGTCTTCCTGCATGCGCATCATGAAGGTGGCGCCCATGCGGTTGATCGTCGAGTTGGTCACCGCGGTGGCGATGATCTCGCGCTTCAGGCGATGGCGCTGCATGTGCTCGGCATACTTCTCGTGCAACGGCTCGGGGAAGTAACGCACCAGTTCCTTGGACAGGTACGGATCTTCCGGCACGTCCGAATCGAGCATCTGCTGGAACAGGCGCAGCTTGTCGTACGACAGCAGCACCGCCAATTCCGGCCGGGTCAGGCCGATCCCGCGGGTCTTGCGTTCGGTCAGCTCGGCCTCGGACGGCAGGTTCTCGACCTGGCGATCCAGCGTGCCCTCGGCCTCCAGCGTGCGGATGAAATGCGCCATCGAGCCGATGCGGCCGACCGACTGGTGCTCCATCAGGGTGATCGCCTGGTTCTGCCGGTAGTTGTCCCACAGCACCAGCTGGCCCACCTCGTCGGTCATCGCGGCGAGCTGGGTGTTGCGCGCATCGAAGCTCAGTTCGCCGCGCTGCACGGCGTCGTTCAGCAGGATCTTGATGTTGACCTCGTGGTCGGAGGTGTCCACGCCGGCGGAGTTGTCGATGAAGTCGGTGTTCAGCAGCACGCCCTTCTGCGCCGCCTCGATGCGGCCCTTCTGGGTCATGCCCAGGTTGCCGCCCTCGCCCACGATCCTGCAGCGCAGGTCGGCGCCGTTGACGCGCAGCGCGTTGTTGGCGCGGTCGCCCACGTCGGCGTGCGTCTCGGCGGACGATTTCACATAGGTGCCGATGCCGCCGTTCCACAGCAGGTCGACCGGCGCCCTGAGGATCGCGCTGAGCAGGTCGCTCGGCGCCAGGTGCTCCACGTCGGGCTTCAGGCCCAGCACCGCGCGCACTTCAGGCGAGATCGGGATCGACTTGGCGCTGCGCGGATACACGCCGCCGCCGGCGGAGATCAGCGACTTGTCGTAATCGTCCCAGCTCGAACGCGGCACCTTGAACAGGCGCTGGCGCTCGACGAACGTGCGTGCCGCGTCAGGATCCGGGTCGAGGAACACGTGGCGATGGTCGAACGCGGCCAGCAGGCGGATGTGTTCGGACAACATCATGCCGTTGCCGAACACGTCGCCGGACATGTCGCCGATGCCGACACAGGTGAAATCCTGGGTCTGGCAATCGCGGCCGAGCGAACGGAAGTGGCGCTTGACCGACTCCCACGCGCCCTTGGCGGTGATGCCCATGCCCTTGTGGTCGTAACCGTGCGAGCCGCCGGAGGCGAATGCGTCGCCGAGCCAGTAGTCGTGCTCGATCGAGATCGCATTGGCGATGTCGGAGAACGTGGCGGTGCCCTTGTCGGCGGCCACTACCAGGTACGGATCATCGTCGTCGTGGCGCACCACGTCGTGCGGATTCACCACCTTGCCCTCGACCAGGTTGTCGGTGATGTCGAGCAGGCCGTTGATGAACAGCTTGTAGCAGGCGATGCCCTCGGCCAGCTGCGCGTCGCGGTCGCCGCCGACGGGCGCCTTCTTGACGAAGAAGCCGCCCTTGGAACCGACCGGCACGATCACCGTGTTCTTCACCATCTGCGCCTTGACCAGGCCCAGCACCTCGGTGCGGAAATCCTCGCGCCGGTCGGACCAGCGCAGGCCGCCACGGGCCACCGCGCCGAAGCGCAGGTGGATGCCTTCGACGCGCGGTGCGCAGACCCAGATCTCGCGATACGGCACCGGCTTGGGCAGCTCGGACACCTGGTGCGAATCCAGCTTGTAGCTGATGTACGGCCGGCATTCGCCATTCCAGCGCTGGAAGAAGCTGGTGCGCAAGGTGGCGCGGATCAAGCCGACGAAGCTGCGCAGGATGCGGTCCTCGTCGAGGCTGGCGACGTTCTCCAGCAGCACGCCGATGACGCCTTCGACCACCCCGATCTGCTCGGCGCGGGGCCGCGACAACGCGGCGCCCAGATCGTTGATCAGGGCGGGTTGCGCAGCCTGGACGTGGGCGGGAATCAGGGTCTGCATCTCGACCGCGAGGGTCGCGCCGGCGAGCTTCAACTCGTCCGCCGACAGCGCCTCGCGACGCGGATCGAATTTCGCCAGGAACAACTCCACCAGCAGACCGGCAATCGCCGGGTAGCGGTTGAGGGTCTCCTCCATGTAGCTCTGCGAGAACGTGGCGCCGGTCTGCAACAGATACTTCGAATAGCCGCGCAGCATCGCGATCTGGCGCCAGCTCAACTTGGCGCCCAGCACCAGCCGGTTGAAGCCGTCGTTCTCGGCGTTGCCCCGCCAGATCTGCTCGAACGCATCCTCGAACAGCGCACCGACCTGCTCGACGCTGAAAGTGAGCTTGCCGACCGGCTGCACGTCGAAGTCCTGGATCGACAGCGGCGCGTCGCCGGGAATCTCGTAGACGTGCTCGGTGAGCACGCGCAGGCCGAGGTTTTCCAGTTGCGGCAACACCTCGGACAAGGCGATGTCGCCACCGGAGCGGTAGACCTTGAAGCGCAGCGTCTCCGGCTCCTGCGGCGGATGGTAGAAGGACATGCGCAAGGCGTTGTCGCCAGCCAGCTGCGACAACTGGTGGATGTCCTCGGCGGCCACGCCCGGGCTCACGTCCTCGACGTAACCGGCCGGCAACGACTTCGCGTAGCGATTGGCCAGCACCACGCCCTCGTGGTCCCCGCGCAGATGCACCAGCGCGTCGCGCACCTCGTCATGCCAGTTGCGCACGATGACGGCGACGCCATGCTCGAGCGCAGCCAGGTCATAGGCGGGCTGGTCGCCGATCTTCGGCCGCATCACGATGGTCAGCCGCGCCAGCGCCGATTCGCCCATTTCCACCGAGGAATCGCTCTGCACGGCGTGCAGGGCCGTGCCCAGCAGGGCCTCGATGCGTTCGCGCACCGAGGTGTTGAAACGGTCGCGCGGCACGAACACCATGCAGGTGAAGAAACGCCCGTAACGGTCGCGCCGCACGAACAGGCGCGTGCGCGCCCGCTGGCGCAGTTCGAGTATGCCCATCGAGGTGTTGAACAGCTCGTCCTCGGTGCCCTGCAGCAGTTCG
>DATNGL010000116.1:0-4297 GCA_035605895.1 Rhodanobacter sp.
CCTTCGACTTCCTCGCTCCTCAAAGCTGTGGCCATCCATAGCCACTCCCCGCGTGCGGCCTTTGGCCTACGCTCAGAGCCTGCCCCGGACCTGATCCGGGGACGAACGGGTGTTAAGTAAGTGCCATTCGTGTCAGGGACAGTTTGACTATCTCTCTCAGATCGCCAAAAAATTTTCCACGACACCTTTTTCCCCTCGCTTATCCCTGATTGCCCGGCGGATAAGCCTCCGACAGAGCGACGGAGCCCGTCTCCAGCAAGGACTTCAGATTGGAGATGATCTTCGGCCAGCCGCCCGACACGGCGGCGATGAGTTTCGAGGGTTCGCGCTCGATCGTATGGGTAATCGAAAGCTTCACCGCCCCGCCACCGGGTTCCAGTTCCATCGTGCACAGCGACTCGCCTTCGGCCGTCAATTCGGGCTTGCTCTTGTGCCGCCACCGGATCACCAGGCGCCGCGGCGGATCGGCCTCGACGATCTCGCCATCGTCGGAGACCTGATCATCGCCCTGAACCATCTTCCATTCGGATCCGGCGGTCCACCGGCTTTCGCAGTGAACGCCAAACCAGTATTGCTTCATGAATTCCGCGTCGTCCGTCAGTGCGGACCAGAGTTTCTCCGGCGTGGTGCGAATGTAGGTCACGTAAACAAAGGTCGATCTAGCCATTGGCTTTCTCCAGTCGTCGTTTCAGGTCACCCAGCGCCTTGAGGCGTGGCTTTTCAAACTTGGCGATCCAGCGCTCGTAGATCTCCTGCAGCGGTACGGGATTGAGGAAGTGCAGCTTTTCGCGACCGCGCCACGCGGTGGCAACAAGGTTCGCCGCCTCCAGCACCCGCAGGTGCTGCGTCACGCCCTGTCGCGTCATGTCCAGGTGTTCGCACAGATCGTTGAGCGTGCGGCCGTCATGCGCATGGAGCAGATCCAGCAGCTTGCGTCTGCTCGGATCGGACAGGGCCTTGAACAGCAAGTCTGTATCGAGCTTTTCGGTCATGGACGGTTACATGCAAGTAATAAGTTGCATGAACTATAGGCAAGTTGATACTTGCATGTCAAGCGCGTTTCGATCCAGGCGGTCAGAGCCGATTCCTGCAGGGGAAGACCGGCAAATCAACGACTTCAAGGGGCTCGGACCCAGTTGGCCAAGTACGATCAAAGGAACCTGAACATCCCTCTTGGGTTGCCCGCGCCGCGTCGCGGATGTGCAGAGCCCGGTGCGTGAGCCGGGTTGCCTCATGCACCGGGCCTGGACGTAACGGGCTCCGCTTGTTGCCACGGCTTACCCGGCAGTTTTGCCCTACTCCGCGGCTTCGGGCGCGCCCATGCTGCCCTTGCCGTACATCCCGGAGCGATCGAAACAGCAGGCATTGCGCTTGCCGCACGCGAGCTTGTCGCAAGCGGTGGCGATGCGCTTGCCGCGCGTCTCGGCCTTCTTGCCGGAGGTGATCCAGTGGATCCAGTCGCGTCGCGCCACCGGCGTGATGTCGGCCCATGTCGCCTTGGCGTCCGCGTTGGACGCCAACGCCTTGCGCAGGTCGGCGGGTACCTTGGGTTCGGGCTCCTTCTCCACCGGCGCGATCGCGAGCGCGACGCTGTCGCCCGCGGCGACACCGGCGGCCTCGCGCAAGGCCTTGTCGATCTTGAGCCAGTGACTGCCCTGGCCATCCGGTTCCAGCGTGGCCTGGAAGGGCTGGCCTTCAAAGCTGCCCTCGACGGTGACCATGCTCCGCGTCGGCAGCTTCGCGCTCGCGATCACGGGCAGCACCAGGAAAGTCCACGCCGCGCCCTTGGGCGTCGCGGGGCGCGACAGCTTCGCCTTGAACTTGATCACCGCGGCAGGTTTGGCCATGGCGGAACGGTAGCACCGGTCGTCGTGATCCGTGTTCGCGCCGCGTGCTGATCGTTTACATGAGGTCAGGTCTGGCTTCGTGGCGTCCGGCGCAGCGGCAGAAGGCCACCAGGTGCTACGAAGCCAGACCCGACCCCACGTTCTTCCAGGCTTCGCAGACATCGTGTTTGCCGAGGTCGGCCACTGACACGTTCGCCCGCGGTGATCGTGAGTGTTTTGGGTGGGCGTGGACTCAACGGATCCGCGAAACCAAAAGCAAGCCGGATCAGAACTACTTCCTGCAGGGCAGGAACATCAAATCAACCGACTTCAACAGACTCCGGCCCGGTCAGCTTGCTTGGTACCAGCATCGTCGGCGCCACCCCGAACACGCGCCTGCACGTGCGCGTCAGGTGTGCCGCATCGGCGAACCCCGCCTCGTGGGCTGCCCCGGTCCACGAGCGCCCCTGGAACGCGTACTCCACCGCGCGCGCCACGCGTGCCCACAGCAGCCATGCGCGCAACGACGTGCCGGTCTGGGCGACGAAGAGATGGCGGAAACGGCTTGGCGACAAATGGACGGTCGCCGCGACTTCTTCGAGCCGGATCGGCGTCGCCAATCGTGCATGCATCCAGGCGAGTGCTGTCGTGATGCGCGGGTCCTCGCTCGGCGCCATCGCCGGATTGCCCGCGATGCGGCAGACCGCGCCCTGGGCGAACTGCGCCATCACGTCATCCGGCGCAGCGGCGGTGTACTGGGCGCGCAGGTATCGCACCGCTTCGCGAACCTCGTCATCCGGCAGCAGGGCGATGTCAAATCCGGCGAAGCGCTCCCTGAGCGCCGCGCCGCGCGCGGAGTTCGGCTCGACGAACAACGTCGCCACCCATGCGCCGCAACCGTCGAAGCGGTGACGCCGGTCGGGCATGACGACCATGCCCCGCGTCCCGCGCGCCGCGGGCCAACCGTCGGCCTGGATCCTGAAGCTGCCCTCCATCGCCAGCGAAATCTGGATCGCGTGGTGGGCATGCTCCTGTATCGGCGCCAGGTGACGGCCGATCCACAGGCTCCCGCCCGGCCAGCCGATGATGCGCCCGGCGCCCGCGACCGGACGTTTGCGCGGATCAAGCCCGTCAGTATGCGTTTCCATCGAATCCGGTCAGCCCATTTGTTCAAGATCGCAGGGACGAAGGTACCCAGAATGCGCTCAGGCCAATTCCGGCCTGCCACTCCACCTGGAGCATCACGATGAACACCCAAATGAAAAACTGCTCGTGCACCGATTGTGTCGGCGCCAGTTGCACCTGCGGCTGCCAGACACCGGCCGCTGTCGCCTCGTCCTGCCAGTGCGGCTGCCAGCAGGGTGCGCCGTGCCAGTGCGGTCCGCGCGATCCGGCGGCGCGTACGCAGCGCGTCACCGCGAACTCCTGATCCACCCACGATGACTCGCCGCACAGGGCGTCACTCCATGTGCGGCAATCCCTTCAGATCGCGATCATCCTCCCACAGGAAACGCCGACATGCCTGTGCCCTCCTCGATCGATCGCCTGCTTCATGCGATGTATGCAGTCCCCGCGCTGTACTTCGACACGTTGGCAGTCGCCGCGGTGCTGTACCCCGGTACAGCCACATGGTCCAGTTCGCCAGCGAACCGGGCAGCAGCTCGGCGCGTTACCCCATGGTGTTCAATGCAGGTATGTTGATGGGCGGTTTCGCGGGCTGAAATCGAAGCGGGTCAGAGCCACTTCGCGCTTTCCTGCCCGGACAAATCAAGCAGGTGCAAGTGGCCCAGGCCCCGTTCCCGTCAGCCCGGTTTCCGCAGCCCTCTGCGCGAGTTCCTTGATCCTTAGCACACGCAAGCTTTCAGACTTTCTGAGTCCTTCGCGCGCCTCTTTGATCACTTCGTGGGCCAGATTCTGGCTGGTGTGATGGCGCTTGGCATCGATAGCGGCATCCAGCCGTTGCTGGGCTGCCTTGATCCCTTTGTCGACGCGGTAGAGGGGAGCGTGCGGATTCGTGGTGAGGGGTGGCTCGTAGCTTTTCATCAAGGTGTTTGTGCATGATCAGAACGGCACGATAGCCGGGTCGGCCCCGCTCCGCATGTGCCTGGCCGTTGCCCACCCAGGCAATCGCCAGCTGCGCATGCCGGGTTCCCATATCCCGGACTCTTTGGACGTAACGGGCTCCAACCCACTTATCGCGCAGAGCCGCGGCTACTGCATCGGCTACGGCAAAGCAGCGCCCTGCCGATTCTCGTGCGTGAGCGGATTCACCGAGACTTCGCGGAACAGCAGCATGTCGCCGATGCGCGACGAGGCACCGTCGTAGAACCCCGTCACCGGGGCGAAGTCGTGCGGGTTGTCGAAGGTACCGAACAGGATGTCGAACAGCGGCACATCGGCATAGTTGTTGCGGTGCCGCCCGCGCGCATGGTGCCAGGAGTGGCTCTCGGGACGCTGGACGATGTAGCCGA
>DATNGL010000117.1:0-6629 GCA_035605895.1 Rhodanobacter sp.
CCAGGTCGTGGGTGACCACGATCACGGTCTTGCCGAGCTGGTCGAAGATGCGTTTCAACTCGTCCTGCAATTCGTGCCGCACGATCGGGTCGAGCGCGCCCAGCGGTTCGTCCAGCAACAGCGCATCGGGATCGGCCATCAATCCGCGCATCAGCGCCACGCGCTGGCGCTGGCCGCCGGACAGCTCGGCCGGATAGCGCTCGAGTGCATCCGCTGGCAGATGGGTCAGCGCGGCCAGTGCTTCGGCGCGATCGCGGATGCGGGCGGCGTTCCATCCGAGGTGCCTCGGCAGCAAGGCGAGATTGCCCAGCGCAGTGAGGTGGGGAAACAGGCCGCCGTCCTGGATCACGTAGCCGACGCGTCGGCGCAAGGCGAGCACGTCGGCCGGTTCGAGCATCCGGCCATCGATCCGTACGCAGCCGCTGTCCGCCTGTTCCAGGCCCAGCAGCAGGCGCAGCACGGTGGATTTGCCCGAGCCGCTGCTGCCGATCAGGGCAGTCGTGCTGCCGGCGGCAAACTCCAGGTCGATCCGCTCGAGCGCGGGCACCTTGCCGTAGCGTTTGCCGGCCCGCTCGATGGTGAAGCGGATGCCGGTGGTTTCAGCGGGAAGCTCGGCGGACATCGGTCCCGGCTCCGGCGAGATCATGGCGCGGTGCGCAGCGGCGCGACTTCACCGCGATGTTCCGCCCGTGATGAACTGCGCGATGAATTCCGCCGCAGGCTGCGGCCGGCCCAGGTGGAAACCCTGGCCGTAGTCGCAGCCCATGTCGGCGAGCTGTGCCTGGGTGGCGGCGTCCTCGATGCCCTCGGCGGTCGTGGCCAGGTCCATGTGATGGGCCATGTTGATGATGGCGCGAACCAGCTTGCCGGTGTGCGGCTCGCTGCGCATGGCGGCGACCAGCGACTGGTCGATCTTCAGTTCCGTGGCCGGGAACTGCCGCAGGTAGGCGATCGAGGCGTAGCCGGTGCCGAAATCGTCGATCGCGATGCGGATGCCGTGGTCGCGCAGTCGACGCAGCACCTGCACGCTCAGGTCGAGATCGTTGACCAGGGTCGTTTCGGTGATCTCCACGATCACGGCGGTCGGCGGCACGCCCCAGATTTCCAGCGCGCCGATCAACTGCTCCACCATGCCGGGGCGCGACAGCACGCGCGGCGAGAAGTTGATTGCGAAGCCCAGGTTCTGCTCGCGCGGCAGACTGGCGACGTGCCGCAGGGTGGTGTTCACGCTCCAGCGGGTGAGCACCGAAATCAGGTCGCTCTGCTCGGAAAACGGCACGAAGTTGGCGGGCGACACCTCGCCGTGGTTGAGGCTGCTCCAGCGCGCCAGCGATTCGGCACCGGCGATGCGGTTTTCCTGCAGGTTCCAGATCGGCTGGAAGAACACCTGCAGGCGGTTGGCGTCCAGCGCCTCGCGCAACTCGTCGTAGAAAATCTCGATCTGCGTGTCGTGCGGCTGGTAGACCACGCACAGTTCGCCGCGTCGCTGCGCCTCGTCCAGCGCCATGCCGGCACGGCGGCACAGGCGGTCGGCGGTGGGGCCATGCTCGGGAAACAGCGCAATGCCCATCACCGGCCGCACCAGCCAGGGTGACGCGGTGCCTGCCAGCGGCTGCTCGAACGCCTGGATCAGGCGCGTGCTGGCCAGCAAGGCGTGGTTGTGGCTGAGCATGGCCGGCAGCAGCACCACGAAGCTGTCGTCGCCGGCGCGGAAGACCCGGTCGATCGGACGCAGCGAATGCTGGATCAGCGCCTGCGCCATGTCCTCGGCCTGTTCGCCCTGGGCGTAGCCGAAACGCAGGCTGATCTCGCGCAGGCCGGGCACGCGCAGCACCAGCACGGCGAATCGCTCGCCGGCGCTGGCCTGGATATGCGCCTCGATCTCGCTGAAGATGTGTTCGCGGTTCAGCATGCGCTGGCAGGTCCGTGGCGGCGTGGATGGGCAGGGCGGCGCGCCATCATTACAGGAAGAACCGTGCCGCATCGATGCCGTAGTCGCCGACCGCCAGGCTGCGCACGATGTCGACGCCGTCCTTGTCGCCCAGCTGCATCAGGTCCACCGGGCGGAAGTCGTCGAGTGGCTGCTTGTTCGGTTCGCTCAGGATGGCCACGCGCGGGCGCAGCCGGCGCACCTGGTTCTGTGCCATCACGATGGCCACCTCGCCGGTGCTCAGCTCGACCAGCGAGCCGGTGGGGTAGACGCCCAGGCAGACCTGGAACTGCTCGACCATCTCGGCCTGGTACAGCCGGTTGCGTGCCGCATAGATCTGCTGCAGGGCCTGGTGACGCGAAATGGCGGCACGGTAGGGGCGCGAGCTCGACATCGCATCGTAGCTGTCGATGATGCCGAGCATGCGTCCGCTGATCGGGATCACGTAGCCGGCCAGGCCTTCCGGATAGCCGCTGCCGTCGTGCCGCTCGTGATGCGTGCGCACGATGTCGAGCACGTCCAGGTTGGCGATGCCCGCCTCCTCCAGCACGGTCAGTCCAAGCGCGACATGCGAGCGGATGACGTCGACTTCGCTCGGTGCCAGCGAGCCCTGGTACTGCAGCAGTTCCTCGGGCAGGCGGGTCTTGCCCACATCCATCAGCAGGCCGCCGGCGGCCAAGCTGAAGATGGTCTCCTCGTCGAACCCCATGTGTCGGCCGAACGCGGCGGCCAGCGCGCTGCAGCTGATCGCGTGGCTGTAGGAATAACTGTCGCTGCGGCGCAGTCCTTCGACCAGGAAGAACGCATCGGCGCTGCGCAGTACCGTGGTCACCAGCGGTCGCACGGCCTGCTCGACGTGTTCCACCGACAGCTCGCGGCCGCTGGTGATGTCCTCGAACAAGCCGTCCACGATCTGCGAGGCATTCTCCAGCGCGGCGCGTGCGCGCGGCGCCTCGTCCTCGACCGCCGCCAGGTCGGTGTAGTGCGTGCTGCTGTTGAAACGGTAACGGGGCAGGTCGGTGCGGGTGAGCGTCTGCGCCGACTCGCGCTCGATCAGCCGACGGGCATCGATATAAACCTCGCGGCACAACCGCTGCAGCGTTTCGATGTCTTCCAGCCGGGTCAGCGCGACACCCTGCAACGGGAACGGCGTGTCTTCCCATGGCCGATCCAGCCGGCACACGAACATGCCCAGCTGCAGGTCGGCCACGTCGATACGGCGCTCTTCGATTTCAAAAGGCACGCGCTTGCTCCACCGGGATACCGAGGCCAACGCCGGATTCTGGTTGCATGCCTGTCGTGGCCGCCTGGATGGCACCAGAGGCACAGTCGGCAGGCACGAGCGAGCGTAGCAGCAGTCCGGAGCGGGATGCCAACCGCTGGCTGCCGGATCGCGGCACGGTTACCCTGTGCCACCCCTCATGCATGACATCACGAGCCATGTCGCTGCCCCATCGCTTTCTCAGAACCGTGCGCACGATCCACCTCTACCTCGGCGTGTTCACCGCGCCGATGTTGCTGTTTTTCGCGTTGACGGGAGGGCTGCAGGCTTTCGGCCTGCACGAGACCAGCCGTGGCAGCAGCTACGCACCCCCGGCGTGGCTGGTCGGCATGGCGCAACTGCACAAGAAGCAGGCGCTCGTGGTTCCGCCCAGGCGACCACGCCCGCCGACGGCGCAGGCCGGGACTCCGGCGGCGCCAGCCGCGATCGCATCAGGCAAGGCGCAACACGGGGAAAACGACAACGGGCCGCCGAAGAATCTGCTGCCCATGAAAATCTTCTTTGCGCTGATCGCGCTGGGCCTGTTCACGTCGGTGCTGAGCGGGCTCTGCATGGCCTGGCGTTTCAGTCGCCGACCCGGTTTGTTTGGCGCCGTGCTGGCAGGCGGGATCGCGGCGCCGTTGTTGCTGTTGCTGTTCTGAGCGCAACCCGTCGCGGCCATGGCATGAACGGGGAACGCCGCGCCGCCCGGACGGCGCTTCTCGTTCCATCCGAAAGGCGCATCGCATTTCGTGTCGGCCGGCGCGAACGCGTGGCCTTGCAAATCCGTCACGCTGGCGCACGATGCCGGGCATGTCGAAAGAGGAGGGCTGCATGACCACTGCCACGCAACTTCCCGTAATGATCGTCGGCGCCGGCCCCACCGGGTTGAGCGCGGCGCTGTTCCTCGCCCGTCGCGGACTGCCCGTGCGCATCATCGATGCGGCGGCGGAGCCGACCACGACCTCGAAGGCCTTGCTGGTCAACCCGCGCACGCTCGACATCCTGCGCGACAGCGGCGTGGCGCGACGCATCGTGGGCGAGGGCCATGCGGTGGTCGGTGCCGTCCTGCATCGGGCGGGCCGGCAGGTGGCCTCGATCGATCTGCGCGGCGAGCTTTCGGCGCAGTTGCCGATCGGCCTGGCCCAGGCGGGCACCGAGGCCTTGCTCACCCAGGCGCTGGCGCAATGTGGCGTGCAGGTGGAGCGCGGCACCAGCCTGCAGGCGCTGCACCAGGATGCGCAGCAGGTCGGCCTGAACCTGCAGTCGGAGCACGGCAACCGGACGGCGCATGCGGCGCTGGTGTTCGGCGCGGATGGCGCGCACAGCGCCGTGCGGCATGCGCTCGACATCGACTTCCCGGGGCACACGCTGGCCGAACCCTGGCTGTTGTGGGATCTGCATCTGCGCACTTCGCTCGACCCGCGCTGCGCGCATATCGTGCTGGCGCCGGATGGCTTCGTGTTCGTGATGAACCTGCAGGCCGACCTGTGGCGGGTCATCGGCAACGGCGCCGAACCGCTGGCGCAACTGCCCGGTGACAGCGTGGCCGGCCGGGTCGAGTGGCAGTCGCGTTTCCATATCGCCCACCGACTGGCCAGCCGTTTCGGCGTCGGGCGGGTGATGCTTGGCGGCGATGCCGCGCACATCCATTCGCCGCTGGGCGCGCGTGGCATGAACCTGGGCATCGAAGACGCCTGGGTATTCGCCGAGTGCGCGGCGCGTGCCCTCGGCGGAACCGTGGCGCAGTTGCAGGCCTACGCGGACTTGCGCCGGACGGTGGATGGGCGGGTGGTGCGGAAAGTGGCGACGCTCACCCGGCTGATGGGCGGCCATCCACCCGTGCTGCGCCGGCTGCGCGACGCGCTGCTGCCGCAGGCACTGAAACTGGCGCCGCTGCGGGGTCTCATGATCAGGACCCTGGCGGGCCTCGATCATCCGCTGCGGATGCCGACCTGAGTCCGCATCTCTGGCTATCGAAACCCGTCCGGCAGGCGGACCCTTCGCTGCCTGCATCGCGCAACCGGAGCCGACCATGCCCAACATCCAGCTGGACCACGCGCATCATCGGCCTTCGCACAGCAACTTTTCGCTGTGCTACCTGGCGCACGACCTCGATGTGCCGATGAACGTGGGCAGCCTGTTCCGGATTGCCGATGCACTCGGCGTGGAGAAAATCCACCTGACCGGCAGGTCGCCGGTGCCGCCCAACGACAAGCTGAGGAAGACCTCGCGGGCGGCGGAAAAATACGTGCCGTTCAGCCAGGCGGCGGATCCGTTGCCGGTCCTGCGGGAGTTGAAGGCCGCCGGCTATCGGATCATCAGCCTGGAGCTCACCAGCGCGAGCATCGACATCCGCCAGCTGGCGGTCGGTGCCTCGGACCGGATCTGTCTGGTGCTGGGCTCGGAGAACGCCGGAGTGAGCCAGGCCCTGCTGGATCTCTCCGAGCAGACCGTGCACATCCCGATGCGCGGCCGGCATTCCTCGATGAATGTGGCGACGGCCTGCGCCATCGCCACATTCGAGATCACCCGGGCGTTCCGCACCTGATCGGGGTGCGTGGCGCAGGCCCGCGGATCAGAGCTGCATGTAGCTGTAACCCTGCTGGCCGTAAACCACGAAGTCGCTCAATGCCGACAGCGACACCGTGATGTCCGGGCCTACATCGCTGTCGTGCAGATTCATCTCCGCCATTGCCTGGCCGCAGACCAGCAGTTGCACGCCGGCCTGTTTCAGCGCGTGCAGGATCGGCAGGTTGGGGTTGTCGGTCTTGAACAGCTTGCGGTATTCGGCGTTGCTGGCGGCGGCGTAGCCGGCTTCGCCTTCCAGCACGGCCACGATGTGCACGTGCGAAGGCGGCACCCTGGCGAAACCCATCAGGTTCACGGTGCGCGCCAGTCGCTGCAGCGAACTGAGCACCTCGTGATGATCCTTGCTGCCGTGGACCACGTCGACGATCACCTTGTAGTCGGCACCGGGATCGGGCTGGGCGGCGGCGTCCGGACGCGGATGGACCCTGCCGAATCCCTTGATCACCGGATAGACCCAGGTCGTTTCCGGCGCCGAGGAGGCAGCGGCAGGGTGGCCGCCGGAAGTCGCCGCCATGCTCTGCAGCGGCAGCGTCAGCAGGACGGACAAGGCGCCGGCGATCGCGCCGGCATGCGGAAATTTCCTGGTCATCGGCATCCCCTCTCATGCCGCCGAGCGCGGCCCGCGGACGATACTCCGGCACACCGCCCGCTGTCCCGCATCCGGCGTTGCGCGGCGTCGCCCCGGGCGTGCGCTTGCCGCGCCGCCCGCCTCGCGCGCTGGCGGCATCGCGCGTGGCGGCATACCATCGGCTGCCCATCGAACCACCGTGGCGGAGCCTGCGTGCAACCGATCATCTCAGTCCAGCAACTCAGCAAGACCTATGCATCCGGTTTCCAGGCCCTGAA
>DATNGL010000118.1:0-14245 GCA_035605895.1 Rhodanobacter sp.
ATGTTCTTGAAAGTATCGTCGTAGTGCTGCGACCACACCTGATAGCCGGTGGTGGTATCGACCAGTTCGGCGGTCACACGCACCTGGTCGCCTTCGCGCCGGATGCTGCCGTGCAACAGGTTGGCGACATTCAACGTCTGGCCGACGGTGGTGGCCGATTGTGTGCTGTTGCGGAATTTGGAAGCGGTGTCCCAGGCGATCACCCGCAACGCCGTGTTCTGGCCCAGTGCGTTGGTCAGTTCCTCGGTGATGCCGTCGCTGAAGTAATTCTGTTTGGCGTCGCCACCAAGATTGGCGAACGGCAGCACCACCAGCGTGTCGGCCGGCGGCGCGAACGCGGTCGTGGCGGCGACCGCCGGTATGTCCGTGGAGGATTTCGTGGCGGCGACTACCACCGTATCCGCCGACGCGGTGGATGCCGCCGGCGCGGGGTGGTACATAAATTGTCGCCATGCCAGCGCCGCCACCGCCAGCACCAGTACGACGATGGTGAGGGTGTTGAGCTTGCGGCCGATCTGGTGCGTCGCCGCTTCCGATCGCGCTTCCACGGAATCCGCCGGTTCGGTGCGACGGATACCCTCGGGCGTCAGCTCGAACACCCAGGCCAGGATCACCGCGATCGGAAAACCGATCACCACCAGCAGCACGATCAAGCGCACCGACCAGTCGGGAATATGGAAGAACGGGAAAACCTGGGTGGCGACCTGCACCAGCAGCCAGCCGGCGACCGCATAGGCGATCACCACGCGATAGACGTGACGGCGCTTCAGCTCCTCGAAGAAACCGGGCTTTGCCATGCCGCCGCGTACCCCCTGATAGGCGTTGCCGGCCAGCGTGCCGGAGCAGACCCGCAAGATACCATCCACCGCAGCGCAGCGCAGCCGCGTGCCGGAATCAAGGATCTGCGGATGTGCCTTCCGCAGGGCTGGCACTGTCCTGCAGAAAGCACCTCAGGCTTTCGACAGCAGCCGGCCACCCATCGCGGCATTGACCCCGATCACCACCGCGACCGCCAGCGCATGCGTCAGCAGGTCGGTCGCCGCCGAATCATAGGCGTGGCAGATTTCCAGCAGGCTGGCGGAGGCGGCAGCGCTGGCCAAGCCGATCATCACCGCAGTGAGCACCGGGCGCAACGGACAGGCGCGGCGCAGCATCAGAATCAGCAGCAGCGACAGCGGCACCGAGAAGCTGATGATGAAGACCAGGCAATCCGCGGATTGATGCAGGGTGGCGACGCTGGTGTCCGGCGCCAGCCAGGTGCGCAGGCAACCCAGTCCGCTGGCGCCGATCCACAGCAAGGCTGCGGGCAGCGGCAACCAGGCCCAGCCCGTGCGCCGGCCCGGCACGCCCAGCGAAAACGCCACCCAGGCCGCGCTGATCGCGGTGATCACGGCCCCGAGCGCCGCCCACGCCAGGTCCGGCGCACCGCCCAGACGCCTCAGCATGCCGGCGTCGCCGTAATGCATCAGCAGCGCGATGGCGATCGCTGCCACCAGCAGCAGCCAGCCGGCGGTGCGCAGCCACGGCGGCAACAACCGACGCACCGGCACCAGCCCGGTGCCGAGACGGCCGATCAATGCCTCATGCGATGGCAACTCGGACATGAGCTCAGGGTTCTCCATGGAAACGCTCGCGCAGCGCCTTCAGCGCGCGGTGCAGGTTCACTTTCAGCGCGCCGGTGTTGCGCCCGGTCGATTCGGCGGCCTCGCTCAACGAGCGTTCGCGCAGGCCGAGTTGCTCGATCGCCTCGCGCTGTCCCGGCGGCAAGGTCCCGATGGCATCGTGCAGGAGCCGCGCGCGCTGTTCGCTTTCGGTGGCGGCGCTGGCGTCATCGGCATCCGGATGATTGTCGACGGCGACCGCGTCGTGCAATTCGCGGCGGTCGCGGCGGCCATGGCTGCGCAATGCATCGATCGCCCGCCGGTTGGCGATCGCCGTCACCCAGGCGTCGTAGGATCGGCCGGGATCGTAGGTATGCCGTACGCGATGCACGGTAAGCAGGGTTTCCTGCACCACGTCATCGACATGATCGAAATCCACCCCCTGGCGCCGTGCCGCGGCGCGGATCAGGCCGACCGAGTCGGCCAGCACCTTCTCGTAGGCCCGCCGGTCGCCGGCCTGCGCAGCAGCCATCCACGCCGCCCGACGCTGATCGGGCGTTTCGCTGCTGCTGGCGGCGACGGATTCGGCTGGCACGGTCCGGAACAGACTCACCCTGCGGGGAAGTCCACTATCTAGACCCATGAAGCCGGTGGCGGTCAAGGCTTGCGACATGGCGGCTCGAACGGACGCGCTGCAAAGGGGGCTGTTGGAGTCTTCGCTGCATCCGCCCCGCGGGTTACTTCGTGGAAACAGGTAACCGCCGCGCCAGCGACGGCGAATAGCCAGACAACCTCCCGCGGACGAAAGCCCATGCTCGTGTTGATCCTCGCCTACCTCGGTGGCGTCCTGACCATCCTCAGCCCCTGCATCCTGCCGGTGCTGCCGTTCGTGTTCGCCCGCTCGGACAAGCCGTTCATGCGCAACGGCCTGCCGATGCTGCTGGGCATGGCGATCACCTTTGCCGCCGTGGCCACCCTGGCTGCCGTCGGCGGCGGTTGGGCCGTGCACGCCAATCAATACGGCCGCTACGTGGCGATGGTGGTGCTGGCCTTCCTCGGCCTGACCCTGCTGTCGACGCATCTGGCCGAATGGATCAGCCGTCCGTTCGTGGCGCTGGGCAACCGGCTGTCGAACCGGGCCGCCGGCGATGGCGATTCGATCTGGGGCGCGGCTGGCCTCGGTGTTGCCACCGGCCTGCTGTGGGCGCCGTGCGCCGGGCCGATCCTCGGCCTGCTGCTGACCGGCGCGGCCTTGAACGGCGCCAGCGCGCAGACGACCCTGCTGCTGCTCACCTACGCCGCCGGCGCGGCGACCTCGCTGGGACTGGCCCTGCTGATCGGCGGCAAGGTGTTCGGCCTGATGAAGCGCTCGCTCGGCGCCGGCGAATGGGTGCGTCGCGCGCTCGGCGTGCTGGTGCTGTGCGGCGTGGCGGCGATCGCGCTGGGCCTGGATACCGGCCTGCTCACGCGGGTGTCCCTGGCCAGCACCGGCGGCATCGAGCAGAAGCTGATCAATGCGGTGCGCCCGGCGCCGGCGCCGCCGCCGGTGCTGAAGGCCGGCGACCCGCTGCCCGTGGAAGGCGAGTTCCCCTCCCTGGCCGGTGCCACCGGCTGGCTCAACAGCAAGCCGCTGACCGTGGAGTCCCTGCGCGGCAAGGTGGTGCTGGTCGATTTCTGGACCTACTCCTGCATCAACTGCATCCGCACCCTGCCGTACGTGCGCGGCTGGTACGACAAGTACAAGGATCACGGCCTGGTGATCATCGGCGTGCACGCACCGGAGTTCGCGTTCGAGAAGAACCCCGACAACGTGGCGAAGGCCGTGAAGGATCTGGGCGTCGATTATCCGGTGGCGCTGGACAACGACTACGCGATCTGGAAAGGCTTCAACAACGAATACTGGCCGGCGCATTACTTCATCGACGCGCAGGGCCGGATCCGCAGCCACCACTTCGGCGAGGGCAATTACCACGAAAGCGAGGACGTCATTCGCCAGCTGCTGACCGCTGCCGGCCAGAAGAACCTGCCCGGCGGCTACGTCAACGACGATCACCACGGTGTCGAGGCGGCTTCGTCCAACGATCCCACCCGCTCGCCGGAGACCTATGTGGGCTATGCCCGCGCGCAGAACTTCGCCGGCGGCAAGGTCGCGCATGACGATGCGTGGGACTACCACGCGCCGAAGGCATACGGCACCAACCAGTGGTCGCTCGACGGTCGCTGGACCGTGCACGACGAGTACGCCGGGCTCGACCGTGCCGGCGGCAGCATCACCTATCGCTTCCGCGGTCGCGACCTGCACCTGGTGCTCGGCCCCGGCGGCGACGGCAAGCCCGTGCGCTTCCGCGTCACGATCGACGGCAAGCCACCCGGCGCCGATCACGGCATGGATACCGATGCCACCGGCAACGGCACGGTCGACAGCCAGCGGCTGTACCAGCTGGTGCGCCAGGCCAACGGCACCGGCGAGCGGCTGTTCGAAATCACCTTCCTCGACCCGGGCGTGCGGGCATACGCCTTCACCTTTGGTTGATCGCCACTGCAGTCTTCACGGAGGTTGCCATGTCACGTCTTGAAGAAACCCTCGCGATGGATCGCCGCCGCTTTCTGCGCGCCTCGCTGGCCGGTGGCGCGGCCTTGTTGACTGGCGCCGGCCTGCTCGGACCGCGCCTCCACGCTGCCGCCAACACGCCAGTGGGCAGGCCCGGCAAGGTGCTGCTGGAAATTTTCGGCGACGATGGACGCGACCTGGGTGCGCGCGAAGTGCCCCGTCTGGTGCTGACCGATGCACAGTGGCGACAGCGATTGTCGCCGGCGTCCTTCGACATCATGCGCCGCGAAGGTACCGAGCGGGCTTTCAGCGGCGATCACGAACGGCCAGCCGCGCCCGGCCTGTTCCGCTGCATGGCGTGCGCCACGGCGCTGTACGACGCCGCCACCGAATTCGACTCGGGCACCGGCTGGCCCAGTTTCTGGCAGCCGATCTCCCCGCGCAACGTGATCGAAAGCACCGATCACCTGTTCGGGATGACCCGCACCGCGATCAGCTGCGCCGGTTGCGACAGCCACCTCGGCCACGTGTTCGACGATGGCCCGCGCCCCACCGGACTGCGCTATTGCATGAACTCGGTGGCGCTGCGCTTCGTGGCCTACGCCAGCGCCTGAGCCATCCGGGCGATGTATCGCCGATAACTTGCCCCGGCCGACGTGACGACGTCGTCACACCGGCCGGCGCATATACTGCGGACGACATCCACCCGTTGGAGATCGCCTGCATGAATCGCTTTAGCCGATCCGCTCTCGCATCACTGCTGCTGGCATCCATTTCATTCGCACTGCCCGCTCTCGCGCACGCCGCCGATGCCTACGTCACCGGCAACGTCAACATGCGGGCCGGCCCGGACAGCAGCTACCCGCTGATCGATCAGCTCCCTGCCGGTACTGCCGTCGACGTGCAGGGCTGCACCGACGGTTGGGAGTGGTGCGACGTGATTTCCTATGACAACCGCGGCTGGGTCGCGGGCAATTTCATCCAATATCTGTATCAGGACCAGCCGGTGTTGCTGCCTTCCTACGGAGCACGCATCGGCATCCCGATCGTCTCGTTCGTGATCGGCACCTACTGGGACAGCTACTACCGCAATCGGCCGTTCTACCGTCAGCGTGCCGTGTGGTATCGGCGTCCCTATGTCCGGCGACCGCCGCCGCGCCCGTTGCCGCATCCCTATCGCGGACCGATCCGCAGCGGGCATGGCCCGGCTCGCCCGGCTCCGGGGATGAATCCCGGACACGGTGTACGCCCCGTACCCGGCAATCGCCCGAGCCCTGGACGTCCGTCGCAGGGCAATCGTCCGCCACCGCGCCCGGAGAATGGCAGGCCACAGCCCAGTCCCGGCAACCGGCCCCAACCCGGCAACCGGCCATCGCCAGGCCAGCCGAACGTCGGCAGACCGCCGGCAATGACACGGCCCGCGCAGAACGGTCGTCCCATGCCGAACAATCGTCCGGCCGCCCAGTCCCGGCCGTCAGGCGAGCAGGCAAAACACGGCAATGCCAGGCCGAAGCCTGCGGATGACAAGAAAAAGGAACACGGCAACTGAGCGAACGGCAACGCATCACTTCAAAGGCGGGGCGCTCGCAAGATCGTCCCGCCTTTTTGCTGGGTTACCCTATGGCCTGGTCCGGCTCAAGGTGATTTCGCATGCGTCGATCGGCACTGCTTGCCGCACTGGTGCTCGGCTTCGTCATGACATCGGCGATCGCCGCGGATGACCTCGCACAACTGGGCATGATTGACCAGCAGGTTGGAACCGGCGTAGTCGCCCGCACGGGCAGGCAGGTTGAAGTCAACTACACCGGCTGGCTGTACGACGCCGGGACGAAAGATCACCGCGGCGCGAAGATCGACAGCTCCTACGATCGCCACCAGACGATCTCGTTCGTCCTCGGCGAACACCAGGTCATCGCCGGCTGGGACAAGGGCATCAAGGGCATGCGCGTCGGCGGCAGCCGCACCTTGCTGATACCGTCCCGGCTGGCCTACGGCGGTCGTCGCGTGGGCAAGCTGGTGCCGCCACACGCGTCCCTCGTATTCGACATCGAACTCGTCGCCGTGCATTGAACATCCCGCAGGTCGATGCCGTGCACAGCTTCCGCCGCACCCGGTTGAGCCCCCTCTGCGATCGTCGCGTATCGACGATGCCGCACCGGAACGATTCGTTCGTCTTGGATTCGGCCAGGGCCGCCGCCATCTGCTGACCATGGCGCATGATGCGCGCGCTGTCCCGGAGTCTGTCATGAATGCACCAATGGCTGTCCCCTGCCCGCATTGCGTGGCGCTCAACCGGGTCCCGGCCGAACGGATCGGCGAACACCCGAGTTGCGGCCGCTGCAGCCGGATGCTGTTCGACGGACACCCGGTCGAACTGACCACGGCGAACTTCGACGCGATTGCCGGACGCGGAGACCTGCCCGTGCTGGTGGATTTCTGGGCACCGTGGTGCGGCCCCTGCGTCGGCTTCGCACCCGTGTTCGCCCAGGCCGCCGGCAAATTCGAACCCCGTTTGCGGCTGGCCAAGCTCGACACCGAGGCGCAGCCGCTGGTGGCGCAGCGTTTCAATATCCGCAGCATCCCCACCCTGATCATGTTCCGGCAGGGACGCGAGATCGCGCGACAGTCCGGCGCGTTGAACGCGGCGCAGCTGCAGCAGTTCGTCGACGGGGCGCTGGCGCGCGGCTGATCCGCGTCAGCGCTTGCCGGCCGGCCCCACGCCTGCGGCCTGCCAGTGCAGCCAGTCGATCACCGCGGCCACCGCCGGGCGCGGCCTGGCCGGCGGCCGCACGATCCAGTACGAGGTTCCCAGCGGCACGACGAGTTCGCCGAACGGACGCAACAGGCTGCCGTTCGCCACGTCGTCCGCCGCCAGCCGGTGGCGCGCCAGGGCGACGCCCTGCCCTTGCATCGCCGCGCGCAGCACCAGGTCGGACGAGGTGTAGCGCGCACCACCTTGCAGTGCGAGTTTCGCCGGCCCATGCAGCTGTCGCCATGACTCCCACGTGGCCTGCGGATCACGGTCATGCAGCAACCGCAAGCCGGCCAGTTGCGCCGGCCGGGATGGATGTCCGGACGTCTGCCACAGCGCCGGGCTCAGCACCGGATACAGCGCATCATCCATCAGCGCTTCGGCATGCAGCCGCGGCCACGGCCCCGGGCCCATGCGGATCGCCAGATCGATGCGGCCATCGTCCAGCGCATCCAGGCGTTGTTCCACCTGCACCGACAGTTCAATCTTCGGATGCGCCTTCTCCAGCGCCGGCAGCCGTGGCAACAGCCAGCGGATTGCAAACGACGGCGAGGTGGACAAGGTCACCGCATGCGTCGGGCGGGCCTCGCGCAGCGCCGCCGCCGCCTGCTCGATCTCGTGCAGGCCGGCCACCGTGGCGCGACCCAGCGCCTCGCCTTGCGGCGTAAAGACGAGCGGACCGCGCCCGGCCGAGCCATGCAGAAGCGGCACGCCGAGCCAGCGGTCCAGCTCGCCCAGATGACGACTCACCGACGAGTGCGCCATGCCCAGTTCGCGTGCCGCCGCACGCACGCCGCGATGGGTATAGACCATCGCGAACGCGCGCAGGGCATTCAACGGCAATTCCTTCATGGTCGGGATTCTAGACCATTGATGCACCGGCGCGGACCACGGATCGCCAGGATCATGCAGCTCATCCGTTCGTCGCCGCAGGAGCCCACCACATGCATCAATTACTCGCCATCGGCGGCCTGCTCTTCGTGGCCGCGATCACGCCCGGCCCGAACAACCTGGTGGTGTTGCGTGCCGCGGAGCGTGCCGGCATGCGTGCGGCACTGCCCGCGATCGTCGGCATCGTGCTCGGCGGCCTGCTGCTGCTCGGCGTGGCGGTGCTGGGTGCGGGCGCGGCGTTCGCGACGCATCCGTCGCTGCGGTGGTGGCTCGCGGCGATCGGCTCGTTGTACCTGGCCTGGCTTGGCATGCTGCTGTTGGCGAGCGGCATCGCGCCACGTGCCGACTCAAACACGGGCCATCCGATGTTGCCGGCCGGCACGCCGGGCCTGATCGGCTTCCAGTTTCTCAACCCCAAGAGCTGGGTGATGGTATTGACCGTGCTGGCCGCCTTCCCCGCCGCCGGCTTGCCCGACTACCTGTCGCTGGCCGGCCTGTTCGTGCTGATTCCCGGCGCATGCCTGCTGCTGTGGGCATGGCTTGGTGCATGGCTGGCGCGCTGGCTGGCGCGGCCGCCCGCCCGCCGCGGCATCGACATGCTGATGGGGGCGCTGCTGTTCGGCTGTGCCTTCCTGTTGCTGCTCGACTCGCGACTTCCTTTCGCTGCGGAGATACCCCTGTGACACTCTTTCATGAAAACCCGGTCCGCCGCGTGCTGTGCCTGGCCGGCAGCCTGCGCCGCGATTCGTACAACCGCCGTCTGCTGCGCGCTGCCGCGGCACAGGCTCCGGCAACGCTGCGCCTGGACGTCCATGACGGGCTGTCTGCGGTACCGCTGTTCAACGAGGACCTGGAATCCTCTGTCCCGGCCGGAGTGCAGGCCCTGCGCGAAGCGATCGCCGCCGCCGACGGCCTGATCATCGCCACGCCCGAATACAACCAGGCGATCCCCGGCGTCCTGAAGAACGCGCTGGACTGGCTGTCGCGCGAAAGTCCCATGGGCGAAGTGCTGTCGGGAAAACCGGTGGCCGTGCTCGGCATCAGCAGCGGTCCGTGGGGCACGCGGCTGGCGCAGGCATCGTTGCGGCAGGTGCTGCACACCTGCGGCGCACTGGTGATGCCGGCACCAAGCCTGTTCGTTGCCAACGCGGCCATGCGCTTTGACGACGACGGCAGGCTGGTCGATCCGGCCGTCATCCGGTCGCTGCAGAATTTCATGCTGGCATTCGAGCAATGGCTGCAACGCATGACCCCGTCGATCGTCGGCCTGGAATACACGCTGCGGGCCCCGGCCTGATCGACACCACCACCCATGCCTTTATGCACACTCCCGCCGCGGCGCGGACGGTTAGGCTTGCAGGCTTCCCCGTCCCGCAAGGAACCGATCCGTGCGCAAGTCCCTGCAAACCGCCCTGCTGACTGCCCTGGTGGCGGTCGGCCTCAACACCGCGGCGCTCGCCGCCGATGCCCACAAGCCCGCGGCGACGCCGCCGGCGGCCAACAGCGACGGCTTCCACCTGACCCCGTTCCCGGCCGACGCGCATGTCACGCAATCCACCGCGGTCGACGGCCGGACGCTCAAGTACACCGTCACCGTGGGTTCGTTGCCGGTGCACGACGAGAAGGGCAATGTCACCGGCGAGGTGGTGTTCACCGCGTACACCATGCCCGGCAAGGATCGTCCGGTGACGTTCGCGTTCAACGGCGGCCCGGGTGCGTCGTCGGTGTATCTGAATCTCGGCGCGATCGGGCCGAAGAAGGTGAACTTCGGCGTCGAGGGCGACAACCCGTCCGACCCGGCGACGTTGCACGACAACCCCGGCACCTGGCTGGGCTTCACCGACCTGGTCTTCATCGACCCGATCGGCACCGGCTTCAGCCGCGCGCTGGTCGATGACAAGCAGGCGACCAAGGATTTCTACAGCACCGACAATGACATCAAGTACCTCTCGCGCATCGTCTACGACTGGCTGATCAAGAACGGCCGCATGATCTCGCCGAAATACCTGGTCGGCGAAAGCTACGGCGGCTTCCGTGGTCCGCGCATCACCGACTACCTGCAGACCCAGCTCGGCGTGGCGATGAAAGGCATGGTGCTGCTGTCGCCGTACCTCGACCCGGCCGCATCGGACGACCAGAACGTGTCGCCGCTGCCGTGGATGCTGACCCTGCCCTCGATCGCCGCCTCGTACCTGGAACGCGAGCACAAGCTCACGCCCGAAGCGATGGCACCGATCATCGAGTACACCCGCGGCGAATACGCCAGCGACCTGATGCGCGGCCGCTCCGACCCGCAGGCCACCGATCGCGTGGTGAAGAAGGTCACCGAACTGACCGGGCTCGATCCGCTGTTCGTGAAGCGCTCCGGCGGCCGGCTGGAAACCCAGGCCTACCTGCGCGAAGTGTTCCGCGCCGAAGGCAAGCTGGGCAGCCGCTACGATTCCAACGTCACCGCATGGGACCCGTTCCCGTATGCGCCGCACCAGCGCACCGGCGACCCGATCCTCAACGGCATCATCGCGCCGACCACCAGCGCGATGGTCAACTTCGTCACCCAGACCGTGGGCTGGAAAGTCGATGCCCGCTACAACGCGCTCAGCTACGAGGTGAACCGGCTGTGGCACGAGGACGACGACGCCAACAAGGGTTCGGTGTCGCAGCTGCGCGAATCGGTGGCGAACGATCCCGGCCTGCGCGTGCTGATCGCGCATGGCTGGAACGACCTGTCCTGCCCGTTCATGGCCTCGGTCCTGATCGTCGACCAGATGCCGGCGATGGGCGACCCCACCCGCGTGCAGGTGAAGGAATATCCCGGCGGCCACATGTTCTACGCGCGAGCGGACAGCCAGGCCGCACTGACCAGCGACGTGCGGGCGTTGTACGGCGCGAAGTAGACTTCGCGGCATGCGGGGGTGCCGCTTCGGCACCCCCGCCTGAGTCAGGGAACGGGCCGCATGAAATCAAGGATTTTTTTCAGGAAGCAGTCCTGGCTGGGCAGTTCGGCCGATTTTTCGCGGGACCTCGAGTTGGAAGTCAACGACTGGCTCGCCACGCATCCGGCGATCAAGGTCATCGACATCAAGCAGTCGGGCAGCGGCGGTAGCCTGGAACCCTCCGCCATCGCCATTTCGATCTGGTACGAAGAAACCGGTTGACGCGCCGCGCGATGGCTCAGTGCGCCAGCGTGCTGGCGCGCACCAGGTATTGCACGCTGAACATCCGCTGCGGGTCGGTCCATACCCGCAACACGACCAGCCCGGCCTTCTCCGCCAGCGCGGAGAATTCCGCCAGCGAATACTTGCAGCTGTACTCGACCTGGATCGCCTCGTCGGGGCGGAAGCCGACCTTGTAGCGCCCGATTTTCACCTGCTGTTCGCAGCGACTGACGAGGTGGGTCTCGATGCGCCCGGCCATCTGGTTGTAGTGCGCGCGATGGGCGAATGCGCCGAGCTCGAAATCGCTGCCGATCTCCCGGTTGAGCCGCGCCAGCATGTTGAGCGTGAATTCCGCGGTGACACCGGCGGCGTCGTTATAGGCGGCTTCGATCAGCGCCGGCTCCTTCTTCAGGTCCACGCCGATCAGGATGCCCCCCGCATCGCCCATTTCGTTGCGCATCTTGCGCAGCAGCGCCACCGCATCGTGCGCCTCGAAATTGCCGATGGTGGAACCGGGGAAATACACCACCGTGCGTCGCGGCGCCCGTGGCGGAATCGGCAGGCGAAACGGCTTGCTGAAATCCGCGCACAGCGGCTGCAACGGCAACCCGGGAAATTCTTCCGCCAATTGCTGCACACTCCGGCGCAACGGCTCGAGCGAGATTTCCACCGGCACGTAACTGACCGGCTGGTGCAGGTGTCGCAACAGGATGCGTGTTTTCACCCCGCTGCCGCTGCCGTATTCGACCAGGCGCACCTCGCTGCCAAGACTGTCGGCGATGCTGGCGGCATGCTCGTTCATCAAGGCGATCTCGCAACGCGTCAGGTAATACTCCGGCTGCTCGCAGATCTCCTCGAACAAGGCCGAACCGCGCTCGTCGTAGAACAGCCAGGAGGGCAGCCGCTTGGGTTTCAGCGCGAGCCCGCGACGGGCCACCGCCAGAATTTCGTCCAATGGCGGTCGACGATCATCGTCGTCGCCGGCAGTGCAAGGTTGTACGCTGCTCATCGATCCTGTCCCAGTCGCAGCCCGGCGAATTGCCAGCGGGCATGAGGCGGAAAAAAATTGCGGTAACTGGCGCGCAGATGGTCGCGCGGGGTGGCGCAGGAACCGCCGCGCAATACCTGTTGGCCGCACATGAACTTGCCGTTGTATTCGCCCAGCGCGCCGGGCAACGGGCGGAAACCCGGATAACTCACATAGGGCGAGGAAGTCCACTCCCACGCGTCGCCGTACATCTGCAACAGACCGTCGCCGGCGCTGGCGGGGCGCGGCTGATAGCGCCCCGCATCCTGCAGGTTGCCTTCAATGGCCCCGCCCTGCGCTGCCGACTCCCACTCGGCCTCGGTAGGCAGCCGCGCACCTGCCCAGCGGGCAAATGCCTCGGCCTCGTAGTAGCTGAGATGGCATGCCGGTTCGTGCGGATCGAGAGCGCGCACGCCGGCGAGGGTGAATTCGCTGGCCAGGTCGTCCTGCCAGTAGATCGGGTGTTGCCAACCCTCGCGCTGCACGGTAGCCCAACCATCGGACAGCCACAGCCCCGGCTCGCGATAGCCACCTTCACGCACGAAGGCCAGGTACTCCGCATTGGTCACCAGGCGGTTCGCCAGTGCATGCGGATGCAGCAGCACGCGATGGCGCGGGGTCTCGTTGTCGAACGCGAAACCCTCGCCACGATGGCCGATTTCCGCGATGCCTTCGCAACCTTCGACAAAGCGCAACGGCACGACCGCGGACTCCGCCGGCAACGCAATCGGCGCACGGTAAGCCGGCTGCAACGGGTTGCACCAGAATGCGTGCTTGATGTCGGTCAGCAACAATTCCTGGTGCTGCTGTTCGTGCTGCACGCCCAGTTCGACCAGGGCGGCCAGCTCCGCATCGTCTTCACGCTCAAGCAGCAGGCTCACCGCATCATCGATGGCGTGCCGGTAGCCGCGCACCTCTTCCAGCGACGGTCGCGACAACATCCCGCGGCGCGGCCGCGCATGCATGGGACCGACCGACTGGTAATACGAATTGAAAAGGTAACTCCAGGCCGGATCGCGTGGCCGGTAAGCTGGATCACGACCCAGCACGAACTGCTCGAAGAACCAGGTGGTATGCGCCAGGTGCCACTTGCCGGGACTGGCGTCGGGCATGGATTGCAGCAACAGATCCTCGGCGCTGAGGTCGGCACACAACTCCATCGTCCGCCGACGAATCCGGCGGAACCGTCCGCCCACGCCTGCCGGCAGGGTGGATCGCGCCACCGTCATGCAGGCTTGGCCGCGGGGGTGGAGAAGGCACTCGCGATGAAGGCGAGTTGCGGGTGGCGGATACGATAAAGCATGCCGGCAAGGATGCCGTGCGAGTCGTTCACATCTTGTGATCGGCCGATGTCATTCGCATGGCAATCGCAACCCCGACAAAACCGGCGCCGGCCACGCGGTACATCAGCGCCAGCCCGAACTCACAAACGAACGAGCCCGGCCAGGGCCGGGCTCGTCGTGATGCCGCCTGAAGCGTGCGATCAGTTTCCGTCGTAGCCGTCGTCGCGGATGTAACGGGTCTGGTTGGGGTCGTCGTAGATCACGGTCCGGGTTTCCACAACCCGCCGCTGCACGACCGGCGGGCCATCCTCATAGACGACACCCGGCGGGCCGTACACCACGGGCGGGCCGTAGACTACCGGCGGCGGCCCGTAATAGACCGGCGCCGGACGCAGCGCATCGGCCACCAGCCCGACCACGGCGCCGGTGACAATCGCGCCGGCAATCCAGCGACCACCGCTCCAGTGACCGCCGTGGCCGTAGTAGCCGCCGTGGTAACCGTGGTAACCGCCATGGTAGCCGTGGCCACCCCAGCCGCGCGCCGAGGCGCTCAACGGCATCGCCACAGCCGCCGCGATCGCCAAGCTGATCGCGGCGAACTTGCCCGCACCACGCCAACCCTGTCTGCTCATGATTGTTCTCCGTTGAACGGTGCCGATGATCGGCCGATCAGACTTAATGTGCACTGAAGGGTTCACTTTTTGATCCGCGCACTGTCCCACGGGTTGATGGCGGCGTCCGGCCGGCGCCGGCGCAGCAGCCAGCAACCGTGGATGTCGGCCCGGCGAGCGAAGTCGAACGGGATGCTTTGGGCCGACCAGTCCTCGATCTCGAAGTGCGGTTCCAGTGCCTCGCGATCGAGCTTGAAGCGGCGAAAATTGTTCGAGAACACGATCACGCCGTCGCGGGTCAACCGTTCGTTGCATGCCTCCAGCAGTTTCACGTGGTCGCGCTGCACGTCGAAGTCCTCGGCGCGCTTGGAGTT
>DATNGL010000119.1:0-15948 GCA_035605895.1 Rhodanobacter sp.
GGAATCGGCGGCATCGGCATAGGACGAGGCAGCATCCAGATTCGACAGATCCAGCGCACCGAGGCCCTCCAGAACTTTGCGCGCCTCGTTGGAGGTGGCCACCGCCGTTTCCTGTGGCTGGGTGAAAGTGAGATAGTTCAGGGTATCCGCGTAGGCCTGCCTGACCCGCCGCGAAGGGCTGGACGCGTACACCAGCGGCCGCAAAAGGTCGGCCGCCTGCCGCAATTCGGCCGCAGTGCCGCGCCCACCGCCACTGGTCCCGACGATGCTGCTGCCTTCATTGAGCAAGGTCAGGGCAAGGCCATAGGTGACCGCTTCGCTGTGGTCCCCCGAGGCGCGGAGCTTGTCGAATACGGACTGGGCTTCCCCGAAACTCTTGTAGGCAGCATCCACACTGCCGCTCGCCTGCAGTGCTGCGCCTTCGCGTACCAGCGCCATTGCACGGTTGACATCTGTTTGCGGTGTGGCCAGTTCCGTCGGCAAGCTGTCGTAGTAACCGACCGTCATGTGTGCGAGCTTGCCCAGGGTTTCCAGCCGGCCGGTGGGCGCCAGTTCGTTGTAGAAATCCTCGATCAGAAAGCTGACCAGCTTCTCGGCATCGCTGCGCGACTTCTGCGCTTCGGCTTCGGCTGTGCGTGCGCGGTGCATGGCAATCCAGCCGAATGCCGCACTGGCGACCGCAACGAGCATCAGCACCGCACAGACGCCCGCGACCATGCGCGCGCGCAGCAGCGCACGATGCGTCGCTGCCTCGCGCTCCTGTTGCGCAGCCAGTTGACGTTGCGTGGCATCGCGCGCTTCGCGCTCCTGGCGCAGGTTGCGACTGGCAACGACGACGCTGCAAAGCACGTCATGGGTCAGCTCCACGCGGCGCATGTCGAGGCGTTCCTCGATGCGCAGCAGGCGCCGGTTGACCAGGGTTGCCAGCGTGTCCGGCGTGGCGCCTGCCGCCACGAGCGCCTTGATCACGCGCTCTTCGGCCAGACTCTCGCGGTAGCCGGATTCGGTGAGCAGCTCATCCTCGATCACGCGGCGCACGCCGTCCGGCTGGTCGGCCAGTGCACGTTCGTAGAACTCGCTCAGGATCGTGTCGCGCGAACCCGCCAGCAGATCGGCTGAAATTTCCCCGCGGCCCTGCGTCTGGCGCACGGTATTGAGTTCGCGGCAAACCAGACTCAGCAGCGACGGTTCGATTTCCGCATTGCCGAGTTCCGAACCGCCGGCGACGAAGCGCACGATCGACTCGGCCACTTCGTGCGACACGAGGCGCCCCCCGGGGTTGACCACCGCGCTCAAGGCCTGCGCGCCGTTCATCCGTGCGAGGCGCATGCGGTTCTGGGTGATCGAAGGCATGATGGTCTTCACGCCTTCGAGGTGCGCGAGATAGTCCTCGCGAAGTGCGATCAGGATGCGATAGTCGGCGCGCGCGAAATCGAACTGTTCGGCGGCCTCGTCGTCCTGTTCCAGCCGCTGCTCCAGTACCTCAGGCGGCCGGTTCTCGACGAGGTCGGCAAGATCATCAAGGAACTGCTTTGCGCGCAGACGGCCGGCATCGTCGGCCTGGCCCAAGGTGAAAATCTCCTCGAACTGATCGAAGATCAGCAGCGGCATCAATACGCCACCGTCGGCATTGCGCAACAGGTCGCCGCGATGGTGCAGGAACTCCCACAGCGATTCGCCCTCGATCGCGCTGCCCGGCCGCGTCCAGTAGCCGGCTTCCGACGTGGCGCGGAAAATGGCCTGCTTGATCTGCTCGGAGGGTGCCGGGGACTCGGGAGCGTAATCGATGCGCACATAGACCGGGCAATAACCTTCCCCGCGCAACCGCGGCACCAGGCCGGCGCGCAGCAACGATGTCTTGCCGAGACCGGACTGACCGAACAGCACCGTCAGGAGTTTGCGCTGCACGCGGCGCGCCAATTCACCGGTTTCCTCGTCGCGGCCATGAAAATACGCACGGGTTTCCTCGGCATAGGAGAACAGGCCCAGCCACGGATTTTCCGGGTCGATCGTCACGGCATCGGCAGCTCCGGCGCGGGGCGCGTTCATGCCTGTCTCCCGCTGAACAGGTCGTGCAGCCGACGCAGGAACTCCGGCGGCGGTTCGCCATCGGGCATGCGCAGGATATGCAAGGCCTTGAATTGTTCCGGTACCAGTGCGTCGGACTCGCGCGTGTCGTCGATGCAGACCGGCAGGATGAACACGGCGCCCTCGGCGATGTTGCGGGCGCGATCGACCGCATAGCTCCATTCGCGACGGAAATAGGCTTCCTGACGACGTTGGGTCGACGCCGAGATGACCGGCACGAAAAAGCTGCAGCGTCCGATGTTGGCGCGGATCTTCCGGTCGTAGTCGTCGCCACCCTCAAGCCGGTCGAGGTCGAACCAGGTGGTGAATCCGGCTGTGTCCAGCGCGGCCTTGAGGTGCTGCACTGCCGGCAGATCTTCACGTGCGTAGCTAATGAAAATCGCGTTCTCCGGCATCTCGCGCGCCGGCGTCAGGAAACGCTGCGGAGCGCTGCCGCCGTTGGAGATCAGTACCGGTCGCTGGCGTTTCGACCAGCGTGCATGCAGTTCGGCGACAAACGCTTCGGCGCCGCCATAGACACGCGTGCGCACGCTGACCTGCTGCAGGAACGCCACCAGCCGCGCGTCCTGCAGGGTATGGTCGTCGGCGAACACCTCGCTGACATCGCGCGGATCGGACAGCCGGCGGCGCTTGGCCATGCGCAGGAACAGCCGCGCCAGCCAGTTGGAGAAATCGCTGCCGATGAGCAGCAAATGATTGTGTTCGAGCTCGTGAAAGAGCTTTTCCGGCGTGAGGTGCTCGGACTGCAACGCACAGATGAACTCGAGCATGTCCTCGTCGGAAACCACGTAGGTCGGCGAGGCGGAGAGCCGGCCGAACAGGTGATAGACCACCGTGCGTTGCAGCTGGCTGCGTTCGGCCGGCAGATCCGTGACACGGTTCGGCGCATAGGCGATCACTTCGGTCGCGGGCTGGCCGCCATGGCGTTCGAGATTGACCGCGTTTTCGAGCAGCGGATCGAAGGTGGTGGTGACGAACAGGTCGAAATCGGTGATCTGCGCCAATTGCCGCAGCGCCAGCGGCGGCTCGAAATCCACTTCGCGCATGATCGAACGCAAACGCGTGTAGGCTTCCTCGCGGCGACCGTGCTGGCCAAGGAAGCAGCACATCACGTCGTTGAGCGTGAGCGGCCGCGGCAGCCCGGCGACGTCCACCGACAGCCGCAACGCCAGTTTCTCCGCCAGCCAGTCGTACAGCGGGCGCGGCCCGCTGTCGGTGCGCACGTGCAGCAGATCGGGCCCGATGATCGGGATGACCCGGCGCTCCTCGATGTAGTTGAGCAGATCGTCCCAGGCGTCTTCATCGAAGGCCTGTGACGCGTCGGTTGCAGCGGCAAGCGCCGTCATGGCGTCGACTTCCCGGGACAACGTTGCCACGCCTGCCCAAGCCAGTCGCTCGGGCAACCCAGGTCAAAGCAAGCGGAAACGTCCAAGCGTCGCCCCCCAAGCCAAATATCGCGATTGGCCATGCCAACCGACGACCAACCAGGACCTGATGGCCGCGCCTCTGCACGCGGCCTCAACGCCGTGCGGGATCGCTTCGGATCGCCGCTGCCCGTCCCTTGGCCGGAATCTGGCAGAGAGGATCGAACCTTCGCCGCAGTGACCTGCACGGCAGTCTGGCTGCAACTGCCCGCCAAAACTGCCGTCCGAATGCCCGTCTTCCCCGTGTAGCGCAGGAGTCTATCAGGAATCCCGAGCACGGCGGCCAGGCTCAGGTGGCGCCTGGCCGCCCCGATGGCTTTCAGGCGTCGCCACGGGTTCCGGGGGTTTTCGGGGTATCACCACGCAACATCGGCCACGCTGCCCGCAGGTAGTACAGGCCCGACCAGATGGTGAGAATGCCGGCGATCACCAGCAGGCCCTCGCCGATGTGATACAGGCGCAGCGCGGTGGCCTCCTTTTCGTGCTGCACGATCAACACCACCAGCGCGACCATCTGCATCACGGTCTTGAGCTTGCCCACGAAGGCGACCTTGACGGTGGCGCTCATGCCGATTTCGGCCATCCATTCGCGCAACGCCGACACGCTGATTTCGCGGCCTACGATCACCGCCGCGGTGACCGCCATCAGGATCCCGGACCAGCCGGTGCTCGGATGTGATTGCACCAGCAGGAACAGCGTCACTGCCACCATCAGCTTGTCGGCGACCGGGTCGAGGAAGGCGCCGAACGCCGAGGTCAAATTCATCCGCCGGGCCAGGTAGCCATCCAGCCAGTCGGTCACGGCCGCCAGCACGAAGACGATCGCCGCAGTGATGTTGTGGCCGCGAAACGGCAGGTAGAACACCACCACCATCACCGGCAACAGGGCAACGCGGAAAAGGGTCAGCCAGGTCGGCAGGTTGATGCGCATGATTCGTTCCGATGGTTTGCTGCAGTTTCGCACGTTGACGCGATGCTGCCACCCGGTGTCGTCCGCAAACGTTCAGCCATGCAGGCTGGAATAGATGCGCTCGGCGAGGCCACGGTCGATGCCCTTCACCTGCATCAGCTCCTCGACACCTGCAGCCTCCACGCCCTGCATGCCGCCGAAGGCCTTGAGCAGGGCTGAACGGCGGCGTGCGCCGATGCCGGGAACATCCTCCAGCACACTGCGCTCGCGGGATTTTTCGCGCCGCTTGCGATGGCCGCTGATGGCGAAACGATGCGCCTCGTCGCGTACCGCCGCGACCAGGTGCAAGGCGGGCGAGGACGAACCCGGGTGCAACTCGCGCCCGGAGTCTGCGAGCACCAGGGTTTCCTCGCCGGCCCGCCGGCCGGGACCCTTGGCCACACCGACCACCTCGATGCCCTCGACGCCCAGCTCGCGCAGTACATCCATGGCCTGCGCCACCTGGCCGCCGCCACCGTCGATCAGCAGCACATCCGGGCGTGCGCCCTCCCCTTCGGCGAGCTTGCGGAAGCGCCGGATCAACGCCTGGTGCATGGCCGCATAATCGTCGCCCGGGGTGATGCCGGCGATATTGAAACGGCGGTAGTGGGACTTTTCCGGCCCTTCCGGCCCGAACACCACGCACGAGGCGACCGTCAACTCGCCCATCGTGTGGCTGATGTCGAAGCACTCGATGCGATGCGGCACCGTCGCCAGCCCCAGCACTTTCTGCAGGTCGTCGAAGCGGTTGCCCAGGGTCTGCCGGCTGGCCAGGCGCGCCGTCAGCGAAGCCTGCGCATTGCGTTCGGCCATCTGCAGGAATTGCGCCCGGTCGCCGCGCACGCTGGACTTCAGCTCCACCGCGCGGCCGGCGTGCTGGCTCAGCAGTTCGGCCAGGATCTGTTGGTCGGCCAGCACCTCGCCGAGGATCAGCTCGCGCGGTACCGGCCGGTCCAGGTAGTACTGCGCAACGAACTGCGCCAGCACGTCGGCCGGTTCGGCGTCCAGCGGCAGCCGCGGAAAGAAATCGCGCGTGCCCAGGCTGATCCCGTTGCGAAAGAACAGCACGCTGACGCAGGCCATCCCCGCCTCGATGCGGCAGGCGATCACGTCCATGTCGGCGCTGGCACCCTGCACGTGGTGCTGTGCCTGCAGCTGGCGCAGCGCCGCCACCTGATCGCGCAATTTGGCCGCACGTTCGAACTGCAGTGCCTTGCTGGCCTGCTCCATCGCCTCAGCCAGCTCGTCGATCACCGCGTTGCTGCGCCCCTCCAGGAACATCTCGGCGTGGCGCACGTCGCCGCGGTAGTCGTCCACGCTGATCAGGCCCACGCAAGGCGCCGTGCAGCGGCCGATCTGGTGCTGCAGGCACGGCCGGGTGCGGTTGCGGAAGTAGCTGTCCTCGCACTGGCGCACCTTGAACAGCTTCTGCATCAGGCTGAGGCTCTCGCGCACGGCGTAGGTGCTCGGATACGGTCCGAAGTAGCGGCCCGGCAGGTTCTTCGCGCCGCGATGGAAGGCCAGCCGCGGGTAATCCTCGCCGCCGGACAGGTAGATGTAGGGGTAGCTCTTGTCGTCGCGCAACAGGATGTTGTAGCGCGGCTTGAGCGACTTGATCAGCTGCGATTCCAGCAGCAGCGCCTCGCCCTCGGTGCGCGTCACGGTAATCTCGACGCGGGCGATCTGCGCCACCATCGCGGCGATGCGCGGTTCCATCCGCGGCTTCAGGAAATAGCTGCCGACGCGCTTCTTGAGATTGCCTGCCTTGCCCACGTAGAGCAATTCGCCGGTCGCGTCGAAGTGACGATAGACGCCGGGCGAGGCGGTCAGCGTGCGGACGAAGGCCTTGCCATCGAAGGGAGGTGGTTGCGCGGGTTGCATGGGGCGATTCTAGATGGCAGCCCGCCCGATATGGAGGCTTGGAACTTGTGAAGAAAGCCACATCCCGTGGTTTTCTTCTATCGCGAGTCCGGCACATGTCCGGACTCGCTCACGCGAATCAATCACTTGCGTGATCGGCCCGCGTCCGGCCATCCATGGCCGGGCCTCGAGTTTGAAAAAATCACGAACTCTCAGTGCTGCGTGCGCAACCATTGCTCGGCGCGTTCCAGATCCGCTTCGGTGTCGATGCCCGGTGGAAACGGCTCGGGCGTCAGGCGTACCGCGATGGCATGACCGTGTTCGAGGACGCGCAACTGTTCCAGCGACTCGGTCTGCTCCAGCGGCGTGCGCGACAGCCGCGCATAGCGAGCGAGGAAGCCGGCGCGATAGGCATAGATGCCGATGTGGCGCAGGAACGGCGTGCCGGACGGCAACACCTGCCGGTCGACGGCGAACGCATCGCGTGCCCATGGCAACGGTGCGCGGCTGAAATACAACGCCCGCCCGTTCGCGGCGCGCACCAGCTTCACGACGTTCGGATCGAACAACTCCTGGGCATCGATGATCGGCGTGGCAAGGGTGGCCATCGGGGCGTCGTCGCCGGCCAGCGCCTGCGCCACCGCGCGGATGCCGGCTGCCGGCGCGAACGGCTCGTCGCCCTGCAGGTTCACCACGATGCTGTCGTCGGCCCAGCCGTAGTGTTGCGCACATTCGGCGAGGCGGTCGCTGCCCGAGGCGTGGTCGCGACTCGTCATGCAGATGTCCACGCCGCCCTGCCCGGCCAGCGCATCGGCGATGCGCTGATCGTCCACGGCGACCACCACCTGGCTGGCGCCGGCCTGCAGCGCGCGCTGCGCCACCCGCACCACCATCGGCACGCCGCCGATCTCGCGCAATGGCTTGGCCGGCAGCCGGGTGGAACCGTAGCGGGCCGGGATCGCGACAATGAACGGTGGAACCGCATGCGACATCTTTAGTTTCCTTGGCGGAGTGCAGGATCTGGCGGCCACGATACAACGAGCGCCGTGATCGGTTCAGCCACCGTCCTGCAACACGAAACCGCAACCATTGGCCAGGTCGAGAAAGCCGGGGAACGAGGTGGCGACATGGCGGCAGTCGTTCACCCGCACCGGGCCGGCAGCGACCAGTCCGGCCACCGCGAAGCTCATCGCGATGCGGTGGTCGGTGAGGCTTTCCACCGTACCGGCGCCGATCCTCCCGCCATCGATGACGGCGCCATCCGGGGTTTCCTCGATGGCCACGCCAAGCGTGCGCAGGCCCGTCGCCATCGTGGCGATGCGATCGGACTCCTTCACCCGCAATTCGGCCGCGTCCCGGACGACGGTGCGACCCGCCGCCGCCGCCGCGGCGACGAACAGCACCGGAAACTCGTCGATCATGTCCGGCACCAGGGTCGCAGGCAGTTCGATGCCGTGCAGCGGGGCGTGGCGCACCACCAGATCGCCCACGGGCTCCCCGCCCGCCTCGCGCCGGTGCTCCACCGTGATGTCCGCGCCCATCTGGCGCAGCGCCTGCAGCAGGCCGGTGCGGCGCGGGTTGAGGCCCACCCCCGGCAGGCGCAGTTCGGAGCCCGGGACGATGCTTGCCGCAACCAGGAAGAACGCTGCCGACGAAAAGTCCGCCGGCACCTCGATATCCGAGGCGTGCAGCCGATGACCGCCATCCAGCCGCGCGCGACCCGGTTCAAACGTGATCGGCCAGCCGAAGGCGGCCAGCATGCGCTCGGTGTAGTCGCGAGTCGGATGCGGCTCGATGACCTCGGTCGTGCCGCCGGCGTACAGGCCGGCCAGCAGGAGGGCGGATTTCACCTGGGCGCTGGCGATCGGCAGCTTGTAATGGATGCCGCGCAGGGCAGAGCCACCGTGGAGCTGCAATGGCGGCATGCCGTCGCGTGTGTCGATGCGCGCGCCCATCTGCGCCAGCGGATCGGTGACGCGGCGCATCGGTCGCTTCGACAACGATGCATCACCCACCAGCGTGCTGTCGAACGCCTGTCCGGCGAGCAGGCCGGCGAGCAGGCGCATGCCGGTGCCGGCATTGCCGCAGTCCAGTGGCCGGTCCGATCCCCGCAGGCCGTGCAGCCCGACGCCATGCACGATGCGCTCGCCTGCCGACGGTGCATCGTTCCGGACCCCGAGCTGCGCCAGTACGGCGACGGTGGCACGCGTATCCTCGCCTTCCAGGAAGCCGCGGATGCGGGAACTGCCCTCGGCAATGGCAGCCAGCATCAGCGCCCGATGCGAGACCGACTTGTCGCCCGGAACGCGCACGCTGCCGCGCAGCGGACCGCCAGCGCGGCTGCTCCAGTCCAGCCTTGCGTTCAAGGCAGCGCCACCGGATAGGAGCCCAGCACGCGGATCGTCGCGGCGGATTCGCCGATGTCATGCACGGCGGCCTGCAGCGCCTCGTCGTCGATATGCCCGGATACATCGATGAAAAACGCGTACTGCCATTTGCCAGTGTGCGCCGGGCGCGACTCGATCCGGTTCAGGCTGATCCCGTGTTTCGCGAACGGGCTGAGCACGTCGTACAGCGCGCCCGGCTTGTCGTTGACGGTGATCAGCAGCGAGGTGCGGTCGTTGCCCGACGGCGGGAACAGTGAGCGGCCGATCACCAGGAAACGGGTGGTGTTGTCGGCGCGATCCTCGATGCCGGAGGCCACCGTCTTGAGGCCGTAGATCTTGCCGGCCGTCTCGCCGGCGATCGCCGCCGCATCGTCGGCGTGGCGGGCCAGTCGCGCCGCCTCGGCATTGCTGCCGACCGCGATGCATTCGACGCTGGGCAGGTTGATGCGCAGCCAGGTCTTGCACTGCTGCAGCGACTGCGCATGCGCGTAGACGCGCTTGACGTCTTCCAGTTTGCCCGCCTGCGAATGCAGGCACTGGTGCACGCGTAGTTCTACTTCGCCGCAAATGGTGGCTTCGGAGGTGAGAAACATGTCCAGGGTGACCTGGATCATGCCCTGCCCCGAGTTTTCCACCGGCACCACGCCGAAGTCGGCATGCCTGGCGGCAACCTCCTGGAACACCTCCTCGATGCTGCCCAGCGGCAGACCGTAGGCGGCATGGCCGAAGTGCTTGCGCACGGCCTGCTCGCTGAACGTGCCCTCCGGGCCCAGGAAGCCTATCTTCAGCGGATCCTCCTGGGCCAGGCAGGACGACATGATCTCGCGGAACAGGCGCACCATCTCGGCATCCGACAACGGCCCCCGGTTGCGGTCCACCACCATGCGCAGCACGTGCGCCTCGCGTTCCGGTCGGTAGTAGTCGATCGCGGAAAGCCCCTCCCCCTTCACTTTCGCCACCGTCTGCGCGTGGTTCGCGCGCTCGGAGATCAGTTGCTGGATCTGCCGGTCGATGCTGTCGATGCGTTCGCGCATCTCGTTCAGCGGGGTTTTTGAATCGCTCATGTGGTTTGGCCGCCTAGATGGAAAGAAGTCCGTTCATGTATCGGCATCTTGCCTGAAGAACGCCGTCTCCGGCCACTCAACCATGCCGCTGCGCAAAGTCGCGCATGAACCCGGTCAGCGCCTGGACGGCTTCCTTCGGCACCGCGTTGTAGAGCGATGCACGCATGCCGCCGACCGCCTTGTGCCCCTTCAGGGCGAGCAGGCCGGCAGCTTCGGACTCCTGCAGGAAGGCCGCGTCCAGCGCGTTGTCGTGCAGGGTGAAAGGCACGTTCATGCGCGAGCGCGCAGCCGGCTCGATCGGGTTGCGGTAATAGCCACCGGAGCCATCGATGGCCCGGTACAGCAGCTCGGCCTTGGCCCGGTTGCGCCCGGCCATCGCGCCAAGCCCGCCCTGCGCCTTGAGCCACTGGAAGGTCAGTCCGGCCACATACCAGCCCCAGGTGTTCGGCGTATTGAGCATTGAATCGGCGGCGGCGTGCTCGGCATAGCGGAAGATCCGCGCCATCGGCCGACCCGGGCGCTGCAGCAGGTCGCGCCGGACGATCATCACCACCAGGCCGGAGGGGCCGATGTTCTTCTGGGCACCGGCATAGATCAGCCCGAAGCGGCTGACGTCCAGCGGTTCGGACAGGATGTTCGACGACATGTCCGCCACCAGCGGCGCATCGCCGACGTCGGGGATATCGTGGAACTCGACGCCGTGGATTGTCTCGTTCGGCGTGTAATGCACGTAAGCGGCGTGCGGGTCGAGCTGCCAGCTGTCGCGCGACGGCAGCTTCAGGTAATCCTCTGCTTCGCCGCTGGCCGCCACGTTCACCCGCACGTAGGGCCCGGCTTCGCCGACCGCCTTGGCACTCCAGTGTCCGCTGACGATGTAGTCGGCGCTGTCGTGCTCGCCGGCCAGGTTCATCGGGATCTGCGCGAAATGCTGGGTCGCGCCGCCCTGCAGGAACAACACGGCGTAATCGGCGGGAATCCCCATCAGTTCACGCAGATCCGCCTCGGCCTGCGCGGCCATCGCGATGAAACGCTTGCCGCGGTGCGACTGCTCCATTACCGAGGCGGCGCTGCCATTCCAGTCCAGCATCTCGTGCCGGGCGCGTTCGAGGACCGCCTGCGGCAATGCCGCCGGACCGGCGCTGAAATTCCAGACTCTGCTCACGTGCGCTTGCATCCCGTGGAAGTGTGTTCCCCGCATTATGGCGCGGCGCAACATGGAGTGGTCAACCTCGGCAGTGCGAGTGGCGAAAACCGCGATGCTTGAGGGGCGTCACGGATCGACTTCGGATTGCCTGCGAAGCTTGATGCCACAATCCAGGGGGAGGCTTGGGTCGACGGCAAAGCCGGTCGTCACGACGACGAAACGGTCGGCAGGCAGGCCACGGGTTGTCATCAGGGGTTTAGACATTGGCAAGGCAATCTCGTTCTGGCGGATCGTGGTTCGGACAGGCCATGTTTGTGGCCATGCTGTTGACCCTGCTGGCTGCGACTGGCTGCACCCGGTTCGGCGCACGCACCTCGCGGGTCGATGAAAATCCGACCGCGACACGCGAAGCACCGGCCGCACAGCCGGAGACGCGGCCAGTGCCGTCGTTCACCGCGATCGTCAACGAGCTGCAACTTGGCCATTACCACGATGGCGAACAGGACCTTCGGCACTATCTGCAGCAGCATCCGGGCGATCGCCCTGCGCAGACCATGCTGCACCAGCTCGTGGCCGACCCCAGACAGGCACTTGGCTCCCGTTCGCAGACTTATGTCGTGCAGACGGGCGACTCCTACAGCACCCTGGCCGCCCGCTATCTGGGGGATCCGGGAGCCTTCCTGATCCTGGCCCGCTACAACGGGTCGGCTAATCCCTCCCTGCTGCGCGTTGGCGAAAAGATACGGCTGCCTCTGTCAGCCGAGGCCACCGCCAGCGAACCGCCGACCGCCAAGGCACAGCGACTGCAAAGGGAGAGCGTGTCCCTGCTCGATCAGGGGCAGAATGACCAGGCCCTGGCGCGCCTCGGCGAAGCCCTGTCCATCAAGCCCGGGCTGAAACCGGCCGGGCTGCAGGCCGCCGCGCTGCGCAAACAGCTACTGGACTCTTACCACGAGCAGGCGATCGTGCTCTATCGCGACAAGCAACTGGACCGGGCCATCGCGCTGTGGGACCGCATCCTGGCGATTGATCCGAATTATCAGCCGGCCGTCGTTTACCGGGCGCAGGCGCTTGAATTAAAACGCCGACTGAAACAGCACTGAGCTCCATCGCGTTTTTCATCCGGCTGCACATCAGGCACCGCAGCGCAGCCGGGTTCTGTCGTGCCGCCGTAGGCTCAGAAGCGAATCAGCAACACCAGCGCGATGCCAAGGGCCAGCACCGCGGCGGTAACGATCAGCCACCAGACTTCACCCTTGGGGCCGGCGGCCGCCTCCGGCAGGTCCGCCGTCGTCTGTTCGTCAAGGACAATCTCGGGCTCCGCTTCCATGCCTGGCGCTTCCAGCACGAACCGATGCGTGGCAACCCCGATCTGGTCGCCCGGCAGCAGTACCGCTTTCTGCACCACCACCCCATTCACGCGCAGTGGATGGCGTGGCGAGCGGCAGATGTCCTCCAGCAGGATCTGGCCGTCGTCCCAGCTGATCCGCAAGCCCACCGCCTCACTCTGGGCCAGGCCAAGCGGGTAGCACCCCTCGGAGCCGAGTTCCAGGCTGTCCCGCAGCGGCAGGACACGGCCGGAGAGAGGCCCGGCTACTGCCCGCAAGGCCACCGTGCATTGCCCCTGACGGGTGACCTTGTGTGGTGCCCGCAGGGCCGGATCTTCGTCATCGCACAGCAACAGGCGGCAATCGCCGATGCTGACCACGTCGCCTGCGCGCAACAGTGCCCGTTCGCGCACCGGCCTGGCATTGACGTAGATGCGGTCCGCCGACGGCAACACCTGCAACACCCAGCCACGCCGATCCTGTTCGATGCACAGGTGCTTCGCGGCCGCCTGGCTGGCGGCCAGCACCAGATCGTTGTCCGGCGCGCTGCCGATGCACAATCGTGCCTGTGCCCAATGGAAATCCTCACGGGCCGCATTGGGGAATTCGATACGCATGGCTGACCAGGTCGACAGGTCGCGAAACTCTACCATGCAGGCGCATGGCATTAAGATGGAGCTTTGCCCGGGAACACGCCATGCCCAGCATCGATATCCGTCGCCCGCACCAGTTGTCGATCGCCGAGGCGCGCGCCGTGGTCGATCAGGTCGCCTCCCGCATGCAGGAGAAGTTCGGCATGACCGGTCAGTGGCAGGGCGATACCCTGGGTTTTTCCCGCCCGGGCGTGAATGGCTCCATCGCGGTCGAGAGCGATGCCATCCAGGTCCAGGCGCAGCTGGGGATGCTGCTGATGCCGCTGAAGGGCATGATCGAGCAGGAAATCCGGCGCAAGCTGGACGAGCACTTCGCCTGAGCAGCCGCCCGTCTTGATGATTCTTTAACCAACGCGCTGTTCGTGCCATAATCGACGGCTTACGCGGCCATCACGGCTGCGCGTGAAGCCCGGAACATATGGCCAAAGACGACGTCATCGAAATGGAAGGCACGGTCCAGGAGACCCTGCCCAACACCATGTTTCGCGTGCAGCTGGAGAACGGGCACGTGGTCATCGCCCACATCTCCGGGCGCATGCGCAAGCACTACATCCGCATCCTCACCGGCGACAAGGTGAAGATCGAGATGACCCCGTACGACCTGAGCAAGGGACGCATCACCTACCGCATGAAATAAGGCGGCCGCGGCAGGCACACGACGAATCAGACAAGCAAAGGCGGCGCAGTGCGCCGCCTTTGCTTTGCCACGGGCCCAGCCGAAGCGGCGGGCTATTCGACGACAGCCGGCAACTTCCCGGCGGCCTTGCAATCGACCTTCAACTCGCCATCGGCCACGCTGAGCCGCACCAGGCCACCCTCGGCCAGCTTGCCGAACAGCAGCTCGTCGGCAAGTGCGCGCTTCACCTTCTCCTGGATCACCCGCGCCATCGGCCGCGCGCCCATCTGCGGATCGAAGCCGTGCTCGGCCAGCCAGCGGCGGGCATCGGCGTCCACGTCCAGGCTCACCCGCTTCTCGGTCAGCTGGCTTTCCAGCTCGATCAGGAACTTGTCCACCACGCGCAGGATGTGCTCGAAATCCAGCGCGCCGAACTGGATGATCGCATCCAGCCGGTTGCGGAATTCCGGGGTGAAGATGCGCCGGATCACCTCCATCGCGTCCGCCTCGTGCTTCTGCTCGACGAAACCCATCGTGCGGCGCGAGGCAATCGCGGCGCCCGCATTGGTGGTCATCACCACCACCACGTTCTTGAAGTTTGCCTCGCGGCCGTTGGTATCCGTAAGCACGCCGCGATCCATCACCTGCAGCAGGATGTTGAACACGTCCGGGTGCGCCTTTTCGATCTCGTCCAGCAGCAGCACCGCATGCGGATGCTTGGTGACCGCCTCGGTCAGCAGGCCGCCCTGGTCGAAACCGACATAGCCCGGAGGCGCGCCGACCAGGCGCGACACCGAGTGGCCTTCCATGTACTCGGACATGTCGAAGCGGATCATCTCGATGCCGAGCTGCATCGCCAGCTGCTTGGTGACCTCGGTCTTGCCCACGCCGGTGGGGCCGGCGAGCAGGAAGCAGCCGATCGGCTTGGACGGGTCGGCCAGGCCCGAACGGGCCATCTTGATCGAGGCGGCAAGCGCTTCGATTGCCGGATCCTGCCCGAACACCACCATCTTGAGATTGCGCTCGAGGTTGCGCAGGACATCGCGATCGGAAGCCGACACCTGCTTGGCCGGAATCCGCGCCATCTTGGCCACGATGTACTCGACCTCGCTCACGTCGACGGTGCCGGTGCGCTGATCCTCCGGCAGCAGCCGCTGGCGTGCGCCGGCCTCGTCGATCACGTCGATCGCCTTGTCCGGCAGCAGACGGTCGGGAATGTGCTTCACCGACAGGTCCACCGCCGCTTTCAGCGCGTCGTTGGTATAGGCGACATGGTGATGCTCCTCGAAGCGCGAGCGCAGGCCCTTGAGGATCTCGATGCTGTCGGCCACGGTCGGCTCGACCACGTCGATCTTCTGGAAGCGGCGGGCCAGCGCACGATCCTTCTCGAACACGCCGCGGTATTCCTGGAACGTGGTCGAGCCGATGCAGCGCAGCTCGCCCGAGGCCAGCATCGGCTTGATCAGGTTCGACGCATCCATGGTGCCGCCCGAGGCGGAACCCGCGCCGATGATGGTGTGGATCTCGTCGATGAACAGGATCGCGCCGGGCTGCTTCTTCAGCTGCGCGATCACGCCTTTCAGGCGCTTCTCGAAATCGCCGCGGTACTTGGTGCCGGCGACCAGCGCACCCAGGTCCAGCGCCCAGATCGTGGCGCTCTCCAGCACCTCGGGCACCTCGCCGTCGACGATGCGCTTGGCCAGGCCCTCGGCCAGGGCCGTCTTGCCCACGCCGGCCTCGCCGACATAGAGCGGATTGTTCTTGCGCCGGCGGCACAGCACCTGGATCGTGCGCTCGATTTCGTCGGCGCGCCCGATCAGCGGGTCGATCTTGCCTTCCAGCGCCAGTTCGTTGAGGTTGCTGGCGAACTCATGCAGCGGATTGCCCTTGGGTTCCCCGCCTTCCTCGCCTTCCCGCTCGCTGCCCGACGTGCTCGCGGCCGGCTCGTCGCCGATCTTGGCGATGCCGTGCGAGATGTAATTGACCACGTCGAGCCGGGTGATTTCCTGCTGATGCATGAAGAACACCGCATGCGAATCCTTCTCGCCGAATATCGCCACCAGCACGTTGGCGCCGGTGACTTCCTTCCGGCCGGAAGATTGCACGTGGTAGACGGCACGCTGCAGCACCCGCTGGAATCCGAGGGTCGGCTGGGTGTCGCGTTCGTCGCCGGGCGGCAACACCGGCACCGTCTCGCTGATGATGCGGGCCAGTTCGGCCGACAGGCGCGGCAATTCCACCCCGCACGCCCGCAGCGCACCCAGCGCCGACTGGTTTTCGGTCAGCGCCAGCAACAGGTGCTCCACCGTCATGAACTCATGGCGTTGTTCGCGGGCCTGCTTGTAGCAATGGCCGATGGTGACTTCCAGATCCTTGCTGAACATTCGGATCGTCTCCGCTTGGCTTGTTGAGCGGCCGTGGTTGCCGCGATGAGC
>DATNGL010000120.1:0-4077 GCA_035605895.1 Rhodanobacter sp.
GTAAGCGTACGGTGACAGCCCTTCTGGACTGAGACGCCCTTGGTCGCCAGACTGGGAGGATGAAAGTGGCCAGCGCTGTAATGGCGGTAGAAGCGGCACCGGCGGGAGCGCCACGACGGCTGCGGCGAAGCGTGGCGGAGAAACGCCGGATTGTGGTGGCGACCTTGGAGCCCGGCGCCTCGGTGGCGCGGGTCGCGCGCGCAAATGGAGTGAACGCGAACCAACTGCATTACTGGCGGCGGCAGTTCCAGGCCGGGCGATTGGGGGCTGCCGTGGAGCAGGCGCTGGTGCCGGTGCGGATTGCCGAGGAGCCGCGGGCGAAGCGAGAGCGGCGGGGGAGCCCGGCGCCGGGCGCGATAGAGCTCGAGCTGGCGCAGGGTCGGTTGCGCATTGAAGCCGGCGCGGATGCCGCTCTGCTTCGTATGTTGCTGGGGATGCTGCTGGCATGATCGGCCCAAGAGTCGGCACGCGAGTCTGGCTGGCCGCGGGCATGACCGATATGCGGCGCGGGTTTACCGGACTGAGCGCGATGGTGCAGACGGCGCTCGATCAAGATCCGTTCTCTGGCCACGTGTTCGTGTTCCGCGGGCGGCGCGGCAACCTCGTGAAACTGCTGTGGTGGGATGGCGACGGTTTGTGCCTATTCGCCAAGCGTCTGGAGCGCGGCCGCTTCGTCTGGCCACAGGCGGAGGACGGCGCGGTGGCAATGACGCGCGCGCAGCTCGCGATGTTGCTCGAGGGCATTGACTGGCGCCGGCCCGAGCGCACCTGGACACCGCGGATCGCGATTTAGTAACTCAAGGTTTTTGCGAGTTAGATGTAACTGTCCGCGTGGATGTTCGTCTTACAAGTATGGCTTTCGCGCGCACCCCGCTACCGTCGCTCGACGGACTCGATATTGAAGCGCTGCGCGCTCTGCTGCTGGCTCATCACGAGCGGCTGCAGTCGCGCGAGATCGAGATTGAGCACCTGACGATGCTGCTGGCCAAGATGCGCCGCATGCAGTTCGGGCGACGCTCGGAAAAGATCGCGCAACAGATCGAGCAGCTGGAACTGCAGCTGGAGGAACTGGAATCGACACCCGAGCCGCCCCCGATCGTACCCGAAGAGCTGGCGAAGGCGGCGCGACCGCCCAGGCCGCGGGAGCCGCTGCCAGCCCATCTGCCGCGCGAGGTGAAGCGGCATGAGCCCGAGGCTCAATCGTGCCCGGAATGCGGCGGCGGACTGCGGCAGGTGGGCGAAGATGCATCCGAGATGATCGACTTCGTGCCCGCACAGTTCCGGGTGATCCGGCACGTGCGCCCCAAGTACAGCTGCTCAGGGTGCGACCGCATGGTGCAGATGCCGGCGCCGAGCCGGCCCATTGCGCGCGGGCACGCAACGGCGGGCATGCTCGCCCAGGTGTTGGTCTCGAAGTATGCCGATCACCTGCCACTTTACCGGCAATCGGTCATTTATGAGCGCTCGGGCGTTGATCTGTCGCGCTCGACGCTTGCCGATTGGGTGAGCGCCAGCCGAGGCTTGCTGGAGCCGCTGATCGAAGCCTTGCGCCGCTACGTTATGCAGGCCAGCAAGGTACATGCCGATGACACGCCGGTGCCGGTGCTGGCGCCAGGGACGGGCAAGACGCGCACGGCTCGGCTCTGGGCGTATGTGCGCGACGACCGCCCGGCGGGCAGCAGCGATCCACCGGCGGTTTGGTTCGGCTACTCGCCCGACCGTAAGGGCGAACATCCGGCGCGCCATCTGGGCCAGTTTCGCGGCACGCTGCAGGCCGACGCCTACGCCGGCTTCAATCAGGTGTACGAGACCGGCAGCATACGCGAGGCCGCCTGTTGGGCGCACGTGCGGCGGAAGTTTTATGAGCTCGAAGCTGCCCACCACTCACCGATCGCGGCCGAGGCGCTGCGGCGCATCGGCGAACTCTATGCGATTGAGTCCGACATACGGGGCAAGCCGCCTGATGTGCGACGCAGCGAACGCCAAGCCCGGGCGGCTCCGCTGTTGAGTGCGATGAAAACCTGGTTCGATGAGAGTTTGGGGATGCTTTCGCGTGGCTCGGAAACGACGCGTGCGATTCGCTATGCCCTGAACGCCTGGCCCGCGCTCACGATCTACTGCGACGACGGCGGAGTTGAAATCGACAACAACGCCGTCGAGCGGGAGATCCGTGCCGTGGCATTGGGCCGCAAGAACTATCTTTTCGCCGGCTCTGATGGCGGCGGCGCCAGCGCCGCCGGCATGTACGGGCTGATCGGCACGGCCAAGCTCAACGGCATGGACCCGTCCGCCTACCTGCGACAGGTGCTCGAGCGCATCGCCGACCACCCGGTCAACCACATCGAAGAACTGCTGCCCTGGAACCTGACCGGCTCGAACTGACCCTTCCCGGCTTGTGTCCACGTACCGCATACGTGGACACTTCAATAAGAGTCAATGCGCCCACGCCGTACGCTTACGCAGGTCGCGAATCTCCCATCGGATGTGACGCTGTTGGTTTGCATGAACCGCCCGCAACTGGTCGAGCTTGCGGATTTCAGTGTCGATCTTGATTTTCTCGACGACGGCCGGATTGCCTGACGCGATTGCTTTGATCTCTGCATATGTGAGAGCGCCACTGTCGAGGTCCTCGGCAGACCGCACCGAGGGCTTGTCTCCTCGAATGTCTACGACACCGCCTCGGGGCGCTATCTCCTGATCCCGCAAGGCTCGCGCCTCGTCGGCGTCTACAACTCCCGGATCGGCTACGGCCAAGACGGCGTACAGGTAATCTGGGACCGCATTATTTACCCGGATGGATCGTCCCTCGACCTCTCCGGCATGATCGGCCAAGACGCTCACGGCTTCTCCGGGTTCCGCGATAAAGTGGACCGCCACTACGCCCGCTTGATCGGTTTCGCGGTCCTTACGAGCCTCTTCGCCGCGGCCTCTGAGATTTCGCAGAACCAGAATCGGTCGCTCCTCACTTACCCGAGTCCCGCTCAGGTCGCCGGAAGTGCGGTTGGTCAGCAAGCTTCGGATCTTGGGGCACAGATAACGAGGCGAAACTTGAACGTCCAACCTACGGTCAAGGTCGCTGTCGGCTACCGTTTCAACGTTAGAGTAAATCGCGACATCCTTTTCGACGCGCCCTACGAGCCGGTCCAGCTCAAGTGAGTTGCTGAGCTGCTATTGGCGGCGCCGGGATCTGGCCTTCCATTGCCCCGCTGACGGGCTCCTCACCGTCTACTTGAATGATCGTCCTAAGATCGGCGATGTGTGTTTTCGTAAAATAGATTGTCGTTTCTGTTCTGGCCAACACGACCTTCAATTCAGGCCCCTCGAACGCCCAGAACAAGTCTGGCAGCGACTCGCGTGAGCCATTCGCCTCTCGAAACATCGCCCCGTGGTTTGGGCAGAGCGAGAGGTAATTCTGGTAGTGTCGTCTCTTTAACTCAGTGAGGAACTCGACTTTCTCGCAGTAATATGTGCCATCGTCCAGTTTGAAAGGAAGGGGAAGCTTGCACACTTGGCAGATCATTTCCCCGTCATTCGTGTACTGGTCGCGGAGATACTGTTCTGCTTCTTGTTTCACCTCTTCGCGACCGATTGATACGGCGCGCGACCGCTGTTCCGAAATGCGTTCCGGCGCGGTCGCGGCCGCTTTCCCGACTTCTGCAGCCCGTCGCTCGGGATTCTTTGGTTCCTGCTGGGGAAGGCTAGCACGCACCCTGTTTTGGAATTCAGCGAGTATACGTTCCTGCTCCACTTGCGGCAGGGAGGTGAAGCGCTGCGCTCGTTCAAGGCTTTCATTATCGATGAACCCGAACTCCTTCGCGATTGCCTGTTTCTTTCGTTGCTCCTCAGACTTCTGTGCCACGTCCTGGCCGAACTTGATCACCTTGAGCCAACGCCAGCCCGGATCGAAGGCAAATCCTTCGGGGAGCAAGTCGCGGGTCCCTCCGTGTCAATGTAGCTGAGACCGTTTCCCTGGCGATAATTACCGAGCAGGGCGAGATGGGGACTCAGCATGACAAGGTATCGGGAAGAAGCTTTTGATTTGCCGTCGGAGGCCGCCGCGGAACGTAGCGCCGGCGA
>DATNGL010000121.1:0-12823 GCA_035605895.1 Rhodanobacter sp.
GCCAACCGAGAAGTTCGTATGCCGTCGGCACCGGCCTGTTCATCGTGCTGGGTTTTGCCGCGCTGGCCTATCTGGCGACGCAGACCAGTTCGGTGGCCAACGTCCACCAGGGCGACAGCTACACGGTCGAGGCCGAGTTCAGCAACATCGGCCAGCTGAAGGAGCGTGCGCCGGTGAAGATCGCCGGGGTGCGCGTGGGCCAGGTGCAATCCATCACGCTGGCGCCGGGCCACGACGTGGCCGATGTGAAGCTGTCGATCGACAAGCGCTACGACCACATCCCCCAGGACTCGGTGGCGACGATCTTCACCAGCGGTCTGCTCGGCGACCAGTATGTGGGGATCGACTATGGCACGGCGAAACAGGTGGTGGCTGCCGGCGGCACGCTGGCGCGCACCAAGTCCTCCGAGCCGCTGGAGGAGATGCTGGGCAAGTTCTTCGGTGCCGGTGGCGTGGTCGACAATGTCGGCGGCAGCTATGTGGTGAAGGCCGATTTCACCAACGTCGGCACGCTCTCGGTCGGCGCGCCGGTGAAGATGGCGGGCGTGGTGATCGGCCGCGTGCAGTCGGTACGCGCCGATCCGGTCAAGCTCAACGCCCAGGTCCTGCTGGCGATCGACAAGCGCTACAACCAGATTCCCGACGATTCCGCCGCCGCGGTGTTCACCAGCGGTTTGATCGGCAGCCAGTATGTTGCGATCCAGCCGGGCGGCTCGCCCGATGCCTTGAAGAACGGCGACGAGATGGTCCTGACCCAGTCCGCGATGCAGCTGGAGGACCTGATCGGCAAGTTCCTGGTCAACGGTTCACCCGGCGACAAGAAGGATGCCGGCGACGGCAAGAAGTAGCCCGACCCCTGTTTCGATTTCCTGCCGGTGGTTGCTGCGCCGGTTACGCCCAAGGAGTATCCCCATGCTGCGCAGAATCGCTCTTGCCACCGCACTCGCCTTTGCCGCCGTGGTTGCCGCACCGGCCTTCGCCCAGGATTCCGCTGCCGCCGCCGCGCCGGCGGCGAACCAGCAGACGCCGGTGCAGATCGTGCAGAGCATTGCCGATCAGCTGGGCACCGCGATCGAAGGCCATCGTGCGGAGCTGAAGCAAAACAAGGAAAAACTGATCAACATCATCGACGAGGTGTTCCTGCCGCACTTCGACATCGACTACGCATCCATCCTGGTGCTTGGCCGGCACGCCCGCGAGGCGTCGCCGGATCAGCGCGAGCGCTTCGCCAAGGCGTTCTACAACTCGATCACCCATCGCTACGCCGAGGGCCTGCTCAACTACAGCCGTGGCCGGGTGAAGGTGTTGCCGTTCAATGGCGACCTCAACGACAAGCGCACCGTGGTGCGCACCCAGGTGGTGCTGGACGACGGCAAGCTGGTGTCGATCGACTATGCCTTCCGCAGGAGCCGCAGCGGCGACTGGAAGGCGTACGACGTGATCATCGAAGGCATCTCCTACGTCACCAACTATCGCAACCAGGTCGATGCCGAGATCCAGAAGGTGGGTATCGAGCAGTTGATCAAGAACCTCGAAACCCAGGGCGAGAAGGCGCTGGAGACGATGGACCAGGACGGCAAGGGCACCAAGTGAGCACGGCGCCAGGTTTCCGGCTGGACACCGCCACGCCAGCCACGCTGGGCGTGAGCGGCGTGCTGGGCTTCGACAACGCCGCGGCCGCGTTGCAGGCGATCCGGTCGGCCCTGGTTGCCGGCGACGCGGCACGGCTCGATCTGTCCGGGGTGCGTCACTGCGACAGCGCGGGCCTGGCCTGCGTGCTGGCGGCAGCCGCGGATGCGAGCCGGCGCGGGCTGGTCGTGCGGGTGACCGGCATGCCGGCGGGCATGCGCGCGCTGGCCACGGTATGCGAGGTCGACCGCCTGCTGGGCTGACTCGTGGATGGAGCGCGAACGCGCGTCACGGCCCGCGCTTCTAGGGCTTGCCGGTCTGCTTGGGGTGGTCCTTCTCCCAATCGTGTTGCTGCTCCAGCAACTGGTCCGGGTCGAAGTCGGGCGTATCCAGACCTTGCATGCGCTCGATGATCGACGCGGGTGGGTTGCCGTCGTAGATCTCGTACAGGCGCTGCTGCCGATAGGCATCACGGATGAACACGTATGGGTCATAGGCCGACTGCAGAAAGCCTTCCGCGTCGATGCCACGCGACCGCAGCGTGATCAGATACATCGCCTGCGGCAGGTATTGCAGTCCGTTGTAGTGATGGTTCGCGGCGAACAGGCTCAGCGGATCGAAGAAATAGCTGTCCACCGGCATGCGCCAGATGTCGCGCGCCGTGCTGGGTCCGAGCAGGGGCACCATCAGGAAATCACCTTCCGGTGCGCCCCAGCGCGCCAGCGTGATGCCGAAGTCGTTGTCTTCAAGCGGCAGGCCAAGCTGGCTGGCCGGGTCGAAGAAGCCGCCGATGCCCAGGGTCAGGTTGACCAGGAACCGGCTGGTGCTCTGCAGCGCCTGCTTGGGGCGCGCCTGCAGCAGGTCGTTGGCCACCGTGATCGGCATGCGGATATTGGTGAAGAAATCGCTGAACGATCGCCGCACCGGCGGATTGGTGACCTTGCGATAACCCAGTGCCACCGGGCGGATGACCGCCTTGTCCACCGCATTGTTGAATTTGTAGGCCTTGCGGTTGTACTTCTCCAGCGGGTCGTCGGTGCGTGGCTTGGCGATCGTGCAGCCGGCCAGAATCGCGACCGCGAGTACGGGCAACCAGCGGCGCAACAGGGAGTGGCGGGGCGAAGAGGGCATCGAGGCTGGATTTCGCGTCGGGGAAGCAGTAAGTGTACTGTCTGGTTTTATATCTTGCACGGCTTTCGGCGTGCTTTCATGGCGTGGACACGCGTCGGTCCGTGGCCAGCCCGCCATGATACGCGCTGCGCGCATTGCCAGCAAAGCGCCTGCTCAACTACACTGACCGACCACATAAGTCACTATTCCCCAAGGATTTCGCATGGCCCGTATTACCGTGGAGGACTGCCTCGAGGTGGTCGACAACCGTTTCGAGCTGGTCCTGATGGCGACCAAGCGTGCACGCCAGCTGGAAAAGGGGGCGGAGCCGGCGGTCAACCCTGACCACGACAAGCCCACCGTGCTGGCCTTGCGCGAGATCGCCGCACGCCGCATCGACCAGGCCACGATCGACCAGATCGACAAGGCCGAGCGCGAGCGTGCCGAGCGCGAGGCGCTGGAGTGGGCCGCGGCCGAGGTCGACGACGACCTCTCCAAGGGCGGCGACGACTGATGGATGACGACTGCCGGCGCAACGGCGACTGTCACATTGGCGGGTCCGGTGTGATGAAGCACGCGCGCGCGGCAGTCGCAACCGGGGTGGGCGCCTGAGTCGGCGCCAGTCATCGATGACTGCGGCCGCGCCCCCCGCCACGGTCGATCCGTCCGCATTGCCGCCCTATGTGCTGGCGCTGAAACAGCGCATCGCCTATCTGCCCGAAGCGCAGGTGGCCCTGGTGGTGCGCGCGTTCGAAGTTGGCGCCAGGGCGCATGCCGGACAGGAGCGCAAGAGCGGGGAGCCGTACATTACCCATCCGGTGGCGGTGGCCGGCATTCTGGCCGAACTCGGGCTGGATGCCGAGACGCTCATCGCAGCGATTCTGCACGATACGCTGGAGGACACCGAGCTCAGTCGCGAGGCGCTGGCCGCGGAGTTCGGCGAGGTCGTGGCCGAACTGGTCGACGGCGTCACCAAGCTGGACAAGATGCGTTTCGGCAGCCGCCAGGAGGCCGATGCGGAAAGCTTCCGCAAGATGCTGCTGGCGATGGCGCGCGACCTGCGCGTGATCCTGATCAAGCTGGCCGACCGACTGCACAACATGCGTACGCTCGGTGCCAAGGATTCCGCCTCGCGCCGGCGCATCGCGCGCGAAACGCTGGAGATCTTCGCGCCCATCGCGCAGCGCCTCGGCATGAACAAGTTCAAGGCGGAGCTGCAGGACATGGGCTTCCGTGCGCTGTATCCGGATCGCTACCGGGTCATCAGCGAACGTATCCGTGCCGCCCTGGGCAACCGCCGCGAGGCGATGGGCAAGATCGAGGCGGCGCTGACCGCGCAGCTTGCCGCCGAGCACCTGCCGGCCCACGTGGTGGGCCGCATCAAGTCGCCGTGGAGCATCTATTCGAAGATGCGCAACGAGCACAAGACGTTTGCGCAGCTGATGGATGTCTACGGCTTCCGCGTGGTCGTCGACAGCGCGACGAGCTGCTACATGGCGCTCGGCGTGGTGCATGCGCTGTACAAGCCGGTCGATCGCCGCTTCAAGGATTTCATCGCCATTCCCAAGGCCAACGGCTACCAGTCGCTGCATACGGTGCTGCTGGGGCCGTTCGGGGCGCCGATCGAGGTGCAGATCCGCACCGCCGAGATGGACTCGGTGGCCGAGCGCGGCGTCGCGGCGCACTGGGCGTACAAGACCGACAGCGGGCCGGCCAACAGCGCGCAGGCACGCGCACGCGAATGGCTGTCCTCGATGGTCGACAGTTCGGCGAACACGGTGTCCTCCTCGGAGTTCATCGAGAACGTCAAGATCGACCTGTTCCCCGACGAGGTCTACCTGTTCACCCCGCGCGGCGACATCCTCTCGTTGCCGCGCCATGCCACCGCGCTGGACTTCGCCTACGCCGTCCACACCGACGTGGGCGACCATGCGGTGGCCGCGCGGGTCGACAAGAAGCTGACGCCCTTGCGCAGCCAGCTGGAGTCGGGCCAGTTGGTGGAGATCATCACCGCGCCGTCGGCGGTGCCGAACCCGGCCTGGCTGGAGGTGGTGGTCACCGGCAAGGCGCGTACTGCGATCCGGCAATACCTGAAGCATCTGCAGCACGAGGATGCGGTCGACTTCGGTCATCGCATGCTGGACCGCGCGCTGGACGCGCAGGGCAGCAGTCTGGACGCGATTCCGGCGGCGGTGCTGGATCATTTTCTGGCGACATCCAACCTCAAGCGGCTGGAAGAATTGCTGTCCGATATCGCCTTGGGCAATCGCATGCCCGACCTGGTTGCCCGCCAGCTGCTGGGCTCCCGTCGAAAGAAGGCTGGCGGAGCGAAGCCGGGCGCGTCGATGGCCCAGGAGAAGATCCGCATCACCGGCGCCGAACGCGGCGTGCTCAGCTTCGCCAATTGCTGTCATCCGTTGCCGGGCGACGACATCGTGGGCTACCTGTCCTCGGGCAAGGGCATCGTGGTGCATCGCGAGGAATGCCCGAACGTGGTCGAGTTGCGCAAGTCGCCCGAGCGCTGCGTGGCGATCGAATGGGACCGCGACGTGCAGGGTGACTACCGCGCGCAGCTGCGCATCGAAGTGATCAACCGCCCAGGCGTGCTGGCCACCGTGGCGGCGGCGATCGCCGCCGCCGATTCGAATATCGAGAACGTGGAGTACGTCGAACGCGACGCCTCGGCCGCGACCTTGCTGTTCTCGATGGAAGTGAAGAGCCGCAAGCACCTGGCCGACGTGATCCGCCGCGTGCGTCGCACCGGCGTGGTCAGCGGGGTACATCGCTACCCGCTCTAGGCCGGCAATCGGAGTTGGGGAATCGGGAAGGGTGCAAGGGCCCGAAGATCCCGAAGGTTGTTTTCTTCTGATCGAGCGATAGTCTTCCCGATTCCCGATTCCCGATTCCCGATTCCCGATTCCCGAGGAAAACCCATGTCCCGCAGCATCATCGCCACCGACCAGGCACCTGCCGCCATCGGCCCTTATTCGCAGGCCGTGCGCGCCGGCAACACCGTGTATTTCTCGGGCCAGATTCCGCTCGATCCAACCACCGGCGCCCTGGTCGACGGCGACATCAGCGTGCAGACGCGGCGGGTGTTCGACAACCTCGCGGCGGTGGCGCAGGCCGCCGGCGGTTCGCTGGCGCAGATCGTGCGCGTGGGCATCTACGTCACCGACCTGGCGAATTTCGCCGCGGTCAACGCGGTCATGGCCGAGTACTTCCAGCAGCCGTACCCGGCCCGTTCCACCATCGAAGTATCCGGCCTGCCCAAGGCGGCGCAGGTCGAGGTCGACGCGGTCATGGCACTGGACTGATGCAGGGCGGGGCATGCGCCCACCGTGCCTGCGGGCAACCTCCTTACGAATGACGGCGGTGCTCGGGTAGGCTTGCAGGTCATGGCCGCCCGCATCGCTCGTCCCGCTTCCGTCAACGCAACCGACTCCGGCCGCGAGTCGATCGGCACGTTGGCCGGGGTCGGCCCGGCACTGGTCGCGACCTTGTCCAGGCTCGGGCTGGAGCGGATCCAGGATCTGTGGTTCCACCTGCCGCTGCGCTACGAGGACCGGACGCGGGTCACCGCGATCGCGGACCTGCGCGCCGGCGAGCGGGCCCAGGTCGAGGGCGTGGTCGAGGCGGTCGAGCGAGGCTTTCGCTATCGCCCGCAGCTGAAGGTGGCGATCGGCGACGACAGCAGGCAGACCCTGCTGCTGCGCTTCTTCCATTTCAACCGTGCGCAGGCCGAGCAACTGCAGCCGGGCACGCGCCTGCTCTGCTACGGCGAGGTACGGCATGCGGCGCAGGGCCTGGAGATGGTGCATCCGAACTACCAGCGCCTGAGCGGCAACGTGGCGGCCAGCGTCGACGAGTTGCTCACGCCGGTCTACCCGACCACCGAAGGGCTGGGTCCGAAACGGCTGGCCGCGGTCATCGGCAAGGCGCTGGAACGATTGCCGGCGGATGCGCAGTTGGAGTTGATCCCGCCGGAGCTCTGCGCCGCCAATGGCCTGGCCTCCTTGCGCGACGCGCTGCTCTACGTGCACCGGCCGCCACCCGATGCGCCCATCGGCCAGCTGATGCAGGGCCGGCATCCAGCGCAGCAGCGCCTGGCCTTCGAAGAATTGTTGACCCAGCACCTGAGTCTCAAGCGCATGCGCGCGGCGGTCAGGCGACGGCGCGCGCCAGTGCTGGGCGGTGCGGGGGAACTGCGCCGGCAGTTGCTGGCCGGGCTGCCGTTCCGGTTGACGGCCGCCCAGCGGCGCGTCGGTGATGAAGTGGCGCGCGACCTGGCCCAACCGCGACCGATGCTGCGGTTGGTGCAGGGCGATGTCGGCAGCGGCAAGACCGTGGTGGCGGCGCTGGCCGCGCTGGCGGCGGTGGAAGCGGGGTATCAGGTCGCCTTGATGGCGCCGACCGAATTGCTGGCCGAACAGCACCTCACGAATTTCCGTCAATGGCTGGAGCCGCTCGGCATCGCGGTGGAATGGCTGGCCGGCAGGGTCACCGGCAAGACGCGCAAGTTGGCGCTGGCACGGGTGGCCGAGGGTGCCGCGGTGGTGATCGGCACGCATGCCCTGATGCAGGAAGGCGTCGCCTTCGCGCATCTTGGCCTGGTAATCGTCGACGAGCAGCACCGTTTTGGCGTGCAGCAGCGCCTGGCCCTGCACGAGAAGGGTCGGCGCGGCGAGTTGGTGCCGCATCAGTTGGTGCTTACCGCCACGCCGATCCCGCGCACGCTGGCGATGAGTGCCTATGCCGACCTCGACGTATCGTCGATCGACGAGCTGCCGCCCGGGCGCACGCCGGTGCAGACCGTCGCGATCTCCAACGCGCGCCGCACCGAGGTGATCGAGCGCATCCATGCCGCCTGCCGGGAGGGGCGGCAGGTGTATTGGGTATGCACGCTGATCGAGGAATCCGAACAGCTGCGCGCGCAGGCCGCCGAAGTTGCCCACGCGGAGCTGTCCGCCGCACTCACCGGCTTCGGGGTGGGTCTTGTCCATGGCCGCATGAAGGCGAGGGAGAAGCAGGCCGTGATGGACGCATTCAAGGCGGGCGAGCTGGCCGTGCTGGTGGCGACCACCGTGATCGAGGTCGGCGTGGACGTGCAGAACGCCAGCCTGATGGTGATCGAGAACAGCGAACGGCTGGGTCTGGCGCAGTTGCACCAGTTGCGTGGCCGCGTCGGCCGCGGCGCGGTGGCGTCCAACTGCGTGCTGCTGTACCAGCCGCCGCTGGGCCAGCTCGCGCGGGAACGGCTGCAGGTGATGCGCGAGACCAGCGACGGCTTCCGCATCGCCGAAAAGGATCTGGAACTGCGCGGCCCCGGCGAGGTGCTTGGCACCCGCCAGACGGGGCAGCTCGCCTTTCGCATCGCCGACCTGGCCCGCGATGCGCACCTGCTGCCAGCGGTGCAGGCGGTAGGCGAACACATGCTGGCCGAACATCCGCAGCAAGCCAGCCAGTTGATCGAGCGCTGGGTCGGCGGTGCGGCGCGATATGCGGATGCGTGAAGCGGGGAACGGGGAACGGGGAACGGGGAACGGGGAACGGGGAACGGGGAACGGGCAAGAAGAGCGGCGCCGCATCAATTCCTGTTCCCTGTTCCCTGTTCCCTCTAAGCTAGCCCGCTACTCGTTACCCACCCATGCCTCATGACCAAACCGCAACTCCTGATCGATACCGACCCCGGCGTCGATGACGCGCTTGCCATCCTGATGGCTGCCGCGCATGCCGACATTGCCGGCCTCGGCATTGCCGCCGGCAATGTCGGCTTGGGCCACACGGTGCGCAACGCACGAACCCTGGTGGACCTGCTCGGCACCTCGACGCCGATATTCGGGGGTTGCGCCACGCCGCTGGTGCGCGCGCCGGAGGAGGATGCCGCCTTTGTGCATGGACAGGACGGTTTTGGTGACGTCGGCTTTCCCGAACCGGCAGCGCAGCTATCCGGCGAGCCCGCCGCGCTGGCGCTGTTGCGACTGACCCGCGAGCGGCCGGGCGAACTGACCCTGGTGGCGCTTGCCCCGCTGACCAATCTGGCGCTGGCACTGCGGCTCGATCCGGCGTTGCCGCAGCGGGTCGCGCGGCTGGTGGTGATGGGCGGCGCGGTCACCGGCCATGGCAACACCGGCAGGATACCGGCCGAGTTCAATATCGGTTTCGACCCGGAGGCGGCGCATGTCGTGTTCGAGGCGTTCCCGACGTTCGATCTGGTGGACTGGGAAGCGACGCTGCGGCATGCCTTCGACGATGCCGAATTCGACCGCTGGCTGGCACGCGGCGACCAGCGTGCGGAGTTCTTCGGGCGGATCGTGGCCACGGCACGCGCCTACAACACGGCAAACGACCGGGCCGGCCTGATCGCCGCGGATGCGCTGGCGATGGCGGTGGCGCTCGATCCGTCCATCGTCACCCGCCGCGAGACGCGGGCCGTGGCGGTGGAACTGGACGGTCGCCTGACCCGGGGCGCCACCGTGGTCGACTGGGCGGCGCGGCTGGGCCGGCCGACGCAGGCGAACATCGTGCTGGAGGTCGACCATGCCCGTTTTGCCGCGATGGTACGGCGTGCGCTGGGCGTGCCGGAATGATGCCAGGCCCCCGTGGGTCATCAGGCTTGCAGCGGGCGCCGGTTCCTCGTTACAATGCCGCTCTTTTCACCACCGCTTTAGAGTCTGTCATGAAAGCTGATATCCATCCGAACTACACCCCGGTGGTGTTCCAGGATCTGTCGTCCGACTTCGCGTTTCTGACCAAGTCGACCATGTCCAGCAAGGAAACCATCAAGTGGGAAGACGGCAATGAGTACCCGCTGATCAAGGTGGATATCTCCAGTCATTCGCACCCGTTCTACACCGGCAAGCAGAAGACGCTGGACGTCGGCGGCCGCGTCGACAAGTTCCGCCGCCGCTACGCGGGTTCCGTCAAGGAATAAGCGTTGGCGTGGTCCGCGCCTGGCGCCGGCCGCATAGATGGGTTTCGATTCGCGACGCGGGGCAGGCGCAGGCTTGCCCCGCGTCTTTTCGCGTCCGCGATTCGACCATGCGCCATCGAATGTGAACGCCCCCTTGTGCGATAATGGGGAGTGAATTGATGCCACGGCATCGGTTGCGTCGCATGCACTCCCGGCGCGCGGCTCCCACACTCCCCTGCTGGACGGCTCGCCCTGGCGGCTGCCGACGGCAACGACCCATCTGCAAGGAGGTTTCCGTGTCCGATCCCAAGACCGTCAAGCTCGTCGATGAATCGAGCCATCGCGGCAGCGAGCTGCCGCTGGTCAGCGGCACTCTCGGCCCGGCCTGCATCGACATCGGTACGCTGTACAAGGACACCGGTCACTTCACTTACGACCCCGGCTACGGCAGTACGGCCAGCACCAAGAGCGCGATCACCTACATCGACGGCGACCAGGGCGTGCTGCTGTATCGCGGTTATCCGATCGAGCAGTTGGCCGAGAAGTCCAACTTCCTCGAAGTGTCCTACCTGCTGCTCAACGGTGAGCTGCCGAAGCCGGCCGAATTCGCCGTGTTCGATCACGACATCACGCACCACACGATGATGCACGAGGCGCAGAAGAACTTCTTCCAGGGCTTCCACCACGACGCGCATCCGATGGCGATGCTCGCGGCGGCGGTGGCATCGCTGTCGGCGTTCTACCACGACGACCTCAATGTGGACGACCCGGTCGATCGCAAGATGGCCGCGATCCGGCTGATCGCGAAGATGCCGACGATTGCCGCGGCCTGCTTCCGCTATTCGATTGGCTGGCCAGTGCGCTATCCGCGCAACAACCTCGAATACGTCACCCGGTTCCTGCACATGATGTTCGAAGTGCCGAGCGAGCCGCTGATGTTGAATCCGGTCGCCGCCAAGGCACTGGATCTTCTGTTCATCCTGCATGCCGACCACGAGCAGAACGCGTCCACCTCGACCGTGCGACTGGTCGGTTCCACCGGTGCCAACCCGTATGCGTCGATCGCCGCCGGCATCACCGCGTTGTGGGGCCCGGCGCATGGCGGCGCCAACGAGGCGGTGCTCAGGCAGCTGAAGGAAATCGGCACGCCGGACAACGTCGAGACGGCGGTGAAGCGCGCGAAGGACAAGAACGACAGCTTCCGCCTGATGGGTTTCGGCCATCGCGTGTACAAGAACTTCGATCCGCGCGCCAAGATCATCCGCGAGATGTGCCACAAGGTACTGGCCGAGCTGGGCGTCAACGACCCGCTGCTGGACGTGGCGATGAAGCTGGAAGAGGCGGCGCTGAAGGACGAGTACTTCGTCGAGCGCAAGCTGTATCCGAACGTCGATTTCTACTCAGGCATCATCTACAAGGCGCTCGGCATCCCGACCGAGATGTTCACCGTGATGTTCGCCATCGCGCGCACCGCCGGATGGATCGCGCACTGGATCGAGCAGCACGAAACGCCGGGATCGCGCATTGGCCGGCCGCGCCAGGTCTACACCGGCGCCGACGTGCGTGATTACCTGCCGACCGGGAGGCGTTGATACACGTCACCGGCCAGGGATGCTCCCGCTTGCATGAAACACCCCGGCCTGGTCCGGGGTGTTTTTTTGCGTGCGGCGTCGGCTGCTTTCAGCGAAGGGCGGCGCGCAGGCGCTGTTCGAACGCCTCGCCGGCATCCTCAGCCAGCAGCACCTCCACCTGCGCCAGTGAGGCTCGCCGCATCGGGCGCAGTTCGGTGCGATCCAGCGGAGCCTGGCGCAGCGCGTCGCGCGGCAGCACGGTGAGATCGAACGGCAGGTCGTCGGCACTGAACAGCAGCACGGGATATTCGGGCTGTTCGTCGCGGCTGTAACGCAAGCGGCGTACCTGCATTTCGATCGGCACGCCGTGCTCGCGCAGGTACCGCAGCACCGCGTCGGGGTCGTCGCTGTGCACGTGCAGGCATACCGCCGAATGCGCGTCGGCGGTGCCTTCGAGCACGGCACCGACCAGGCGTGGTTCGAACGCAGCGAGGAAGGCCATGGCCTCGACCGCCGCCTCGCGTCGCTGCTGCAGCAATTGCGGCTGGCGATCGGCGAGGAACAATCGCTGGTGTTCGCGCAAGGCCTGCTCGATCTCCAGGTTGCGCGGCAACGCCTGCGTATCCACGATGCCCAGCCGCTCGGCGGCCTTGAGCTTCGCGTGGTGGAAGTCGCGAATGCCGTGCTCGCTCATCAGGCGGGCGGCTTCCTGGGCGACGCGCAGACGGTTGCGTTGCAACCGGTCATGCGCATGGATGCGGTGGTGTTCGCCTCGGGACATGACGCACTCCTCAACGATGGATGGCGCCTGGATGGATGGCGCCGGCCGCGGCCCTCTCGCAAAGTCCTGGTCGACGGCCCGCGGGTTCAGAAGATCTCGTAGGCGTGCTGCTGATCCTGCTCCTTCTGCTGGGCTGCCTGGCTGCGCAGGCGATCGACGTCTTCCACCTTGAACATCTCGTTCATGCCGTCCGGGTCGTCGGCCGCGGTCGGCAGGCCACTGTTGCGGTTGATCCATACCGTACTGATTCCGGGCGGCATCGGCAACGTGTTGGGGGGCACCCCCTTGAGTGCCGCGCCCATGTACTGCATCCAGATCGGCAGCGCGGCCTTGGCGCCGAACTCGCCACGGCCCAGCGAACTGTAGTCGTCGAAACCCACCCAGACCGAGGTCGACAGGTCGCCGTTGAAACCAACGAACCAGGCGTCGCGATGGTCGTTGGTGCTGCCGGTCTTGCCCGCCAGATCGGGCCGGTCAAGCGCGCGCGCGGCGGCGCCGGTGCCACGCAGGATCACGTCTTTCATCAGCGAGGTGATCATGTAATCGTTGCGTGGCCCGATCACCCGCGGGGCGAGCACCGGCGGATGATTGCCGGCTTCGTGCGCGTCCGCCGGCAACACGGCGTCGCCGACGCCGTCGATGCTGCTGGATTCCGCCGGTGCGGCGGCGCTGCCAGCCGCCGCCAGTCGATTGGCGGGTGTCCTGGTCATCTCGGCCGGCGGCGGGCCGGGCGGTCGGGTGTCGAGCAGGCGCTCCTGGCAGTTGCGGCAGGCGCGCGCCGGATTGGCCAGATATACCGGCTTGCCGTTGCGGTCGTCG
>DATNGL010000122.1:0-6014 GCA_035605895.1 Rhodanobacter sp.
TCGCGATACAGCTGTTGCGCCTCGCTGGCCGGCCCGCGTCGTGCAGACAGGGCCAATACGCATACCTCCAGGCGTTCCTCGGCACGACCCAGGCGCAGGCGATCGCCCACGTGCAGACTCTTGGCTGGCTTGCAGCCCGCCTCATTGACCTCGACGCGGCCCGCCTCGATCGCCTGCCGCGCCAGGCTGCGCGTCTTGAAAAAACGCGCTGCCCACAGCCACACGTCGACACGCAGTGCGGCAGGCTCGGAAACCGGTGGCGTCATGGCGGCAACCGCTCGACCAGACGGATCAGGATGTTTCACCCTGCGGCGGCACCATGTGCTGCGGATCGGGCATGGCGATGTCCGGAATGGCGGCATGCTCGTCCGGCGTGAGCGCGGGTTCCGTCGGCAAGGTCGATGCGCTGGCGCGGGGGCGGACCACCAGCCGACCCGCCTGGGTCAGGTGCTGGATCCGCGCGAACACTTCGCCGCGGCCGAAAGGCTTCTTCATGAAATCGTCGGCGCCGAAACGCTGCACGTAGAACTGCTCGGTGGCCTGCAGGTTGCCGCTGATCATCACGATCGGGATGTGCTGGGTAAGTGGCTCCCGGCGCAGGGCGCGCAGCACCGCGAAGCCGTTCAGGCCGGGCATCACGATGTCGAGGAAGATCAGGTCCGGCAGTTCGCTGCGGGCCAGCTCGAGTGCCGCCTCGCCATCGGCCGCCTTGAGCACCACGTGGCCATCCTGGCTCAGCATCTTGCCGAGCACCGCGCGAATGGTCGCGGAATCATCCACCACCAGGACATGCGCTTCCCTGGGCACGCCACTGCGCGGTGCCGCGCGGCGCTCGCCGTGTTCATTGCCGAAAAATCGCCGGATCAGCTCAAAGCCTGACATGACGCGAGCCCCTGCTCCCGAGAATCCCGTGCCCAGTCTCAATGCAGCGCAGTCCGTACGCAAGCGCCATCACGAGGCCACGCCACCGATCAGGAGGTTGCCCAGCGGTACCGTCAGCAACGACAGCACGATGCCGGCGCCCAGCACGGTATTGGCCAGGGTCGGTTCCAGGCCGTACTCGTCGGCCAGGATCGCCGCCGACACCATCGGCGCCATCGCCGCCTGCAGTACGCCGACCGTGAGCACCAGGCCGCTTACGCCGGCCACGGTCCCGATCAGCCAGCACAGCAGCGGGGCCGCCAGCAGCTTCCAGCCCAGCCCCCAGCCCGCGGCGCCGAGTTGTCGCTGGCCCGGGTGGAACTTGAACTGCAGCCCGACCGAAAACAGCGCCAGCGGGGTCAGCGTGGCTCCGATCGGCGCGAACACGCCATCCAGCCAGCTCGGCCAGCCGCCGAGCCGGCCCACCACGATACCCAGCAGCAACGCCAGGAATGGAGGAAATGAAAGGACGCGGCGCAGCATCAACCGCGGCTGCGGCGTGCGCCCGGAATAGATCGACGCCACCACGATGCCGGCGGACGCCAGCACCGGGAACGCACCGAGCTGGTCGGCCACCACCGCCAGCGCCAGCCCGGCCTTGCCATGCAGCGCCTGGATCATCGGGTAGCCCATGTAGGCGGTGTTGCCCAGGCCGCAGACCAGGATCAGTGCGCCCGTACGCTGTCGCGACCAACCCAGGCGCGGGCCGAGCAGTCCGAACAGCAGCCATGCGCCACCGAAGGTGAGCCACATCGCCGCCACCGGAAACCACAGTTGCGCGTCGAACTTCAGCTTCGGGATCAACTCCAGCACCAGCGCGGCCAGCGCCACATTCAGCACCCACCAGTTGATCCCCGGCACGATGCCCGCCGGCGGCCTGGCGAATCGCGCCACCAGCACGCCCAGGATCAGGCACACGAACAGCAGCAGCAATGCGCTCATGGAATCACGGCAAGCCTGGGGATGAGTCGTTATTAGACGCGATACCGGCCCGGGCCGAAAGCGTCGGCGGCGCCCATCGGCGATAATCCGGGCTGTCCGTCGGCAAGGTCACTCGCGCTCCCCATGAATCCCGATCACCTCGTGCACGGACTGGCCGGCGATGAAACCGCGCCGGACTGGCCGGCGATTACGCCGTCCGAACTCGAATCGCTGTTGCGGCGTTACCCGCAACTGGGCTCGCCCCTGCGCATCGCGTGGCACAGTCCGCGTCCGCTGTCGGCGGCATGCCTGGTCGAAACGCGGCAGGGGGAGTTTTTCGTCAAGCGCCATCACCGCCGTGTGCGTTCCGCGGCCACGCTGGGCGAGGAGCACCGCTTCATGGCGCACCTGCGCGACCGCGGCATGCCGATACCGCTCGTGCTGCAGGATGTCGACGGTGCTTCGGCGGTGGCGCTTGGCGACTGGGTCTACGAAGTTCATCAGCGCGCCGCCGGCATCGACCTGTATCGCGAGACGGCTTCGTGGCAGCCGCTGGCCAGTCGCGAACACGCACGCAGCGCCGGCTGCATGCTCGCCGCTCTGCACGACGCGAGCGCGGGTTACGACGCTGCGCAACGCGACACCCACATCCTGGTGGCACGCAGCGAGTTGATCGCCGCAGCCGATCCCGTGGCCAGCCTGCGCGCACAGTTGCCGCAACGCCCCGGCCTGGCCGACTACCTGCGCAAGCGAGACTGGCAGGACGATCTCGCCGCCTTGCTCGCTCCCTGGCACGACAAGGTCCAGCCACGGCTGGCACGTCAACCGCGGCTGTGGACCCATGGCGACTGGCACGTCTCGAACCTGTGCTGGAGCGACCCGGGCGATGGCGCAAGCATTGCCTCGGTGCTCGACTTCGGCCTGGCCGCCGCGAACTGCGCGCTGTTCGACCTGGCCACCGCGATCGAACGCAACGCGATCGCGTGGCTGGCGCTGGACACCGGCAACGCGGCCATCCACCCGGAGATCGCGCTGGCGCTGATCGAGGGTTATCGCCGGATACGCCCGCTGGAAGGCGATGACGTTCGCCTGCTGGCCGACCTGCTGCCGCTGGTCCACGTGGAATTCGCGCTGTCCGAGGTCGAGTACTTCCACGCGATCACGCGGTCGAGCGAAAGCGCCGATGTCGCCTACGACACCTTCCTGCGCGGGCACGCCGGCTGGTTCCTCACGCCCTCCGGGCAAACCATGCTGCGGGCCATTCGCGACTGCGCCTGAGCCATTGCCCCGCCATTCGTGGTTCAATACACGTTCTTGAAGCGGGGGTGCCCGGCGTTGCCGGGCTGAGAGAGTCCCTTGGAACCTGATCCGGTTTGTACCGGCGTAGGGAGCTTGCAGAGTCGATGCGTCCAGCGGGCGTGTCGGCTCGCCGTCGCTTCGTCTGCAATGGAAGACGACGATGACACGCACCCTCCTTGTTCTTGCCCTGCTCGCCACGCTCGGCGCGGCCCGCCCCGCGCATGCCACCGATGCCCAACCCGCAACCCCTCGGCACACCGAGGCAACCGGCGCGGTGCAGGCCACCAACCTCGGCACCGTGCATGTGCAGGCACGCGCGCCCGGAGACCGGCACAACACCGCGATCGACAGCTATGGCAACGCCTCGCTGCACGACACGCCAGCCGCGGTCACCGTTGTCACCCGCCAGCAGTTGGATGACCGCCAGATCCGCACGCTCAGCGAGCTCGCCCGCGAGGACGCTTCGCTCGGCGACAACTACGCGCCCGTGGGGTACTACCAGGACATCACGATCCGCGGTTATCCGCTGGACCCGGCCACCGGTTTTCGCGGCAACAACCTCGGCATCACCGGCGAGCAGAAGATCCCGCTGGAAGACCGCCAGCGCGTGGAGGTCCTCAAGGGCCTGGCCGGGATCGAGGCCGGCGTGATGGAGCCGGGCGGCGTGGTCAACTACGTGAGCAAGCGACCGGCCGACGTGCGCGAGGTGACCGTCGGTACCGACTCGCACGGCTCCCGCTATGCTGCCGTCGACATCGGTGGCTGGCTCACGCCGGCGTTCGGCTTGCGCGTGAACGCGGCGCACGAGGCCATCCATTCGTACGTACAGCACGCCGATGGTCGGCGCAGCATGCTGGCACTGGCGGCCGACTGGAAGATCAGCGAGCGCGCCACGCTGGAACTGGACAGCGACTACCAGACCAGCGGCCAGCGTTCGGTGTCCGGCTACCAGTTGCTTGGCGGCACCGCGATCCCTTCCCATCCGGACAGCTCGCGCATGCTCGGTTTCGAGCCGTGGCAGCAGCCGGTCGGCATCAAGTCGTCCAACAGCAGCCTGCGCTTCGACTACACGCTCAACGACGACTGGCGCCTGCGCATGGCCGGCGGCCACAGCCGCAGCGCGATCGACGACAACGTGGCGTTCGCCTACGGCTGCTTCTATGCATCCGACTGCGCCAGCGGTGCCACGCCGGGATACTTCTTCGCCCCGAACGGCGACTACGACGTCTACGACTTCCGCAGCCCCGACGACACCCGCGTCAGCGACGAGGCGCGCGCCGTGCTTGAGGGCCATCTCGATACCGGCGCGCTGAGCCACGATGTCAGCATCGGCGCCAGCGCATTCCGCCGCACCATCGACAACCGCGCGTACGTGTACGACTACGTCGGCACCGCCAATATCGATGAGGTCGATCCGCCGTACTTCGCGCCCTCGCCCAACCAGCCCGGTCCCTCGGTGCGCCGGCTCACCAGCTGGCAGCATTCGCTGTTCGCGCTGGATCGCGTCCACCTCGGCGCACACTGGCAGCTGATCGCCGGCGAACGCCTCGTGCGGCTGCACGAACGCAGCTACGACGACACCGGTGCCCCGGAACGCGACACCCGCCTGAGCAAGGCATTGCCGCAGGCCGCCGTGCTGTGGCAGCCGAATGTGCCGACCACGGTCTACCTGAGCTACAGCGAAGGGCTTTCGCTGGGCATCGAAGCACCGTATTGGGCCAGCAACGGCGGCACCACGCTGGGCCCGCGCCTGTCGCGACAGGTCGAAGCGGGCGTCAAGGTGCAGGCCAGCGACACGCTGGACCTCACCGCTGCGCTCTACCGCATCCACCAGCCCTACCAGTTCGCGCAACCGGACGGCACGCCGGAGGGCTTCACCTTCGTGCAGCACGGCGAGGAGGTACACACCGGACTGGAGCTTGGCGCACACGGCAAGCTCGGCGACAACCTCAACGTGGTCGCCAGCGCCAGCTTGATCCAGGCGCGCGCCGAAAACACCGGCACGCCATCGTACGAAGGCCACCAGGTGGTGAACGTGCCGCGCTTCCGCAGCGCCGTGTACGCCGACTACCGGCTGCCGTTTGCGCCGAAGCTGAGCCTGCTCGGCGGCTGGCGTCATGCCTCGTCCAACGCCGCCACGCCGGATGGGCAGGTGCGTGTGCCGGCGTACCATGTGTTCGACGTCGGCCTGCGCTATGCCACGCAGTGGAACGGTCACGCGCTGACCTGGCGCCTGTCGGTGGACAATGTGTTCAATCATTTCTACTGGCGCGACACCGGCACCTCCGGCGGAGACAGCTATCTTTTCCCGGGCGCGCCGCGATTGGCACGCCTCTCCGCAAGCTACGCGTTCTGATGGCCTGGGTCGAACTCGTCGGCGCGCTGATCAGCGCCTGGGCAGTCTGGCTGACGGCCAGACGACGGTCGTGGTGCTGGCCGGTCGGACTGCTGTCGGTGCTGCTCTACAGCTGGATCTTCGTGGATGCGAAGCTGTATTCCGACGCATTGCTGCAACTGGCGTTCGCCGGGCTGATCGTCTATGGCTGGCGCCGCTGGCTGCAGAACCTGGGTGACGACGGCCGCGTCCGGATCGCTCCGCTGCCACGGGCGCAGGCCATCGGCCACGTGGCGATCGGCGCACTCGCGGCGATCGTGCTCGGCTACTCCATGCACCGCTCGACGGACGCCGCCCTGCCCTGGCTCGACGCCGCGCTGACCGCGTTCAGCCTGGTCGCGCAATGGTGGCAGGGCCGCCGGCATGTCGCCGCGTGGTGGCTGTGGATCGTGGTCGACGTGATCTATGTCGGCGAATACGTCTACAAGCATCTGCTGATCACCTCGGTGCTGTATGCCGGCTTTGTCGTGCTGGCAGC
>DATNGL010000123.1:0-6314 GCA_035605895.1 Rhodanobacter sp.
GCATCATGGACGGCCGCGGCATGCTGGCGGCGGAAATCCTCGGCGCGGCAGCCAGCCAGCTCGGCACGGCCTTTCTCACCTGTCCCGAATGCTCGGCAGCCGCGGCCTGGAAACAGGACCTGCTGCAGGCCGAGGAGCATCAGGTCACCACCATCAGGGGCTTCTCCGGGCGCGCGGCCCGCGGCCTGCGCAACCGCTTTGTCGAGGCCATGCCGGAGCCGGCGCAGGGGCTGCCGTACCCGGTGCTGAACGCGCTCACTGCGCCGCTGCGTCGGGCGGCCGCAGCGGCCGGGCGTGGCGATCTGCTGTCCGAATGGTGCGGGCAGGCCGCTGGCCTGGTGCGGCCCCAGCCGGCCGCCGAGCTGGTGGCGCGCCTGATGCACGAGTATCGGCTGGCCAGACGGGCGCTGGCGTCCTGAGCAGGGTCCGGACGCGCTCGGCGGCCGGGAAGGTATACTGCGCCAGCGCCATTTTGCGCTGCGATCCCGCATCGAGGCCCATCCTCTTGAGCACTGCCCGCACGAACAAGGCCGTCACCACGGCCACCCTGCGCAAGTCCGTCATCGACGCGCTCGAAGAACTGAAGGCCAAGGACGTCCGCGAAATCGACGTCCGCGGCAAGACCTCCATCGCCGACCTGCTGGTCATCGCCTCCGGCACCTCGGCCCGCCACGTCAAATCCCTCGCCGACGAAGTCGCCAGGTACGCCAAGAAAGCCGGCGTGATGCCGCTGGGCGTGGAAGGCGAACAGGAAGGCGAGTGGGTGCTGGTGGATCTGGGCGATGTGATCGTTCACGTGATGCTGCCGCGGATCCGCGAGTTCTACGGGCTGGAGCGGTTGTGGACGGTGGGCGATCACGGGCATGAAATCGATGCGGCGCAAGCCGGCTGAAGTCATTCCCTTCACCCTGCGGTGAAGGTGCCCGCAGAACCTGCCCCGGACTTGATCCGGGTGCGAGCGAGGGGTGGCTGCTTGCGGGATGGTTGCTCGAAGGACGGGTTTGATGCGGGTTCTGCGCAAGAGTGGCCCCTCACCTCAATCCTCTCCCCAAAGGGGAGAGGAGGCGAACGCGGCGCTGCGCGCGTTTTTCTTTATTGAAGCGGGCTCATGCGCGCGCGCCTGATAGCGGTTGGCGAACGCATGCCCGGCTGGGTCGCCGAGGGTTTTGCCGAATACCGCAAGCGGCTGTCGCACGAGTTGCCGCTGGAACTGATCGAGCTCAAACCCGGCAACCGCGGCAAGGGGCGCGATGATGCCCGGGCCATCCAGGACGAGGGCGCGGCGATACTCGCCGCGCTGCCGCACGACGATCACGTGATCGCGCTCGATGGCCGCGGCAAGCCCTGGTCCAGCGAGGACCTGGCCGGGCAGCTGGCGAAGTGGCGCATGGCCGGTCGTGACATCGCTTTCCTGATCGGTGGCCCGGATGGCCACGCGCCCGAGGTGCTGGCGCGCGCCGACCAGCGTTGGTCGCTGGGGCCGCTGACCCTGCCGCACATGCTGGTGCGGCTGGTGCTGGCCGAGCAGTTGTATCGCGCGACCACGATCGTGGCTGGACATCCCTACCATCGCGCTTGACGATGACGCGCCACGTTCCACCAGGCAGCCCGGCATTGGCGGCCTCTTTTCGGAGAAATGCATGACTTTCCACGTTCGTCAGGCCACGATCCACGACTTGGACACATTGGTTCCGCTGTTCGACAGTTACCGTCGTTTCTACGGCCAGTCGGCTGATCCCGCCAAGGCGCGGGCGTTTCTCGCCGAGCGTTTTGCCCATCGCGAATCGCTGATCCTGCTGGCCCATGACGAACGCGGCGCGGGTCTCGGTTTCACCCAGCTCTATCCGCTGTTTTCCTCGGTGCGCGCAGTGCGCACCTATCTGCTCAACGATTTGTTCGTGGCATCCTCGGCACGCCGGCAGGGCGTGGCGAAGGCCTTGCTCATCGCAGCAACGGAACATGCGAAGGCGCTCGGCGCGGGGAGCATGTCGTTGTCCACCGCACTGGACAACAAGGCGGCACAGGCACTGTATGAATCGCTGGGTTGGCAGCGCGATCTTCAGTTCTACGAGTACGGCCTGATGTTGTGACCGCCGGTACCGCGCTGCGCAGCGAAACCGTCCCGGAGATTGCGCATGCTGCGTCTTGAAGACCTGCAGCGAGTGACGCGGTGCGACTCGGCCAGGGTACTGTCGTTGTCCACGCCCGGTCGAAAGAGGTGCCGTGCCGGCGTGGCATGACGTCGTGCACGGAGCATCGAACATGGGCAAGCAACCGGCTTCCCTCATCCTGCGCAGGACATGGCCCGGCGCCACCGCGGCGATCTGCGTGCTGCTTGCCGGTGCCGGATTGGCTGCGGTGTTTGCACCGTTCGTCCATGCGGAGCTGATGTCCCGCCTGCAGCCCCATGTGGTCATCGATCCGGCGCCGGCCAGGATCGCCAAGGGCCGCATGTTCGATGACTATTTCGCGGTGCAGGACCTCGGTGCGGGGACTTTCGCCATCGGAGAACCGCGCTACTACCAGCAGAACTACTCCTACCTGATCATCGGCACCAAGCGGGCGCTGATGTTCGACGCCGGGTCGGGCACGCGCGATATCGGCAAGGTGGTGAAATCCCTCACTCGTCTTCCCGTCACCGTGATGGTCTCCCACCTGCACTTCGATCACTTCGGCGGGATCGGCGCGTTCGATCACGTGGCCATGATCGATCTGCCGCAAACGCGCGCGGACATGTCCGACGGGCGTTTCCGGCCCGGTCGTTACCAGTACCTCGGCTTGCTGGACGGGCGCAGCGCGCCCTCGACGCGAGTCACCGAATGGCTGGCTCCCGGCGCCGTGATCGACCTGGGTGGCCGCTCGCTGACCGTACTGGCCACGCCCGGCCATACGCCAAGCTCCGTGGCCCTGTTCGACGCGGCGAATCATCGCCTTTTCATCGGCGACTTCATCTATCCCACGACACTTTATGCGTTTCTGCCGGGCGCCAGCTTGTCGGCCTATCACCGGACGGCGCAGCGGCTGCTCTCGACCCTGCCTGACGACACGATCCTGTGGACGGCACATTGCTGCCGCAAGGGTGAAGGCGTGTCGGCGCCATGGCTGAACATCAAGGACGTGCGTGACCTCGACACGGCGTTGATGCGCGTAAAGGCGGGCACGGCGGCTTCCACGGGTTTCTATCCGCGCAGATACCCGGTGAACGACCAGATGACTCTGGCGACCGGTTTTCCCTGGAACAATCGCTGACGGATGTGGTGGCAGCGTGAGTCATGCCACCATCCCGGACGCTTCCGCACGAGTCTGCGCGTTACGCTGACCGCACTCCTCCCATCGAGAAAGTCGATGCTCTATCTCGCCTCGCAGTCCCCGCGCCGACGTGACTTGTTGCGGCAACTCGGCATGGATTTCGCCGTCCTCGACGTGGACGTGCCCGAACAGCGCGTGCCGCATGAATCACCGCATGACTATGTACGCCGCGTGGCGCGTGACAAGGCGTGTGCGGGGCTGACGAAGCTGGGCGCTGCTGCGGATGCGTTGGTGCTTGGTGCGGACACCGAAGTGGTTCTGGATGGCGAGGTGTTCGGCAAGCCGGGTAACGGGGACGATGCCGCGGCGATGCTGCGGCGACTTTCCGGGCGCACCCATGAGGTGATTTCGGCGGTGTGGCTGGTGGGGGCGGATCGTGCGCAGTGTGCCGTCTGCATTTCGCAGGTCCGTTTCGCCGTGCTGGATGAGTCCTCGGTGGCCGCCTACGTCGCTACCGGCGAGCCGTTCGGCAAGGCCGGTGGCTATGCGATCCAGGGCCGCGGCGCGGCACTGATCGAGCATCTGCAGGGCAGCTATTCCGGCGTGATGGGCCTGCCGCTGTTCGAGACGGCGCGCTTGCTGCGCGAGTTCGCTGCCCGTCATGGCTGATCTCAGCCGCCGATGGAGGCGGCCACGAACCACGCGACCACGGCCATCAGGTTGTAAATGCCATGGGCCAGCACGCTGGGCCAGATCGATCCCGAGCGCAGGCGCAGCCAGGCCAGCGCCAGGGCCAGCAACAGCAGGTTCGGTACGGCAAACACCTGCCAGTTCAGCCCCGGCAGGTGCATCAGGGCGAACAGCACGGAACTGAGCACGATCGCCGTAGCGCTTCCGCGGCGTTGCAGCAGGGCCGACAGCAGGACGCCGCGGAACAGGAGCTCTTCCACCAACGGGCCCAGACTCACTGCCATCAGCGCCAGCGGGATGCGCCAGCCCAGTGAGGCGCTCTTGCCGAGTTGCTCGATGTTCTGCGTCACCGTCTGGCCGTGTGCCAGCCATTCCGTCAGCCAGCCACCGAGCATCGGGGCGATCACGCCGACCACGACCGCCAGCCAGAAAAAACGTGCGGCGGCGGGGGCGGCGAAACCGAAACCTGGTGGACGCGCGACCGACCACAGGTGCGGCCAGCATCGCCAGCTCAGCAGGAGGATCGGGATGGCGGCGACGGCGAGGGTCAGTATCGCCAGCAGGGACTGCATGTCCGGCTGCTCCAGCATCGCGCCGAGGACATCGTCGAAATGCAGCAGGCCCTGCCACGAGTGAAGGGAGCCGGTGGCGATGGCCAATGCAAGGGCGACCAGGGTGCCGCCAGCCAGTTGCAGCAGGAAATAGAGAGTGATCCAGCCCAGTGCCGTCCACACGCCGGGTGCGCGCACCTGCACAGGCAGGGCCGGTGGCAGCGGGGTGTTGAACGGGGTGGCGCGAGTATCGATAGACAGGACATCCATGGGTAACGGATCGTGCAACGAGGACGCGTCAGTGACCGCGTGTCCGCACCGACGTTCCATGCATGCCGGCAAGCTAGCCTGTCGACGCCATCGGGTGCAATCGGTCGATCGTCACTGGCGTGGCAGGCGTGCCTGCAGCGGGCATGGCCGCCTTCGGCGTTGCAGGGCCGCAGGTTCGCGCTACCATCCGGGCACGGATTCGCTCGTGGGGGATGCAATGGCCATCGATTTTGGCAAGACTGCCAGCGACTACGCTCGCCATCGTGCCGGATTTCCGGATGCGTTCTTCGAGCGCCTTTTCAGCGATGGCACGGTGCAACCGGGTCAGTCCGTACTCGATCTGGGAACCGGCACCGGCACGGTCGCCCGCGGCCTGGCGTTGCGCGGTTGCGAGGTCACCGGGCTGGATCACTCGGCACCGCTGCTGGCGCAGGCCGCCGAGATGGATCGCGCCGCCGGCGTGCAAGTGAAGCAGGTGCGTGCGCGGGTCGAGAATGCCGACTTCGCCCCGGCCTCGTTCGATCTGATCACCGCCGGGCAGTGCTGGCACTGGTTCGATCGTGCGCGCACGGCCGCGCTGGTGCGCGGATGGCTGCGTCCGGGCGGGCGTTTGCTGATCGCCCATTTCGACTGGCTGCCATTGAACGGCAACCTGGTGCAGGACACCGAACGCCTGATCCTCACCTGCAATCCCGCATGGACGCTGCACAGCGGCAGCGGGCTGTATCCGGCGTGGCTGAAGGACGTGGCCGAAGCGGGTTTCACCGAGTTGCGTACCTGGTCGTTCGATCTCGACGTGCCGTACAGCCACGAGGCGTGGCGCGGACGCATCCGCGCCAGCGCGGCCATTGGCGCGGTGCTGGACGAGGCGAAGGTGAAACGCTTCGATGCGGAGCTGGCCGGCATGCTGGCCAGTCGCCATCCGCAAGAGCCGCTCGCGGTGCCGCATCGGGTATGGGCGTTGAGCGCCGTGGCGCCCGGATCATTGGGCTGACTCAGCCCACGGTCATGGCGCGCACCACGCCGATGCCGGCCATCACCAGCAGGGCGATCCAGCCAAGCATGCCCAGCGCAAAGCCCGGGCCGCGTTTGGCCGGATCTTTCAGATAGGCCAGGGCGTACCACGCCCGCCCCACCAGCCAGACCAGCCCGGCGATGCCGGCCCAGCCGCCGAACCCGCAGCTTGCGGCCAGCCACAGCGTGGGCAGGAACATCACGGTCTGCTCCAGCGTGTTCATCTGCACCCGGTAGGCGCGTTCGAATGCCGGATGGCCGCTCGTCGCCGGTGCCTTGATCCCGTACTTGCCACGGGCATGGCCCACGACCCACATGGTGCCGAACAGCAAGAGTACGGTGAGCAGCGTCACCAGGGCGGGCAACTGGGTCATGGAAGGTCCTCGTTCGGGTTTGCCCACTGTAGCCGGACGGCAGGCGTGGCGTGATGGCGATCAAGCCGCTATCGTCACGCCATGGCATCGGGGGCGGATGCATCTGACGAGCGGGGAATCTTATGGACTGGCAGAAAGGCGGCAGCAGCGACAACGTCGAGGTCGA
>DATNGL010000124.1:0-17062 GCA_035605895.1 Rhodanobacter sp.
CAACCAGAGGCAACCGGCGCAATCCTCGCCGACGTCACGGGCGGGCACTCCACCCGATCCAGACAGCAGAGGGGTGGAAACCAGCGCTTGGCGAGTATCCTATCTAAGCAGGTTTTTTTCAATGCAGACGGCAACTTCCCCCGACGCACCTCACGGTGTACGTCAAGTCGCGATCGGCCCGGAGCGCGACGGCCAGCGCATCGACAACGCCCTGGTGACCCTGCTCAAGGGGGTGCCCAAGAGCATGATTTACCGACTGTTGCGTACCGGTCAGGTGCGTGTGAACGGCAAGCGGGCGAAGCCGGATACGCGTCTCTCCGACGGTGATACGCTGCGCATCCCGCCAGTCCGGGTGGCTGAACGACCCGAGGGTCGCGGTCCGGCCGAAGGTCAGGTTGCCGAGGTGGCCGAAGCGGTCATTTTCGAGGACAAGCACTTCCTGGTCATCGACAAACCCGCAGGCGTGGCCAGTCATGGCGGCAGCGGGGTGAGCCACGGCGCGATCGAGCTGCTGCGTGCGGCGCGCTCGCAGGAACACCTGGAACTGGTGCACCGGCTGGACCGCGACACCAGCGGCGTGCTGGTCTTCGCCAAAAGCCGCGCCGGTCTGACCGGCCTGCAGGCGGCGATCCGGGCGGGCGAGGTCACCAAACAATACCTGTGCCTGATGCTGGGTCACCCGTCGAAGGCGAAATTCGATGTCAACGCACCGCTGCTGAAATCGGTGATGCAGGGCGGCGAGCGGATGGTGCGGGTGGCCGACAACGGCAAGCCCTCGCTGACCTTTTTCCGCGAAATGGAGCAATACCCCAGCGCCCGCCTGATGCAGGCCACCCTGGGTACGGGCCGCACGCACCAGATCCGCGTGCACGCGGCGCATATCGGCCATCCACTGGCCGGCGATCCGAAATACGGCGATCGCGAGATGAACAAGCGCTATCGCGAGATGGGCCTGAGCCGGATGTTCCTGCACGCCTCGCACATGAGCTTCGACCTGGATGGTCGCGCCTACAGCTTCTCCGCACCGTTGCCGCAGGACCTGAAGGATTTTCTGGACACGCTCGCCGTCAAGGGCAAGCGGCTGGTCTATACGCGCGAGAAGTCCCGCACCGACTTCTGATCCTCATGCCAGCAGGGCTTCCACCCGCGCCGCGCAAATGAAGTCGTTCAGCGAGAGGCCGCCCACGTCGTGGGTCGACCACAGCACCTGGCAATGGCCATAGCCGGCTTCCAGGTCCGGGTGATGATCCTCACGGTTGGCCATGAAACCCACCGCGTTGATGAAGCCCAGCGTGTGGTGGAAATCCTTGAACTTGAAGTCCTTGACGATGGCCTTGCCGTCGTCGTGCAGTTGCCAGCCCGGCAATCGCTTCAACAGTGCGGTTACTTCCGTGGCACCGAGGGCATGCTCCTTGCCCTTGCGTGGCTGGCAATGCCGGGTGGACAGGTCGCTGGTGTTCATGAGGGCTCCGTGCAGGCCGGGAATCGGGACGCAAAGCGTCGAAGTTGCGCGCGCAAAAGTCAAAGCATGCAGCGCACACGAGCATTTCATGTGAAACAGGACTAAAATGGTGCTGATTCGCCGGCCGGGCACGCCGGCCCCAGGGTTGGTGACAGCGGAGCAGGCATGATCGACATTTCCGAACGCGCGCAGCAGCATTTTCTGCGGCTGCTCTCCCAACAGGGTATCGATGGTCTGGGCATCCGCCTGCGGGTGACCTCACCCGGTACCCCAGCGGCCAATTGCGAGCTGGAGTTCTGCGAGCCGGTCGACCTGGCGGGCGGTGAATGGACGATCGAGTGCGCGGGTTTCGAGTTCCATGTCGACGGCGACAGCGCCAGCTGGCTGGACCAGGCCAGCATCGACTTCGAGCCGAACGCCACCGGCGGCCAGCTCAATATCCGCGCGCCGAAGATCAAGGGCGATGTGCCGGGCGCGGATGCGGGCGTGATCGAGCGTGTGCGCTATGTGCTGGAGGCCGAGATCAATCCCAGGCTGGCTTCGCACGGCGGTCGTGTCACCCTGCTGGAAATCGACGCGGCGGGTGCCGTGGTGCTGCAGTTCGGTGGCGGCTGCCACGGTTGCGGCATGGTCGACGTGACCCTGAAGCAGGGCGTCGAGAAGACCCTGCGCGAACGCGTGCCGGAAATCACCGCGGTGCGCGACGCCACCGATCATGCGGGCGGCGAGAAGCCCTACTACAGCAAGGCCGAGGGCAAGTCCGCGATAGCCTGAGCGCGCCGCGGACATGAAAAGGCCCGCTTTCGCGGGCCTTTTCGCAACAGGTATCGCGGGATTACTTGTCGCCGCCGATGTGCCCCTTCAGCGTATCCAGCTTGCTCGGCAGGCTGGAGAAATACGCGGCCACGTCCTCGATATCCTGGTCGGACAGGGTGGCCACCATGCCCTTCATGATCGGGTTGTCGCGCTGGCCGTCCTTGTACTCGTGCAGCACGTGCTGCAGGTACAGGTTGTACTGGCCGGCCAGGCGCGGGTATTGCGGATCCTGCGCGTTGCCATCCGCGCCATGGCAGGCGAAGCAGGTGGCGGCCTTGGTCTTGCCGGCGGCGGCATTGCCACTGGCCAGCAGCGGTGCGGATGCGAACGCCAGCACGGCGCCGAACGAAATCAGGGTAAGCGCACGATTCATGCGGAAGTTCCTTGGCAACTACTTGGCGAGGCTGGAAAGATAGGCGGCGATGTTCTGGATGTCCGCATCGGACAGGCTTTCCGCCTGGGCATCCATGGTCGGATGCTTGCGATCGCCGCTCTGGTAGCCGTGCAGCGCATTGACGATGTACTGCTCGTTCTGGCCGACGATCTTCGGCACCGGGTACTGCGGGTACGCGTTGGTGTATCCGGGTACGCCATGGCAGCCGGCACAGGTGTAGACCAACTTGCGCCCTGCGGCCTTGTCGCCCTCGGCGTGCGCGCTGGCAGTAGCGAAAAGAGCCGTGGCCACGACCAGGCCAAGCATGTGCAATCGAGTCATCGAGATCATTCCCACGAATACGCCGCGACTTAGGTAATGCAACCGGCCAAGTATAGACGTTGGCTCCATGCCTGAACAACACTGGATCGCCATGTGGTCGAGGATTGAGCAGCGGGCCTTGTCGCTACCACGCTTCGACGCGGCAGCTGAACGACCGTTCCGATGATCCTGCATCGCGATTGCCGTCGTGCTCGTTGCCCCCATATACTGCGTGGGTCAAATCGTTTTCCCCGGGGGTGTTCTGGCTTCGACGGGGGTAGTGAGATGACTTGGTGCATGCCGAGGGGGCAGCTTTCCTCGTAAATCCAGCAGCAAACTCATAGTTGCCAACGACGACAACTACGCTCTCGCCGCTTAAGGCGTAAGCCCCGAACCCACTTGTGCTCATGCTTGTCGGTGTAGGGTCATTATCATGAGATCGCCGAACGCTGCCGCCTGGCGGTTCTAGGCAAAATCAATCAGGCTGGTTCCGCGGTGCGTTTTGCCCACCGTACTTGTCGCGGAACGAGATCGAACGGCGGGCTAAGCATGTAGATCCGGGCATTGAACATCCTCGGACGCGGGTTCGACTCCCGCCACCTCCACCAGTAGAGAAAAAAGGCCACCAACAGGTGGCCTTTTTTCTCTACTCATGGAAATTTCGCGAGAGGCGCGCCCGCAGGGTTCGAGCGCGGAGGCAGGATGCCGGAGCCAACATTCGCGGAGCGAATGGCCCGCAGGGCGAAGGCCAGGATGGCCTGAGTACTCCCGCCACCTCCACCATTTAATCGACACGCAACAGCAACGAAGGCCGGCCGGCAAAGCCGGCCTTTTTTGTGGCTGGCCGTATCGGAGGGGATGCCGCTTTCGTTCCCGGGCAATCTCGCTTGCTGCGACTGGGCGCTGCCATCATCGGCGCGGGGAAACCAGCGAGGGATCACGCCATGACCGTACTCACCGATCGTTTCAGCCGCGCCGTCGACTACGCGCGCATTGCCCACGCCACGCAGGTGCGCAAGGGCTCAAACATTCCGTATATCTATCATCTGCTCGGCGTGGCCAGCCTGGTCATCGAGTTCGGTGGCAACGAAGACCAGGCCATTGCCGGCCTGTTGCATGACGCCATCGAGGATTGCGGTGTCGGGCACGAAACGGCGATCCGCGAGCAGTTTGGCGATGTCGTTGTCCGCATCGTCAAGGACTGCACGGACGGCACGGCCGAGGGCAAGGCCATCCACACCGATGCCGAAGCCAGGCGACGCGACTGGGTGGCGCGCAAGCTGGCTTACCTCGCCCATCTGAAAACGGCCAGCGGGCAGACACTTCTTGTCAGCGCCTGCGACAAGCTTCACAACGCCCGCGCCATCGTGCAGGACCTGGAAGATCCCGAAGTGGGCGCCCGCGTTTTCGACCGTTTCACTGGTGGCCGCGACGGAACGCTGGGTTACTATCAGGCGCTGGCCGAGATTTTTTCGGTGCGTGGAATCGGGGTTGCCAAGGTGCTCGATGCCACGGTGGGCTGGATGCACGAACTGGCGGGGGTGGGCGAGCGCAAGGCCCTCGTCGCCGTTTGAAACCTGAGGTGTCGAACGCGATTTGATCGACGTCGGTGCCGGGGGCTAATGCCCTCGCACCGGTCGCTCCAGGTTCGGCAGGAATACCGTGATCAACCCCATCAGCGGCAGGTAGGCGCATAGCCGATAGACGTATTCGATGCCGTGGGCGTCGGCCAGCCCGCCGAGCACGGCGGCGCCGATGCCGCCCATGCCGAAGGCCAGGCCGAAGAACAGGCCGGAGATCATGCCGACGCGGCCGGGAATCAGCTCCTGTGCATAGACCAGGATCGCCGAGAACGCCGAGGACAGTACCAGGCCGATGACCACCGTCAGCACGCCGGTCCACATCAGGTTCGCGTGCGGCAGCAGCAGGGTAAAAGGCGCAACGCCCAGGATCGATACCCAGATCACCCACTTGCGCCCGATGCGGTCGCCGACCGGGCCTCCGATCAGCGAGCCGGCGGCCACGGCGAACAGGAACACGAACAGATGCACCTGGGCGCCCTGTACCGAGACGCCGAACTTGTGGATCAGGTAGAAGGTGTAATAGCTGCTGAGGCTGGCCAGGTAAAAATACTTGGAGAAGATCAGCAGGCCGAGAATCGCCAGCGCGCCGATGATCTGGTTGCGCGAGAGTGCCATGACGGTGAGATGCTTCGACGCCGAATGACTGCGCGTCGCATGATGGCGGCTGTACCAGCGACCCACCTGGAGCAGCACCACGATGGCGAGCAGCGCCACCAGCGAGAACCACGCCACGCTGCCACGCCCGTTGCGCACGATGACCCATGCGGCGAGCAAGGGGCCCAGCGCGGAACCGACGTTGCCGCCGACCTGGAACAGCGATTGCGCCAGGCCATGCCGCCCGCCCGAGGCCATTCGCGCCACCCGCGAGGATTCGGGATGGAACACCGACGAGCCGACGCCGACCAGGCCGGCCGCCAGCAGCAGGATCGTGAAATCCGGTGCCACCGCCAGCAACAGCAGCCCGCACAGGGTAAAGCCCATGCCGACTGGCAGGGAATACGGCATCGGTCGTTTGTCGGTGACCATGCCCACCAGCGGCTGCAGCATGGAGGCAGTGAGCTGGTAGGTCAGGGTAATCAGGCCGACCTGGGCGAAGCTGAGGTGGAAGTCGTGCTTCAGGATCGGGTAGATCGCCAGGATCAGCGACTGGATCATGTCGTTGAGCATGTGCGCGACGCTGATGCCGCCGAGCACCGAGAACTGGGTGCCTTCGCTGGATGGCGTGCCGGCTGGGGTGGCGATCGATGCGGGGATGGCGGCGGGTGACAGCGGGGTGCTTTCGACGCGGGTCTGCATGAATGACTGTGTCAAGCGGGGGAATGGCACGGCACGATGGCGCCGGTGGGTGCATCAACCATAGAGCAAACAGCCTTCCGTTCGCATGTGCCGGGAGTCAGTCATCCGACCGGCGGGCCGCACGGGCGCTGTGCCGGGTTGGCGAGTGTGGCCGGCGCGCTGCTGCATTGCGCGTTGCGCAAAGGTGTACGTGTCCGACCACGATCAGGCCCGTGGGAACAGGGCGGTATGGATGCCGGAATCATGGTCGAGATCGGCCGGCGCGAATGCGGTGGCAATCCGGATCGCCGCGACAACGGCCAGTGACATCCTGGCCGCGTCGTAAACGCGGTGCCCCACGCAGTCGTTGAGATCGCCGGATTCCGGCGTTCGCGGGCAATGACGCTCGGACCTTCGATAATCAATCACTGACCGGGGTTACTTTAAATGCGTTGTCATCCAGCCCACCCAGCGCCGGTACACGTCGGTGGTGCGCACGATGTCGTGCGGGAAGTGGGTGTCCACCGGGTAGGCGTAGAACTCCACCGGCACGCCGTTGTCGCGCAGTGCGTGGTACCACTCGTAGCTGTTGACCAGCGGCACGTTGGGGTCGCCGACGTCGCCCATGATCAGGGTCGGCGCGGTGACGTTGTGGGCGGCCGCGATGGGGGATTGTTCGCGCCAGATGTCATGATCCCTGGCGTTCCATGGCGAGCCGCCGAAGAAGTAGAGATCGCCGGTCTGGTAATACGAGATGGTGTAGTCCATGACCCAGTCGGTCAGGGCGGCGCCGGCCACCGCGGCCTTCCATGCGGACGGGTAGTGCCCGCTCAGCCAGGTGGTCATGTAGCCGCCGTATGACCAGCCGCTGACGCCGATCCGGCTGCTGTCGACCATGCCCAGCTTCTGCACCGCCGCGAGGCCGGCCATCACGTCCTTGCCGGGGCCTTCGCCGGTGTCGCGGTAGATCGCGTGCTGGTAGGCATCGCCGAGATTGGTGCTGCCGCGATAGTTCGGCTGGAACACCACGAAGCCGGCTGCTGCCAGCAATTGCGGCAACGGCGAGAACTGCACGGTGGAGCCGGCCTCGGGGCCGCCGTGGATCACCAGCACCAGCGGATATTTCCGCCCCTGTTGATAGCCGACCGGGTAGATCAGCACGCCGTCTTCGTGGAACCCGTCCGGCCCCTGCCAGTCGATCGATTCGGTGCGGCCCAGCGCGAGCTTGTCGACGAAGGCGTTGAGGTTGGTCAGGCGGCGCGGCCTGGCGTTCGTCGAGTTCATCACGTAGAGCTCGCCGGGATGGTCGGTCGTGCTGCCGATGAAGGCCAGCGCGCCGGTCTTCGCGATGCTGACGTCGGCGCCGGCTTCGACATCGCCCAGGTCGAGCTTGCCGGCCTTGCCCGACAGCGGCTGCTGCCACAGCACGGAATGCGTGCCGTCGCCGCCAGCCAGCAGCAGCGACTTGCCGTTCGGCAGCCACGCGTAGTTTTCGATGTTGCGCGCGAGTGCCTGGGTAACGTCGCGATCGTGACCGTCGACGGAAACGTACACCGCGTTGCCGTTGTTCTGGTCGCCACCGCGTGGACGCATCCAGGCGAGGGTGCCGCCGGCCGGCGCGTAGCGCGGATCCATCACCGCCTGCGCCGTCACCAGCGAGCGCGACGCACCGCCGGCGACATCGACGGTGTCGATCACCGAGTGGAAGGATGGCCCCCAGTACGGGCCGGGAAAGCGCGTGAATGCGATGCTGTGGCCGTCTGGGCTCCATGCCGGTTCCGGCGCGCTGTCCTGTTGATCCGTCGACAGGCTGTAACTGCCTTCGGTCAGCCGCTTGGCGGTACCCCCGGCACTGGGGACCAGCCACAGGTGCGATGGCGTCAGCGCGGCACGGGTGAGGAAATGGTTGTCGGTGACCTGGAACGCGTCGTCGTGCGCCTTGATCGCCTTGGCATTGGCTGCCTCGTCCGCACTGACGAAGGCGAGCTGCGTGCCGTCCGGACTCCAGCTGAAGGAGTCCACGCCGTGCTTGATTTCGGTGAGGCGCACGGCGTCGCCGCCCTCCATCGGCATGACGTAGAGCTGGCCTTCCTTGGTCTTGTCGTCCTTGGCGATGAAGGCCAGCCGGCTGCCGTCGGGCGACCAGCGCGGCGAGCCGAGTCCCTCGCGCTTCCACGTCAGCGCTCGCCGCGAGCCGCTGGCGACATCCACCAGGTCGATCTCCTGCTGGTTCTTGTCGGTCTTGAAATCCGGGGTGGACACGATCATCGCGATGCGCTTGCCGTCCGGCGAAATCCGCGGCTCGCTGAGGCGCACGATTTTCTGCAGGTCGCTCGACTGGAAGGCCGGCGTCGTGCTGGCGGCGGCCGGGGAAATCGGAAGGGCGAGCAGGCCGCAGGCCGCGAACGCGGCAAAACCGATGGACTTCATCACAACCCCCTGGATGCACACGATGGACGGGACACCGGAACCGCGCGGAGAGTCGGGCGGGAGCGGCCGACCGCACGCCGATGGCAGGGCGCAAGAGTGGCACGTTCGCCCGCCGCGGGAAAAGTGCATGCTGCAGGCGGGTTCGCTGCTGCAGTACGATGCGCCCGTCCGGACGCAGGACCGACGAGGCTGCCATGAACGCATCGACGCTGTGGTGGGGTTTGCTGTTCGGCTCGATCGGGCTGGGCTTCTTCGTCTACGGGCGAAAACAGCGCGCGATCGTGCCGCTGGTGTGCGGGGTCGCGCTGATGCTGTTTCCCTACGTCGTGAGCGGCACGACGTGGCTGCTGGTTACCGGCGTGGCGCTGATGGCGATACCGTATTTTGTGAGAATCTAGCGACATTCCGATTCATTCGACACAGGCGGGATGTCCCCGCCGGGGTATGCGATCCATGCATTGCTACGACCATGACTCCCGGAATGGCCTGTTTTCCGGATCGGGCGGATCGGCGCTTGCCGGTGTCGGCGTCTACAGCAGGGGCCTGGGTGTCTTCAGCGTGGCCGGGTTGCCTGGTTCGGCGGCCGGCGCCAGCCCGTTCCCGCACGGCAGCGCGATCGGCGCCGATCTGTTTCGTGCCGAGCCCCGTTTCCTGCTGGTGTCCAACGATCTCGCCCGGCTCACCGCGAAATTTCTGTGCGCCTTGCTGCCGCATTTGAGCCCGCCCAGGGCCGAGCAGTTTGTCGCGCCGCTGAACGCCTACCTGATGAAGTACAAGATCAACACCGTCCAGCGCATCGCGGCGTTCCTGGGCCAGGTCGCGGTGGAGTCGAGCCAGTTTCGCAAGCTGGTGGAATCGACCTGGTACCGTGATGCGAAGCATCTGAAAGCGACGTTTCCCACGGCCTTCAAGACCGTCGACGCGGCCGCCTACACCAGGCATCCGGAAAAGCTGGCCAACTTCGTCTACGCCGGCAGGAATGGCAACGGCGACGAAAAGAGCGGCGACGGCTGGAAATACCGTGGCCGCGGTCTGATCCAGCTCACTGGTCGAGGCAACTATGCGGCGTTTGCGAAAGACACCGGCGTCGATGCGCTGAATCATCCGGAGCTGCTGGAGCAGCCGAAAATCGCCGTGTATTCCGCCGCCTGGTTCTGGGACAACCGCGGCCTGAACAGCCCGGCTGATCATGGGAGCTACAGAAGTCTGACCTTGAGGATCAATGCCAAGGCACTGGGCTACAAGGAGCGTGAGCAGTACCGGAAGCGCGCCGTGGCGCTGCTGACGCGCTACCCGTGGGAAGACTTGCCGGGGCTTTGTTGAAATGAGCCACTGGGCAAACAGTTTGCGCAGGTTAGCCGGCATCCATCGTGGCGTGCGGGTTGCCGTGCTGGCGGCAGCATGGATCGGCGTCTCGACGGCCTGCGCGCTGTCACGCATTGACGCGGCCCCGGCCGCCACGCGGGCGGCCCTCGCGCCATGCGACCAGCCAGGCACCACCGGGGCCGACGTGGTTGCCGGCACTCGCTTCAACGTCAGCCTGCCGCCCTTCGGCGAGGTTTGCTTTCTGGCCCGTCGCCACCTCGCCAATCCGACGGAACACGAGTCCGATCTGATCGGTTTCGAACTGTGGCGCGACGGGGTACTGGTCTACACCCTGCCAATGCCAGAACGATTTCTCTGGAACGAGGCTTGCAGCAAAATCCTTGCTGTGGGGTTTTCGCATCGCGGCGAGCAAACCGACATCATCGTGCTGGGCAGTTGCATGACCGCAGGTCCCGACGAATTGCCTCAGCCCCTGATATTTTCAAGCGAGTCAGGCGGTTTCCGCTTCGATGGTGACCTGAGCGAAGCCACGATGGGCTTCGAAACGATCAAGCAGGTGCAGCGCAAGATTCGTGCGATGCGACAGGACGCGCATTGAACGGTCATTTCGCAGGGTGAGCGTTCGCGGCGCTCGGGTGCCGGCACCGCGCAGTGCAATCGAGCGGAGTCTCATGGATACGGGCGGATGGATTGATGCTTGCCGCAGGTTCGTCGGTATCCACCGCGGTGTGCGGATTGCCGTGCTGGCGGCGGCATGGATCGGTTTCCTGCCGACTTGTGCGCTGCCCCGCACGGGCGCGGCTCCGGCCATCGCGAAGGCCACCGTCGCGCCGTGCGACCGGCCGGGTACTACCGGAGCCGATGTGGTTGCCGGTACACGCTTCAACGTCAACCTGCCGCCCTTCGGCGAGGTCTGCTTTCTGGCCCGCCGCCACCTTGCCAACCCGGCCGAGCACGAGACCGGCCTGATCGGTTTCGAACTCTGGCGCGACGGTGCCCTGGCCTACACGTTGCCGATGCCGCCGGGTTATCTGTGGAATGAGCTTTGCCAGAAGATCCTCGCCGTGGGGTTTTCGCATCGCGGCGAACAAACCGACATCATCGTGCTGGGCAGTTGCATGACCGCGGGGCGTGACGATTTGTCCAGGCCGCTTGTATTTTCAAGCCAGGGCGACGGGTTCGCGGTGGATCCTGACCTGACGATGGCGACCTTGGGCCTGAACACGATCAGGCAAGTGCAGCGCAAGATCCGCACGCTACGTGCGACACGACGCCCTCATTGAATCGCCAGCGGCTGAGGCCAGCATAGTTGAGTACGGGCGGGATGACCGCAACCTCCGCGGTGCGGCAGGGCCTGTCCCTGGCCTGCCGCTTTTCTTGCCGGCGTCGTCGACGCGGCATCTGCGATCAAAGCGCCGACAGGAACGCCACCAGATCGCTTTTCTGCTGCGCGCTCATGCCGATGCTGAAGCGCGTGTCGTAGAAGTTGACCACGTCCAGCAGGGTTGCTGCCGAGCCGTTGTGGAAGTACGGCGCGCGCGCTGCCAGTCCGCGCAGGATCGGCCCCTTGAACTTGCCGATGTCGGCCCATTTGCCGGTGATCATCGCCAGCCCGGGATCGGTGGTCTGTACCACTTCGCCGGTGCTGTAGCGGGTCAGGGTGTACAGCGGCAGGTCCGGCGTGCGCCGGCTGGCGTCGGCGATGCCGATGTTGATCGGCAGCGCGACCGAGTGGTTGCCGATGTTGGGTGCGTCGTGGCAGCTGCTGCAGCTGCCATGGATCACCGGTACGCCGGTGACGTCGTTGAGGCCGGCCACGCCGCTGATCGCGATGGGCATGGTGTTGAACAATTGCTCCCCGCGTGCGATGGCGGCACGTGCGTGGTCGCCGGGGTCGAGGCTCAGTCTCATGTTCGGATCATTCCAGTCGTCGAAGAGACGCATTGCCCCGGGATCGAACGGTTCGCCGGTGGGATCCCCATCCAGTACATCGTTGATGCCGACCCAGAAGCGCTGCTGGGCCAGGATGCGGGCGCCACCCATGCCACCGCCGTTGTTGAGCGGTCCGGCCCGGTTGTCGATCAGCTGCGCGGTGAACATATGCGTTTCGAAGTCGACGATACGGTTGAGGGTGCTGGTGTCGGGAGCCGTGGCCGCCTGCTCGTGGCCGAGAATGGCGTCGCGTGCCTGGGAAGCCAGGCTGGTGTCGACGTCGGCCATGTCGATGCCGGCGTCCATCGGTGGTTTGAAAGGTGCATAGGTTTCCCGGCCATCCCACATCACGGCCGTATCCCAGATCAGGTTGGTCGCGGGTAGCGGACGCCTGAACAACGAGAGCTGGCGCGCACTGGCATAGCCGTAGGGGTCGTCCACCGCGGTCAGCTTGAATTCGGCATTCGCCGGCATCGGCAGGCCGATGCGCAGCACGCCGCGGTTGAGCAGCATGGCGTAAGCGATACGGCGCGCGTAGACCGTGGAGACATCCGCCAATGGCGAGACGGCGCCGTCGACCAGGGCGAAGATCGGGTCGGTGCCGCTGGTGGCGTCGAACCGCTGGCGCACTTCAGCGGCCGAGATCGTCCAGCCCTCGGCCTGCCGGTGGCAGGAGTTGCAGGAGCGGCCATTGCTGCCGAGGCTGGAGAAGAATGGGTTGCTGGAATCGATGCTGCCGCTCGGGGTGCTGCTCTGCAGCCAGCCGGAGGGATCGGCGGTCGTCAGTGCATCGGCGTGCCCTGCGGGAGGATCGATCCTCCGTGCATGCGCAACGCCGATGCCCGCCAGCAGGGTGGCCGCGGCAACGGCGATCAACCGGCGATGCATGGCGGGGCTGATAGTGTGTTGTTGAAACATGACGGCTTCCCTCCCCAAGTTTGTCAGTGCCTACCGCACGCGTTGCACGGGCGGGCACTACGCAGAACACCGCGGGAGCAGAAATTGCGACATGCGCGCACGAGGTGCCGCACGGGCCAGACCGACGCGGGCCTGCTGGCGGGTCTTGCGTCGTGGGGGAAGCGGGGAGGTTCTGTCAGTTCAAAAGGATGCCGCAGGACGCGATGGGTTGGTGCAATGCTGCCTGCGCCCTGGCCAGTTCGGGATGCGTGGCCAGGTTGCCTGCATCGATGATCGCGCGGGCGGCCAGCGCCTGCGTCGAGGCATAGCCGCAGTCGCCGCCATGCGCCGCGGCGACGGCAAGCCACAACTGCGCCGCGAGCCGGCGCGGGTGCGCCGGCTGCAGCTCGCCGCTCGCACGCTGGATCGCCGTTGCCAGTCGTGTGCGGGCGTGGCCCGCTTCGCCATGCTGCAGCTCGACCTGCGCCAGCAGCGTGTGTACCCACAGCAGTTGCGGGTCGGCGCGGGACGTAACCCCGGCGAGGTCGCGATCGACCGTCGCCTGGAGATCCCGCGGGCATTGCGGGCCGGGGGATTCCGTGCAGGCCAGCAGCAGGCGCGCCTCGGCGATCAGCGGTGGCATCTTGTAGTTGCGCGTGCGCAGGTCGACGATGGCGCCAGGCAACCATCCCCGCGCGAGCGCAGGCTTGCCTTCGAGCAGGGCGATGCCGGCCAGTTCGCTGTCCACGCGGCCGATGCGCATGCGGTTCGCCGGGTCGTTGCCGTAGAGTTTGCGTGCGGCTTCGAACAGGCCTTTCGCACTGACCAGATCACCGGCCTCGATCTCGCCGAAGGCCGTGGTTTCCAGCGAATCGCCATGCAACGGGGCATCCGCGCCAAAGCCGCCGGAGGACCACGCCCGTGCCAGTTGGCAACGCGCCTTCGCGCTGGAAAAATCTGCCCGCAGTCCTTCCAGCATGCAGGCCTTTTGTGCGGCGTACACCTGGGTGAGCTGCGGCCGGCCGTCGTTGCGTGCGTACATCGCCAGCGCCTGGGCGAACAGCTGGTGTGCCTGCGTCCAATGGCCGGCGCGATACTCGGACGAGGCCAGGCCGGCCAGCGCCAGGGTGGATTCATTGCTGGACGCGCCGAAATGCGCGAGCTCGAACTGCCAGGTCCGGCGCCACATCCGGCTCGCGTCGTCGTAGCGCTCCAGCCCTTCCAGGGCGTCGGCAACGTCGTTGTAGCCGATGCCGACCCGCGGGTCGTCCGGCCCCCACGTGGCGAGGCGCTCGGCCAGTGCTTCACGGCTGAGTTCCAGCGCGGCTTCGCCATGCCCCTCGCTGTTCTCGACCGCGGCCAGGGGGCCGAGCAGATCGATCAAGGCTTCGCCATGGATGCCCTGTGCCAGCATGCGCTGGTGGGCCAGGCGCAGGTCGGTGCCGCCGGCGGCAAAGTCCTCCATGCGCACCGCCGCGTAGCCACGTGCCGTGAGGGCGCGGATCGCCTCGATGTCGTTAGGTTCCAGGGTGCGTTCGGACAAGGCGACGGCCCGATCCGCCAGCGTGCGTGATTGCTTCAAGTCACCCAGGTTTTCGTACAGCCGGGAGAACATGGCCAACAGGTCGACGCGGCCGCCGGCATCCATTCGCGAGGAGTTGTCGAGCTTCGCGACGCCACGGGCCAGCAGGTCGCCCAGGCTGGGTTGCCCGGAAGTGGCGACGCCATAGCGGATCGGCGCGAATAGGGCTTCGACGAAATCCCGCACCATGCTTGCGCGCGCGGCCTGTTCCCGCGCCACGTGCGCTTGCCACAGGGCGATCGACAGGGAGACCAGGACCGCCAGCATGAACATCGCGGTGATCGCCACGCCGCCGCGATGGCGGCCGACGAACTTGCCTGCCTGGTACCAACGCGATGGCGGATGAGCCAGTACCGGTTGCTGATCCAGGTGGCGCTCGATGTCCTCGGCCAAGGCGCCGGCGGAAGCGTAACGCTGCTCGGCTGCGCTGGCCGTGGCCTTCAGCACGATGTTGTCGAGGTCGCCGCGCAGCTGGCGTCGCCTTATCGGCGACGGTGCCGCGGCTCCCGCACCCTGGAGGGTGCCATCGCGAGAGCCGGCTTGAATCCGCGACGACGGCGATCCGGTATCGCTGGCCGCCCGTCGGCGCCCGGTGAGCAGTTCGTCGAGCAGGACACCCAACGCGTAGACATCGGTGGCGGTCGTGATCGGCGCCTGGGTGAACTGTTCCGGCGCGGCGTAGGCCGGCGTAAGCGCGCGGTGCTGGGTACGGGTGACGTCATCGATCCCGTCGTCCAGCAGCTTGGCGATACCGAAGTCGAGCAGCTTGACCTCGCCGTCGGCGGTGACCAGCACGTTGGAGGGCTTCAGGTCGCGATGCACGATCAGGGCGCGATGGGCGGCTTCGACCGCACGACAGATCTTCAGGAACAGCAACAGGCGCCGTCGCAGATCCAGTTTGTGCTCGCGCACGTAGTGCGTGATCGGCACACCGTCGACCAGCTCCAGCACGATATAGGCGAGGCCCTGATCGGTGATGCCGCCTTCGATCAGGCGCGCGATGCCCGGGTGGCGCAGGCGAACCAGGGCCTCGCGTTCGCGCCGGAACTGGTCTTGCGCCGCCGGTGTGTAAAGGCCCCGCGCCAGCAGCTTGAGCGCGACCTCCTGGCGCACGCCCGCCTCCTGGCGCGATGCGCGGAACACCGTGGACGAACCGCCTTCGCCCAATACCTCGATGAGTTCGAACGCGTTGATCCGGCTGCCGGGAGGCATTGCGCCGGCGATGCTGGCGTCCCCGATCACGCGCGCGGCGTCGGCTGCGTCGCCGGGTGCCAGCCATTCTTCGCCGATCGTGTCGGCCGCCAGCATGCGTTCGATCTCGCTGCGCTGCCTTGCATCGGGACAATGCGCGGCAAGCCAGTGCCCGCGCGCCGCGCCCGACAGCTGCAGTGCCGTCTCGAACAATTCGCGCAGTGTCGGTGTGGAGTCCACGATGAAGCGTCTGTCCGAAGTGACCTGTCTGCGATAAACCCCGAGCGTCGCCGGATTGCGACGTCGTCCGTTCACAGCCCTTCAGTCCATATGCGCCTTGAGGAAGGCGCGGGCGAAGCGCCAGTCCCGGTCGATCGTGCGCCGGGCCAGGCCGAGCGTCTCGCCGATCTGCTGCAGATTGAGCCCGGCGAAATAATGCAGCTCCACCACCCGGGCGGCGCGGGCATCGGCCAGCTCCAGTGCATCCAGCGCGGCGTCCAGGGCGAGTGCCTGGCCGGCGGTATCCAGCGCGAGCCTCAGGTCATCCTCGTCCAGCGTGATCTTCATCCACTGGCCGCCGGCGCGCAGACGCAGGCGGTCGCGCGCGCGGTTGGCCAGCAGATGGCGCATCGCGCGGGCGGCGTAGCTGAAGAACTGGGCCGGATGCTCGAACCGGAGCGTCTGGTGCTGACCAATGCGCAAGTACAATTCATGCACCAGCTCGGTGGTGTCCAGCGTGGCGCCATGGCCACGGCTCAATTGCCGCGCTGCCATCGCCTTGAGGCGCGCGTAGACCATCGCGAACAGAGCGTCCGTCGAGCCTTCGGCGAAGGATGGTTCAGTCCCGGGCATATTCGTGGAATACATCGCGGCAGATGCAGACCTTGGTCGGTCGCATGGTACGCCTGCGCGGGCAGGACGTGGACATGAAAAGGCCGGCCCCCGCTGCTGCAGGCATGCCGGCCTTTCGCCCTGTATTCCGATCACGTGGTGGAGCGGATGGGGATCGAACCCACGACCTCTACGATGCGAACGTAGCGCTCTCCCAGCTGAGCTACCGCCCCACGTGAGCGGCGGATATTAGCAGCGTGCAGGCGGATTCGCCAAGTGTTTCCCTCCCTGGGCAGGCGGTTGGTCACGGCGTCGCGACGGGCGTGTGGCTACGGGTGGCCGGCGGCGTTCTGCTAACCTTGGGGGCTGCCGTGGCGCGGTCGATCGCCAGGCGGAATGTCCCCATCGTCAGCAGAGGATCCCATGGCGCTTACCCCGGCCCGTACCATGCCCGGCGTGCTCGAGCTGTTGCCGCTCGACCAGATCGCGCTCCAGCGCATGCTCGACGTGATCCGCCGCAACTACGAGCGCTTCGGCTTCCTCCCGGTCGAGACGCCAGCGATCGAATATTCCGACGTGCTGCTGACCAAGAGCGGCGGCGAGACCGAGCGTCAGGTGTACTTCGTGCAATCCACCGGCGCGCTGGGCAAGGCCGACGAGGGGACACCCGAACTGGCGCTGCGCTTCGACCTGACCGTGCCGCTGGCGCGTTACGTCGCCGAGCACGAGCGCGACCTCAGCTTCCCGTTCCGCCGTTACCAGATGCAGAAGGTGTATCGCGGCGAGCGCGCCCAGCGCGGGCGTTTCCGCGAGTTCTACCAGTGCGACATCGACGTGATCGGCAAGGATGCCCTGTCGGTTCGCTACGACGCCGAGATTCCGGCGGTGATCTACAGCGTATTCCGCGAGCTGGCGATCGGCCCGTTCACCATCCAGCTCAACAACCGCAAGCTGATGCGCGGCTATTTCGAGAGCCTGGGCATCGTCGACGGCGAGCAGCAGATGCTGGTGCTGCGCGAGGTCGACAAGCTGGACAAGCGCGG
>DATNGL010000125.1:0-3209 GCA_035605895.1 Rhodanobacter sp.
GATCAAGGACCGCATCGGCCTGTCGATGATCGAGGGCGCCGAGAAGGACGGCCGCATCCGCCCGGGCGACATCCTGGTCGAGGGCACCGCCGGCAACACCGGCCTGGGCCTGGCCCTGGTCGCGCAGCAGAAAGGCTACCGGCTGATCCTGGTGGTGCCGGACAAGATGAGTCGCGAGAAGATCTTCAACCTCAAGGCGATGGGCGCCGAGGTGGTGCTGACCCGCTCCGACGTGGCCAAGGGCCACCCCGAGTACTACCAGGACATGGCCGAGCGGATCGCCCGCGAGACACCCGGCGCCTACTTCATCAACCAGTTCGGCAACCCCGACAACCCGGCCGCGCACATCGCCACCACCGGGCCGGAAATCCTCGAACAGATGGACGGCAAGGTCGATGCCGTGGTGCTCGGTTGCGGCTCGTCCGGCACGCTGAGCGGCCTGTCGAAGTTCTTCGCCGAACACTCGCCGCAGACCGAACTGGTGCTGGCCGATCCGGTCGGCTCGATCCTGGCGCAGTACATCAACGAAGGCACGCTCTCGACCAAGTCCGCCAGCTGGATGGTCGAGGGCATCGGCGAGGATTTCCTGCCCTCGATCAGCGACTTCACCCGGGTGAAGAAGGCCTATGCGATCTCCGACAAGGAGAGCTTCCTCACCGCGCGCGAGCTGCTGGCGAAGGAGGGCGTGCTGGGCGGCTCGTCCACCGGTACCCTGGTCGCCGCGGCGCTGCGCTATTGCCGCGAACAGACCACGCCGAAGCGCGTGGTGACCCTGGTCTGCGACACCGGCAACAAGTACCTGTCCAAGCTGTACAACGATTACTGGATGCTCGACAACGGCTTCATCGAGCGCGAGCAGCACGGCGACCTGCGCGACCTGCTGCTGCGCCCATTTTCCCAGCGCGACACCGTGGTGGTCGGTCCGAACGAGCTGCTGATCACCGCCTACAACCGCATGAAGCTGTACGACGTGTCGCAGCTGCCGGTGATGGACGGCCGCAAGCTGGTCGGCATCGTCGACGAGTCGGACGTGCTGCTGCACGTGCATGCCGACGAGTCGCGCTTCCGCGACCCGGTGTCCACCGCCATGATCGCCGATCTGCACCGGCTAGACGTGCGCTCGCCGATCGAGTCGCTGCTGCCGGTGTTCGAGCGCGGCCACGTGGCGATCGTGGTCGACGGCGACGATTTCCTCGGCCTGATCACCCGCATCGATCTGTTGAACTGGCTGCGCCGCAAGGTGAACTGAACGATCGTTCGCGGTAGCGGGGCTGCCGCGAAAGTTTGCCGCAAGGCGCCCATCGGAACATGCTCGTCCGTGGCCGGGCGGATCCGCGCCCCGCCTCCAACCAGGGAAGCTCAGTCATGTGTGGAATTGTCGCCGCTGTTGCCCAACGCGATGTCGCGCCGCTGCTGATCGTCGGCCTGAAGGCGCTCGAGTATCGCGGCTATGACTCCTCCGGCCTGGCGGTGCTCGACCGCCGTGCGCTCCGGCGCGTGCGCGCCAAGGGCAAGGTGCGCGAGATGGAGGCGCTGTATCTGGCCGATCCGTTCCCCGGCGGCACCGGCATCGCGCACACGCGCTGGGCCACCCATGGCGTGCCGAGCGAGGCGAATGCGCATCCGCATGTGGCCGGCCGGGTTTCCATCGTGCACAACGGCATCATCGAAAACTACGCCGGCCTGCGCGCCGAACTGCAGGCGCAGGGGCACGAGTTCAGCTCGGAGACCGACACCGAGGTGATGGCGGCGTTGATCAACCGACGCTATGTGCCCGGGGTGAGCCTGCGCGAGGCGGTGCTGGCCACCGTGCGCGAGCTGGAGGGTGCTTATGCGATCGCGGTGATCAGCACCGACGAACCCGATCGCGTGATTGGCGCGCGCCGCGGTGCGCCGCTGCTGGTCGGCGTCGGCATCGGCGAGAACTTCCTCGGTTCCGACGCGCAGGCGCTGATCCAGGTCACCAACAGGATGCTCTATCTCGACGAAGACGACGTCGTCGAGATCACCCGCGACAGCGTGCAGGTGTTCGGTCTCGACGGGAAGTCGGTCGAGCGCGCCGTGCACGAAAGCGAGCTGTCCACCGACGCGGTCGAGCGCGGCGAATACCGCCACTACATGCAGAAGGAAATCTTCGAGCAGCCGCGCGCGGTGGCCGACACGCTGGAAGCGCGCATCGGCGCGCACGGCGTGCTGCCCAACATCTTCGGCATCGACAGCGAGGGGCTGCTCAAGGCCACCCGCGGCGTGCACATCATCGCCTGCGGCACCAGCTACCACGCCGGCCTGGTGGCCAAATACTGGATCGAGGAATTCGCGCGATTGCCGGTGAGCGTGGAGGTGGCCAGCGAATACCGCTACCGCGAGACGGTGGTGCCGCCGGACACGCTGTTCCTGGCGATCTCGCAGTCCGGCGAAACCGCCGACACGCTGGCCGCGCTGCGCGAATCGCGCCGCCGCGGCTACCTCGGCACGCTGGTGATCTGCAACTCGCCCGAATCCTCGCTGGTGCGCGAATCGGATCTCAAGCTGATGACCCGCGCCGGCCCCGAGATCGGCGTGGCCTCGACCAAGGCGTTCACCACCCAGCTGGCGGGACTCGCGCTGCTGGCGCTGGAACTGGCGCACCGCAACGGACTGAAGCCGGAGCGCTACGCGGCACTTTGCGCCGAACTGCAGCGCCTGCCGCGGGCGATCGAGAATGCCTTGAAGCTGGAGCCGGCGATCATCGAGCTGGCCGGCGATTTCATCCATCGCCAGCACGCCCTGTTCCTGGGCCGCGGCGCGCATTATCCGGTGGCGCTGGAGGGGTCGCTCAAGCTCAAGGAAATCTCCTACATCCACGCCGAGGCGTACCCGGCCGGCGAGCTCAAGCACGGTCCGCTGGCCCTGGTCGACGAGGACATGCCGGTGGTGGCGGTCGCGCCGAATGGCCCGCTGCTGGACAAGCTGAAATCCAACCTGCAGGAAGTGCGCGCCCGCGGCGGCCGCCTGATCGTGTTCGCCGACGGCGCCGCCGGCCTGGACGACATGGGCGAGCAGGGCATCACCTTGCGCGTCGAATCCGACGGCAATTTCATCGCCCCGGCGGTGTTCACCGTGCCGCTGCAACTGCTTGCCTACCACGTCGCGGTGTTGCGCGGCACCGACGTCGACCAGCCGCGCAACCTGGCCAAGTCGGTGACGGTGGAGTAGGGCCGGGCAAGCGA
>DATNGL010000126.1:0-14053 GCA_035605895.1 Rhodanobacter sp.
AAGGCGAGCAGGAGGGTCGCAAGGAGTTGCTTCATCAGAGGGAAAGCCTGGATCGCCGGAGCGGTTGCGTTATTGATAGCCGAGAATATCACGGCGCAGCAGCGGGTCGATTTGTCCGCCGGTCGAGCCCAGGCCCTTGAATACCACTTCGAACAGGATGGCATTGTCGCGCTGGTTGGTGTGGTTGCCCGGGGGAAGCGGGACGGTACCGTAATAAGACTGGTTGACATAGTTGCGGTCAACCAGGCGCAAGGTGACGCAGCAACTGTCGTATTCCACGCCGAGCAGGGCATCCACGGTACCTGTGGGTATCTTGTAGGAAGTCTTGATGGCAGGGGCGTAGGTCCAGGCTCCGAGGAGGCGCCAGTTGCCACCTATCGGGTAGACCACCGACGCGCTGTATTGTTCCAGCAGGCCGCGTCGATAGTGGTAGGAGAAGTTGAGGATGCCATCCGTGCCGATGCGCCGCTGCAGGCCCAGCGTGGCCAGCTGGTTCAATCGGGTGTTCGGGCTCCACTGATAGGCGCTGTTCAACCGCCAGCGGTCGCTGAGCTGCAGGTCGAGCTGGGCCACGTAGGCCGAACCCGACCAGTCGGTCGCGGGGGCCTCGGTATTCTGTCCGGTCGGCAGTTGCACGCGCTGTGGCGTGAAATAGCGGATCTCGCCGAAACTGGCCGACAGCCGTTCGACGCCTTGATCGTCGAGCAGGCGGGTGGTGAGCGCCCCGGTCAGGTTGTTCGCGTTCATCTGGCGATCCGCCCCGGAGAACTGGTTGGGCGAGAACAGCTGCCAATAGTCGAACGACATCAGGCTGGTGTTGAACAGCGGCAGATTGTTCTGGTTGCGGTAGGGCACGTACAGGTAGTACAGCCGCGGTTCCAGCGTCTGGGTGTAGCTGGTGCCGAACAGCGAGGTGCTGCGATCGAATACCAGGCCGCTGTCCAGGCTCACGATCGGCAGCGACCGGCTCGGCGATTCCTGTGTGAACGGCGACGCCGTGCCGCTGCCGAGCAAGCCGGAATAACCGTAATCCTGGTACCCGCTGCTCAACTGGTAAGCGGTGTAGCGCCACGCGAGTTTCGGTCGCACGAACCAGGCCGAGGTGCCGAAATCGGCTGAGAGGTAAGGGTACAGGTCCTCCCGCTGGCCTTCGACGTAGCCGGTTTTGCGGAACGTCACCGCTTCGGCGTCGACGCCTGCGTCAAGCCAGCGCGTAAGCGGCAAGTCCATGCTGTAGCGTGCATAGGGCAGTTGCCGGTAGGGTAACGAGGAGTCGGTCGCGAACGGATTGGTGTTCTGGTACGTGGTGACACCGAACGAGGCATTCCACCATTTGCCGCTGCCGGCGATGGCCGCGCCCGAACTCAGCAGATACACCGGTGTGCGCGACAGCGCGTTGCCGTAGTCATACAGGTAGCTGCTGTCCGAAGCGCGATTGTACGAACCGACAAACCGCCATCCCTGCCACAGTTGCGTCGTGTTCGAGAGATTGACCAAGTAACGCGAGTCGCCCTGGGTATCGGCCAGGCCATCGCTCAGGCCATGGTCGCGCGGCACATACTCCGCGTTCAGCTGCCCCGTCGTGCCGGGCAGCAGGTAGCGGAATTCGCCGCCCAGCATCGCACCGCGGCCGCTGTAGATGCGCGGGTCCAGCGTGGCGTCATAGTTCGGCGCCAGGTTCAGGTAATAAGGCGCGCTGACTTCGAAGCCTGCGCGACTGGTTTTGCCGACAGTGGGATACAGAAAGCCGCTCTTTCGACGGTTGTCGGTCGGAAAGGTGAAATACGGCAGATACAGGAACGGCACCTTGCCGATGCGCATGGTGGCGTTGCGCGCCACGCCGACGCCGTTGGTCTTGTCGATGCTTATCGACTTGGCGCGGAATTCCCAAACGTGGTGGCCGACGTCGCAGGTCGAATACGTCGCCATCGAATAGCGGGTGTGCTCGGCATCCAGCATGTGTCCCTGCCTGGCGACACCGTTGCCCCGTGATTCCAGCATCTGGTAACGGACGTCGTCGGCGACGCCATGGCTGGCCTTGTCGTTTCCCTTCATGTGCGAGGCAGCCAGCAATTGGCCCGCTTCCTGGTAGCGCACGTTGCCGCGCGCGTCGTAGTCGGTGGTGTCGTCGTTGTAGTCGACCGTGTCGGCCTGCAGCTGCTGGTCGGCACGCTGCATGACCACGTCGCCGGAAAAGTGGTAGGTCGTCTGGTTGGAGCTGTCGACGCGCTGCGCGTTGACGTAGGACGGGCTGGTGTCGCGCAGGTTGCTGTCCTTGCCCAGGGTCGGGTCGTAGAACTCCAGCAGCGCATTGGGGCGGCACATCGCGTAGTTGTAGGGGCGCGGTGCGCAATGGAACGAACCCAGCGGGCAGGACTGATCCGGGTCGTCAGCCGACGCCTTGGGATGGTTGTGGCCACCCTTGGCACTGGCCTGGCCGCCGATCAGGGCAAGGGCGGCGGCGACCGCCAGCAGGCGGCGTGGAGGAAACTTGGACATCGCGGGGAAATCTGCCGGCTTCAAAGGCTGGTTAAGCTAGCAGAAAGACCCTCTTGACGGCAGGGCGGGACGCCGCCGGTGCATCAGAGAGTTCAGCCGATGAAGCTGTAAACCGGTTGAGCTGATGACGATTGTTCGACGATGGCCGACGGGAGCGGGAGTGGATGGGTTGGTGGGGGAATCGTCAAGACATGCGTTGGTTGACAGTCTGGGCCGTGAACTCCGCGCCCGAAGGATGAGCGAGCGACGTGCGCATGGACGCACGCGACTTGTCCTGGCTGCCTGCGAATTACAGGTCGCTGTCCCGTTTTTCCTGGACTTCCGGCAGGTCGTGAACCCTCACCTCGATCCTCTCCCAAAGGGAGAGGAGGCGAACGAGCGCGCTGCGCGCGAGCGGTTACTCCATTAAAGCGTGGACATGCGCACTGGCACTGCTGGCCAGGGCATCCAGGTCATAGCCGCCCTCCAGGGTCGAGACCAGGCGTCCGCCCGCATGCCGCTCGGCCAGGGCCAGCAGGCGCCCGGTGATCCAGGCGTAATCCTCGTGGCCGAGCCGGATATCGGCCAGTGGGTCGCTTCGATGCGCATCGAAGCCCGCCGAGACCAGCACCAGTTGGGGCCGGAATGCGTCCAGTCGCGGCAACAGCACACTGTCCCAGCGTTCGCGAAACTCGTGCGAGCCGGCGCCGGGCGGGAGTGTCGCGTTGACGATGTTGCCGACCCCGCACTCGTCCTCACGGCCGCTGCCGGGATACAGCGGCGACTGGTGACTGGAGGCGAACAGCACGCGTGGTTCGCGTTCGAAGATGGCCTGGGTACCGTTGCCGTGATGCACGTCGAAGTCGGCGATCGCCACCCGCTGCAGTCCGTGCGCGGCGAGCGCATGGGCGGCGGCCACCGCGATGTTGTTGAACAGGCAGAAACCCATCGCCCGGTCGCCGGTGGCATGGTGGCCGGGCGGACGCACCGCGCAGAACGCGTGTCGGGAGGTGCCACCGAGCACCGCGTCGACCGCCGCCACGACGGCTCCCGCCGCGCGCAGGGCGGCCTCGACCGAGCCGGCTGACATCACCGTGTCTTCGTCCAGCCGGCAGCTTTCGCCCTCGGCCGGAGTGCAGGCCAGGATGCGTTCGACGTGGCGGGCATCGTGTACCCGCCGCAACTGTTCGCGCGTGGCCTGCGGCGCCTCGATGCGATCGATGGCGCTGAACCGGTCCCGGTCCAGTGCATCCAGCACGGCGCGCAGGCGTGCCGGACGTTCGGGGTGCCCCGGGCCGGGCTCGTGCTGCAGGCAGGCGGGGTGGGTATACAGCCGCAGCATGCGTCGGCCTATCCGGCGGGCGGGGGCTTGCGCCGTCGTTCGTGCTGCCACAGCACTTCGCCGTGGCCGCTGGCGCGCGCCAGCACACGCGAGATCACGAACAGCAGATCGGAGAGTCGGTTGAGATAGCGCTGCGGCTGGCCGCGGATCTCCTCGACCCGCGACAGGGCAATCACTTCGCGCTCGGCGCGGCGGCATACCGTGCGCGCCAGATGGCCACAGGCCGCGGCCATGCCGCCACCAGGCAGAATGAATTCCTTCAGCGGCGGCAGTGGTTCGTTGAGCTGGTCGAGGATCGTTTCCAGCCGCGCGATATCGCTGTCCTCGACCATCGCCATGCCGGGGATGCACAGCTCGCCGCCGAGGTCGAACAGGTCGTGCTGCACCTGGACCAGCGCCTCGCGCACGTCGTCGCCGACGCCGTCGGCAGCCAGCAGCATGCCGATCGTGCTGTTGAGCTCGTCGACCGTGCCATAGGCGTTGACCCGCAGCGAATCCTTGCCGACCCGCGAACCGTCGCCGAGACCGGTGCTGCCGTCGTCACCGGTGCGGGTGTAGATCTTCGAAAGGCGGTTGCCCATCGCCGGTCAGCGTGGAAGATCCGCCTGACCGGACCGCTTCAGCGCGCGTGCCAGCTGGATGGCGAACACGTGAATCAGCGCGCCGATGCCGACATAGAGCGCGGTGGTTTCGAGGAACGGCAGATACCAGTCACCCAGGTTGGTGAGCCAGTTGCCGAAGCTGCGCGGCAGCGGCACGCTGTGGCTGAGCCAGTAGAAGCTGCCGTTGGACACGAGGTAGCAAACCGTGGCACTGACCACCACGGTCACCGCGGCCATGCCCAGTGTCTGCAGGCGCAGGCCGGCCTGGTGCTTTGCCAGCCAGCTGCCGCCCAGCCACAGGCTGAAGTACGACGGGAGCAGGAACCAGTAGGCGACCGAAACGCAGTAATGACTCCAGAAGTCGATGCCTTGGCCGCTGATCACCAGGTAGTCGACTAGCACCGCCTCCGCCATCAGCAGCGGGAAGGCCCAGCGGCCAGCCCCGCGCAGCCAGAAGCCGGCGAGGAAGAAAATCGCCCACGACGCATCGAGCACGTTGTGATGCAGCAGGGAGAGGTGGATGCGGGTCACCGCCATCACGGCGGCGAGCACGAGCAGGATGACGATGCGCGGGGTCAATGTCTTGACCATGGGTAACTCCATACGGGCGTCCGATTCAGGCCGCTAGTCTAGCCCAAGCGGCCACAACGCAGGCAGCCCGGCGCGTATCATGGGCTGCATGACTCCTCCCGCATCCCTTGCCGGCGACCAGCCCGGCGTGTTGATCATCGGTGGCGGCCTGGTCGGCGCCAGCCTCGCCATCGCGCTGGATGCCGCCGGCATCGCGGCGACCCTGGTCGAAACCGCGGCGCCGCGCGCCGATGCCCAGCCCAGCTACGACGAACGCAACCTGGCGCTGGCCCGCGCCAGCGTCAACGGGCTCGACGCGATCGGCGTGTGGCGTCATGCCAGTGCCGCCGCCACGCCGATCCGGCAGATCCACGTCAGCCGCGCCGGCGAGTTCGGCAGTGCGCGGATCGACGCGGCAAGGCACGGCGTCGAGGCGCTGGGCTGGACCCTGCCGGCGCGCGAGCTGGGCGCGGCCCTGCTGCGTCGACTCGATGAATGTACCCGGCTGACCCGGCTCGCGCCGGCGACCCTGGCGGCGATCGAGCCGCTGGCCGGCGGCTGGCGTGCGCGCATCCGGGTCGCGGACGGCGAGGTCAGCATCGATGCCGCGCTGCTGGTCGGCGCCGACGGCAGCGAATCGTTCGTGCGCGGCCAGCTCGGCATCGCGGCGGAACGGCACGACTATCGGCAGACCTTGTTCGTGTGCACGGTCACGCCGGAACGCGATCATGCCCATCGCGCCTGGGAGCGCTTTGGCGACGAGGGGCCGGTGGCCTTGCTGCCGCTGGCCGAACGGCGTTGCGGGCTGGTGCTTACCGTGAGTGCCGACGATGCCGGGGCGGTGGCGGCGCTGGATGATGCCGGCTTCATCGCACTGGCGCAGCGTCGCTTCGGCTGGCGGCTGGGTCGGCTCGGTCGCCCGGGCAGGCGTCATCCCTATGCGATCCATCGCGTCGCCGCAGGCCAGCTCACCGCGCCGCGCGCGGTGCTGGTCGGCAATGCCGCACAAACGGTCCATCCGATCGGCGCGCAGGGTTTCAATCTCGGTCTGCGCGATGCACTGACCCTGGCCGAACTGGTCGCTGCGGCCGGCGATCCCGGCGACACCGCCTTGCTGGCACGTTACGCCGCCCGCCGGGCGCCGGATCGCGAAGCGACCATGGCGATGAGCCATGGCCTGGTGCAACTGGCCTGCCTGCCGCAACCGCTGCTGGCGCCGCTGCGCTCGCTGGCCCTGCTCGCCTGCGACCGGCTGCCGCCGTTGCAGCGCGCACTGGCCCGCGGCGGCATGGGTTTTCGCGGCGAGCCGCCGCTGGCGATACTGGAGCGCCTGCCATGAATGCCCGCGCCAGTGAACTCTCCACCCGTCGCCGCGCTCCGGCTGTGGACGTGGCCGTGGTCGGTGGCGGCATGGTCGGCGCGGCCGCTGCCCTGGCGCTGGCACGCGCGGGATTCCGTGTCGCGCTGCTGGAAGCGCGCGCGCCGGTGGCCTGGAGCGCACGGGACGAGCTGGATCTGCGCGTGGTCGGGCTGGCCCCGTCGTCGCTGGCCCTGCTCGACGAACTGGCCGTCTGGACGTCCATCCGCGATGCACGGGCAGGCCCTTACACGCACATGCACGTATGGGATGCGGAGAGCGGGGCCGCGATCGATTTCGACGCAGCCGGCGAAGGGCGCACCGGGCTTGGCTACATCGTCGAGAACAGCCTGATCCAGTGGACTCTGTGGCAGGCCCTGGCCGAAGCAGGCGGCAGCTCCAGCGCATCCTGCGCTCGCAGCACTGGCACATCCATGTGCGGCGTGCGCCAGCTGTGTCCGGCCGAAGTCACCGGCTTCGAGGCGGGCGAGGATCGCATCCAGCTGCAACTGGCCGATGGCGGGAGCCTGTCCGCGGCGGTGCTGGTCGCCGCCGATGGCACGGCCTCGCCGCTGCGCCAGCTGGCCGGTATCGGCACGCGCGGGCGCGACTACGCGCAGCGTGCGGTGGTGGCGCACGTGGCGACCGAGCGAGCGCATGGAAACACCGCATGGCAGCGCTTCCTGCGCAGCGGGCCGCTGGCGCTGCTGCCGTTGGCCGACGGTCGCAGCTCACTGGTGTGGTCGTTGCCCGAAGCCGAGGCGCAACGGGTGCTGGCCCTGGACGACCGGGCGTTTCGCGACGAACTGGGCGTGGCCAGCGATTTCCGGCTGGGCCGCATCACCCGCACCACCGCGCGTGTCGGGTTCCCGTTGAAGCTGCAACTGGCGGAGCGCTACAACGCCGAGCGTTTCGTGCTGCTCGGCGATGCCGCGCACGCGGTGCATCCACTGGCCGGGCAGGGCGTCAACCTGGGTTTGCGCGATGTCGCCGAACTGCGCGACACGCTGCTGGCGGCGCGCGCTGCCGGGCAGGACATCGGCGCCGCCCATGTCCTGCGTCGCTATGCGCGGCGCCGGCGCAGTGCCGATACGCTCGATGCGTTGGGCTTCGATGCGCTGGCACGCATGTACGCCTGGCAGTCGCCGCCGCTGGTCGCCGCGCGTGCGCTTGGCGTGCGCCTGCTCGATCGCTGCGCGCCGCTCAAGCGACGCATCGCGGAGCACGCGGCCGGGCTTTAGCGTTCCCCCTCCGCGCTGGCGCGGAGACGCTGCACCAACCTGATCGGAGGAAGCCGTCATGCGCATTGCCCGGTTCTGCTGTCTGCTGTTGCTGGCCGTTTCAAGCTTCGCCGCGCAGGCGAAGATGGTGCATCGCCCGGTCGAATGGACGATGGATGGCATACGCTTTCACAGCGTGCTTGTCTACGACGATGCCGCTACGGCGAAGCGCCCAGGCCTGGTGATGGTGCCGAACTGGTACGGCATCAACGATGCCGCCGTGAAGAAGGCCGAGATGATCGCCGGCAAGGATTACGTGATCCTGCTCACCGACATGTACGGCGCGAACGTGCGTCCGCAGCAGGGCAACGCCGCGCAGGCGCAGGCCGCGGTGAAGCCGCTGTACGGTGATCGTGCCTTGATGCGCAAGCGGATCGACACGGCGCTCGATCAGCTGAAGGCGCAGGCCGGCAGCGCGCCGATCGACCTGTCCAGGCTGGCCGCGATCGGCTTCTGCTTCGGCGGCTCGGCGGTACTCGACTTGGCGCGCAGCGGCGCCGACGTGGCGGCGGTGGTTTCGTTCCACGGCGGGTTGGCCACCGACAATCCGGCGCTGGCAAAAGACATCAAGGCCCGCGTGCTGGCCATGAACGGCGCCGACGACAAGGGCACCATGCCGGACGCCGACAAGTTCATGGACGAGATGCGCGGCAGCCCGGCCGACTGGGAGTTCGTGGTGATCGGCCACGCGGTGCACTGCTTCACCGAGGTCGACGAGCATTCGCCCGGCTGCCGCTACGACGCGGCTGCCGCGGCGCGCAGCTATCGGCTGATGCACGACTGGCTCGATCACGCCTTCGCCGGCAAGCCCTGAGCGGGTTCAATCGACCGCGGCCGGTTGGTCGATGCGAGTCCTCGCCGCGCTCCGGCAGCGAGGCGATCAGCCGGCGCGCAGCGTACGCCCGTACGCGTGCACTTCGTCGACCAGCAGCTTGACGCATTCCGGATCCACTTCCGGCGTGATGCCATGGCCCAGGTTGAACACGTGGCCGGGATGGTTGCCGTAGCTGTCGAGCACCACGCGCGCCTCGCGACGGATCACCTCCGGGCTGGCGCGCAATATCGCCGGATCGAGGTTGCCCTGCAGCGCGACCTTGCCGGCGACGGCGCGGCGCGCGTCGGCGAGATCGATGGTCCAGTCGACGCCGAGCGCCGCGCAACCGGTATCGGCCATGTCGCGCAGATGCGCGCCCGCGCCCTTGGAGAACAGCACCACCGGCAGCTCGCACGACGCCGGGTCGGCGTTCAGGGCGGCGACGATCTGCGTCATGTAACGCAGGGAGAATTCGCGAAACGGCGCCGGGCCGAGCAGGCCACCCCAGGTATCGAAGATCATCAGCGCCTGCGCGCCCGCGCCGGCCTGCGCGATCAGGTAGGCGGCGACCGACCGGGCCAGGGTGTCGAGCAGTTGGTGGGCGAGCTTCGGCTCGTTCCAGCAGAGCGCCTTGAGCGTGGCGAAGTCGCGCGAGCCGGCGCCCTCGACCATGTAGCAGGCCAGCGTCCACGGGCTGCCGGAAAAGCCGATCAGCGGAATCCGGCCGTGCAGTTCGCGGCGGATCAGCCGCACGGCATCCATCACGTAGCGCAGCTCGCCGTCCATGTCGGGCACGGCGAGTCTCGCGATGTCGGCGGCGCTGCGCACCGGCCGCGCGAACTGCGGACCTTCACCCTGGGCGAACGACAGGCCCAGGCCCATCGCATCGGGAATGGTGAGGATGTCGGAGAACAGGATCGCCGCGTCCAGCTCGAAGCGTTCGAGCGGCTGCAGGGTCACTTCGCAGGCGAATTCCGGGTTCTGCGCCAGCCCCATGAAGCTGCCGGCGCGTTCGCGCGTGGCACGGTACTCCGGCAGGTAGCGGCCGGCCTGGCGCATCACCCAGATCGGCGTGGTGTCGGTGGCCTCGCGACGCAGCGCGCGCAGCAGGCGGTCGTTCTTCAACACATCGGGCATGGTCATCAACCGGTGGTGGGGCGTCAGCGCCCGTACGGGCCTTCCTGGCCCTGCGCGAACATCACGCGGAAGCCGCGCTTGAGCTGGGCATCGCGGGCCTTCTCGAAGGCGGTGATCGCCTCGTCACGTTCCAGGAACTGCTCGCGCTTCAGGCTGGCGCGGCCGCCCTGGGTGCCGGATTCGCGATACAGCGTCCAGCCGCCGAGCAGGTCCTGCTCCAGCGTGATCTGGACGTAGCGGGGTGCATCGGCACTGCCGGGCACGGTTTGCAGGTAGAGGCGCATGGCTTCCCGGATCAATGCGACGAGAGCTGCCGCAGACTGCGCATTCTAGAAGGCTGGCGCCCGCGTAGCGAGCACGACCGTCATTTCTCCAGCCGGTAGTTCAGGCTGGCGCGGCTGAATTCGGTGGCCTGCTGGGCCTCGAAGTTCCAGCGCTTGCTGAAGCGGTAGCGCAAGGTGATCACCTCGCCCGGCTCGAACAGGCCCACGCCATAGCTGAGATACAGCCGCGGAGAAAGATACTTGCCGACGGTGAACGCCGAGTTGCCGCCCAGTGCTTCGTTGCTGGATACGCCGATCTCGTCGACGCCGAGCTTGGAGCCGATCCGCTTGGCCAGCAGGTCGCCGGCGGCCGAGCCCAGCGCCTGCGCCGCCGCGCTGACCATGCTGCCTTCGCCGCCCTTGACCTCGGACAACGGCTTGCCGGTGATCAGGTAGGAAAGCGCGTCGGATTGCTCCATCACCGGATTGGAGAACACCGTGAGTATCGGTCGCTGCGCGGTTCCGGACACGTACAGGCCCACTTCCTGGCCTTCGTCGATGGTGGCGTTGGGGTTGAGCTTGCGCACCGCGCGGATGTTCAGTCCGGGGTTGTCGATCGGCGTGCTGGCGAACAGCAGCTGGCCGCGCTGGATCTGCAGGTTCTGGCCATAGGCGCGATAGGTGCCGTTGACGGTCAACTGGCCCTGGCCGACGGTGGCGCGCCCGGGATGTTCGACCACCGTCAGCAGGCCGCTCACGCGGCCGTCCAGGCCCATGCCGACGATGTGCGCCTTGCGTCCGAGATCGACCTTGACCAGCGCGCTGATCGGCAGCTTGCTGGCGGCCTGTTCCTGCTGCTTCTGGTCGATCACCACGACATCGGGCGAAGCCTTGGTCGCGCCGGCGCCCGGCAGCTTCTCGGCATTCACGTCGGCGCTGTCGATGCCGAGGCCGCCGCCGATGTCGATGCCCTTGGCATCCTGCCTCACGGTCAGGTCGGGCGAGATCACCACTTTCGCAGCGGGAATGTCGGCGGCGGTGAACTGGCTGCCCTTGAGCGTGATCGCGGTCTGCGCATTGGCGCCGAGGCCGGCAGTGCCGTCGATTGCCAGCGTGCCCTTGCCGGATTGCACGCTGCCGTTGACCAGGAATTGGCGAGCGTCGCTGGTGCTGACGCCGAGGCGGCCCTGGCTCAGCTTGAGTCCGGCCGAGGGTACTTCTGCGGCGAACTCGTGGACGTTGGCCTGGCCGGTGATCGCCGGCTGTTTCAGCGTGCCGGCGAAACGGAAGTTGCCGTCGGCACCGCCCTTGACGTTGGCCACTTCGCTGCTGAACAGCTCGATGAAGGCGAGGTTGTTCAAACGCAGATCGAGCTGGCCGCCCAGTGTCTGCTGCGCGCCGCTGATCGTGATCTGGCCGTCCAGATGGCCGCCGTCGTCGAGGCCGCCGTGCACGTCGATGCGCTGGCTTGCGGGAGAGAGCTCGGCATTCAGGCGCAGCTGGTCGTAGCGCAGCAGCGGCGCATCCGCGCGATCGGCGTAGGTGATGCTGCCTTGTGCCGAGCTGATCGATGCGCTGCCGCTCAGTACACCGGTGGCACTGCGGTGAATCTTTCCGTCGCCTTCCAGCGTGCCGTCGGCGCGCACCGGCAGTTCGGCGTCGCCGGCCGCGTTCAGCAGCAGCGCCAGCGGCAGCGCGTGCAGCCGGTAGCTGGCGTCGAGATTGCCGGGCTTGTCCTGTTTCGCCGCCACGCACAGCTGCGGATCGCCGGCGCTGAGGCAGAGTTCGGACAGGCTCATCGCGCCGTCGTTGTAGCTCAGCTGCGACGGTTGCTGCAGGCGCCAGCCAGGCATCCCCTGCGGCTCCAGCTCGAGCGTGGCTAGCGTGCCGTTCCATGCCGAGCCCTTCAGCGCGCCGTGCAGGGCCAGCTTGCCGGAGAGCTGGGTGCCGCGCGCGTCGAGGTTGAGTCGATGATCGCCCTGACTGCCTTCGGCGAGCAGGTTGATGTGCTGGAACGTCAGCCCCTGCAGGAACACGTTACTGATTTGCAGATCCAGCTTGCCGGCCAGACGACTGATGTCGGGCAGGCCGACGATCAGTTGCAGCGAGTCCGCCTTCTGTTGCTGCCACACCAGCGACTGGCCATGCAGCTGGCCATTGATGCTGAGTTTTGGCTGTTTGCCGCGGATGTTGAAATGGCCGTCCAGACGGCCGCCGGCATTCGGCAGCCAGTCGCCAAGCGAGGCGATCGCCAGTTGCAGATCGGCATTGTTTTCGGCACCGGGTTTGGCATCCAGTTTCACCGTACTGCCGCCCGAGGCGAGTTCGAGCTGGCCGTCGATCACCTCGTTCGATGACAGGTGCAGCTTGCCGTTGCCGCCGACCGCACGATCGCGCAGCTTGCCGGCCAGCTTGCGGATTTCCAGCGTGGCGTCGGGGCCAGCCTTCGGCAGCGAGCCGTGGCTGGCGATGTCGAAATCCAGCACGCCGTTCCAGCCGGCAAACAGCTGGCCGGGATCGAAGCGGTTGGCGCGGGCCTCGGCCTGCCAGGCGAAGCCCGGTTGCAGGGTCAGTGTGCCATTCGCCTGCACCTCGCCTTGCGGCTGTTTCAACGCCAGCGTGTGCAGGGTGATCAGCTGCGCGGTGCCGTCGAGGTTCAGCGCCAGCTTCGCCAGCTTGCCGGGCGGCCCGATCTCGACATCGCCCTCCGCGTGATACTTGTCGGCCGTGCCGCTGGCCTTGAGCACGCCGTGGCTGGCCAGCGCCTGGCCGGCCAGCTCCTGCGGCAGCAGCAGATCGTTCCACTGGATGTCGAGCCGGGCGCTGAGCGGCTTCGCGTCGAGCTGCACCACGCCGCTGGCGGCGACGCTGCCCTTGATCTGCGGCGAGCCGAGGTTGAGCTGCTCCAGTTTCAGCGTGTTGAAGTCGTGGCTGAACCGCGCGCGCAACGGCTGCAGCAACAGCTGGTAGTCGTTGAGGTCGAGCCGGCCATCGAGCGTGCCGCCGTAGCGGTCGCCATGACCTTGCACGGCCAGCGCCAGTGCCTTCAGCGAGCTGTCACCGAGCAGCGGCTTCGGGTCGAAACGTGGCACATCGAGCTTGCCGGTCCAGGCGTGGTCGCCGCCCTGGCTCAGATCCAGTTGCAGTTGCGCGACGGTCGGCGCGCTGAGCGTGAGCCCGAGATGCGCCTGTTTGCCGTCGCTGTGCGCGACGAGCTTGCCGGCGTAGTCGGTGCCGCCGACCTTCCACGCGAAGCCGGCCTTGCTGTCGCCCCGGTAGTTCCTGCCGAGCGCCAGCGTGCCGGCGAGATCGACGTGGCCGTCCGGCGCCTGCAGGGCGAGCCGGCTGAGTTCGATGCCGCGCCGGGTCCAGCTGCCGGCCAGGTCGAGTTGGCTGGAGACGAACAGGGGGCGGCCGTCCCGGGTCACCTTTACCGTACCGACGTGGACGCGATCGAGGATCAGCTCGACCGGCGGCTGCAGCGAGAAGCCTGCGGAGTTCGAGGTGGCTTCGGGAGCGGACCTGGGTAACGCGACCTCGACACCATCGGCCTGCAGCGCCAGTACATGGACGCGCCTGGCCAGCAACGGCCAGAAGCGCAGATCCAGGTGAAGCTTCGCCACGTTGGCAACCAGGCCCTTGCCGTCGTCATAGCGCACCCCGGCGAGATCCAGCGGGCCGATCAAACGCCCCTGCGCCTGCTGCACGTGCAGTGCGCCATCCGTGGCGGCCTGCGCCCGAGCCAGTGCAAAGCGGAGACCGGCGTTGCTGCCCAGCAGCCACCACAGTGCGGCCGCCACGACCAGCAGCAGGACGGCAAATGCGATGGCAATGCGCTTGACCCACTTCATGTGTTCAGCGTGCTCCCGTCGCCATCGTGTGGATACCGTGTGGATTCATCCCGATTTCCCATGGTTCGTCACAGATCCGGTCCGATCACCACGTGCAGTTCGATGCCGTGGTTGCGCGAGTCGCGGATCGGGGTGCCGAAATCGATCCGGATCAGGCCCACCGGCGAGCGCCAGCGCAAGCCCAGGCCGGCGCCGATCTTCGGCCGGTAATCGGTACCGCTGAACGCGTTGCCGGCGTCGACGAAGGCCGCCATGCCCCAGTTGCGCGTGAAGTAATGCTCCACCTCGGTACTCGCGACCAGCAGGTTCTTGCCGCCGATGACGCGGCCGTCGCTGTTGGCCGGGCCGATCGACTGGTA
>DATNGL010000127.1:0-10774 GCA_035605895.1 Rhodanobacter sp.
AAGATCGGCCGCTACTGCATGATCGGCGGCAACGCCGGCGTGCTCGGTCATCTCGAACTGGCCGACCGGGTTACCATTACGGCCAAGAGCCTGGTGACCCACTCGATCCGCGAAGCGGGCGAGTATTCATCCGGCACCCCGTTGCAGGAGAACCGGATGTGGCGCAAGAACGCGGCACGCTTCAAGCATCTGGACGAGTACGCGCGCCGATTGTCGGCGCTGGAGAAGGACAGCAATCATGAATGAAAAAGTCGGCGCCATGACCCTGCCGATCAACGTCGAGCAGATCCAGCAGTTGCTGCCGCACCGCTATCCATTCCTGCTGGTGGATCGCGTCATCGAGATCGTCCCCGACGTCAGCGTGGTCGCGATCAAGAACGCCACCATCAACGAGCCGTTCTTCCAGGGCCACTTCCCCGGCCATCCGGTCATGCCCGGCGTGTTGATCGTCGAGGCGATGGCACAGGCCGCAGGCCTGCTGACCCAGCTCAGCCGACGCCTCAAGGGCGACACGGGCAGCCCGCTGTTCTATCTCGTCAAGGTCGACAACGCGCGCTTCAATGCGCCGGTGGTGCCGGGAGACCAACTGCGGCTGGAGGTAAGCCAGAAACGGCTGGTGCGCGGCATGGGGCTGTTCGTGGCGCGCACCATGGTCGACGACAAGGAAGTGGCCAGCTGCGAATTGATGTGTGCCGCGAGGTCCGAAAGATGAACCGCGCCAGCCCGATCCATCCCACTGCCGTGATCGACCCGTCCGCCGTCATCGGCGCCAATGTCAGCATCGGCGCGTACAGCGTGATCGGCGCCGAGGTGGAGATCGGCGACGGCACGGTGATCGGCCCGCACGTGGTGATCGAAGGTCCCACCCGGGTTGGGCGCGACAACCGCATCGCCCAGTTCGCCTCGCTGGGCGGTGATCCGCAGGACAAGAAATTCGCCGGCGAACACACCGAGCTGGTCATCGGCGACCGCAACCTGATCCGCGAATTCGTCACGATCAACCGCGGTACCGGCGGCGGCGGCGGCGCCACCCGCGTCGGCGACGACAACTTGATCCTGGCCTACGTGCACATCGCCCACGATTGCCAGGTCGGCAACCACGTGGTGTTCTCCAACTACTCCGCGCTGGCCGGCCACGCGCACATCGACGACTGGACGATCCTGTCCGGTTACTCGGGCGTGCACCAGTTCTGCAAGGTCGGCGCGCACGCCTTCATCGGCATGGGCTGCCTGGTTGGCAGCGACGTGCCGCCATTCGTGATGATGGCGAACGAACAGCAAGGCCGGCCACGCGGCATCAACAGCGAGGGCCTGAAGCGCCGCGGCTTCGACAGCACCCGCATCACCGCGATCAAACGCGCCTACCGCACGCTGTACATGGCCGGCCTGTCGCTGCCCGAGGCGCGCGAAAAGCTGGCCGAACAGTCCCGCGAGAGCGAGGACGTGCGCGCCATGCTGGAGTTCCTCGATCACAGCGAGCGCTCGTTGGCCCGCTGACATGTGCGCGGCACATGTCGGCAAATCAAACGTGCGCGCTCGCTCCAACCTCCCGTAGGAGACGACATGCAAGACATCGACGTCTCCAGCACCGCTCCGCTCATCGCCATTCTCGCCGGCGAAGACTCCGGCGACCAGCTTGGCGCCGACCTGATCGTCGCACTGCGCCAGCGTTATCCGCAGGCCCGATTCGTCGGCATCGGCGGCGCCCGCATGCAGCGCGAAGGCTTCGAATCCTGGTACGACATCCGCGAACTCTCGCTGTTCGGTTTCAGCGAGGTGATCCGCCATCTGCCGCGATTGCTGCGCTTGCGCCGCGCGCTGGTCGCGCGGCTGCTGCAGGCCGGGCCCGCCGTGGTGATCGGCATCGACGCGCCCGATTTCAACCTCGGCGTGGAGCAGCGGCTCAAGCAGGCGGGCTTGCGCACTGTGCACTACGTCAGTCCCTCGGTCTGGGCCTGGCGCGAAAAGCGTACCGGGAAGATCGGCCGCAGCGCCCATCGCGTGCTCTGCCTGTTCCCGATGGAACCGCCGATCTACGCGAAGCACGGCATCGACGCGCGCTTCGTCGGCCACCCGCTGGCCGACCGCTTTGCCCTCGTCGCCGATCGCGTCGGCGCCCGGGACGTGCTGCAGCTGCCGCAACAGGCACCCGTGCTGGCGGTATTGCCGGGAAGCCGGCTGTCCGAGGTGAACCGGCTGGGGCAGATATTTCTGGAGGCGGCCAGCCGGGTCGCCGCCGCGCTGCCGGGGCTGCGCATCGTGGTTCCCGCGGCCAATCCGCGGGTGCATGCGCGGCTGCGGGAGTTGCTCGCCGCAAAGCCTGCCGATGAGTCGGCGCCACGGCTGCTGGACGGCCACGCGCACGAAGCGATGCTGGCCGCCGACGTGGTGCTGCTGGCCTCCGGCACCGCCACGCTGGAAGCGATGCTGGCGAAGCGGCCGATGGTGGTGGGCTACCGCGTCTCGCCCACCAGCTATCGCATCGCGCGCGCGCTGAAGATGCTCAAGACCGACGTGTATTCGCTGCCCAATATCCTGGCGCGCGCCAGCGGCCTGGGCGATGGCCTGCCGGTACCCGAGTTGATGCAGGACGACTGCACCGCGGGCAACCTGGCCAGCGCCACGCTGGACCTGTTCAAGGACAGCGAGCGGCGCGGCGCGATCGTCGCGGCATTCGAGCAACTGCATCGGGACTTGCGCAGCGGCGTGGACGGCCATGCAGGCGATCGCGCCGCGGCCGCCATTGCCGAGCTGATTGACGGCGATGAGCCGACCGGTGGCTGAGTTTTTCGCGAGCACCCGCCCCTCACCTCAATCCTCTCCCCGGAGGGGAGAGGAGGCAAACGCAAAAATCGCACTCACGGCCGGCGTCGACGAGGCGGGCCGCGGCCCGTTGGCAGGACCGTTGGCGGTGGCGGCGGTGATCCTCGATCCGGCGCGACCGATCGCCGGGCTCAACGACTCGAAAAAGCTCAGCGAGGCACGCCGCGAGGCGCTCTTTCCGCAGATCGTCGAACGCGCGCTGGCGTACTGCATCGTGCTGGTCGAGCCGGAGGAAATCGACCGGCTGAACATCTTCCAGGCCACCATGGCCGGCATGAGCCGTGCCGTGGCCGGTCTCTCTCCGGCCGCGCACGAGGCGCTGATCGACGGCAACAAACTGCCCAGGGACCTGCCCTGCCGCGGCCGCGCGATCGTCGGCGGCGATGCGCTGGAGCCCGCCATCAGCGCCGCCTCGATCCTGGCCAAGGTCACCCGCGATCGGCTGATGGTGAAACTCGACGGCGTGCATCCGGGCTACGGTTTTGCCATCCACAAGGGCTATCCGACCCCGGCGCATCTGGCCTCGCTGCAACGGCTGGGGCCATGCGTGCAACACCGGCGCAGCTTTGCGCCGGTACGTGTGTTGCTGGATCAGGCCCGCCTGTTCTGACTTCCCGCGGCATGCCGTTGATCGCTGCTGGCGACGGGCGGCCGCATGGCCCATTCGTCATGGCAACCCTTTCCGTTACGAAGGCATCCCCTGTAGCGGGGAATCCGCCATCGGCACGGACGCCAGCTTGCGAGGAACCGGGCCATGATCCTGAAAGAACAGCACGCAACCGTGCCAACGATACCTGCCGTCACCCGCCTGGGCGGGGAGCAAGTTGCCGAAGTCGGCGATCCGGAAGCCACGCACACCGACTACGACCTGCAGTCGCTGCGGGTGCAGGGTCTCGAGCACTATCTCCAGTCCCCCCGCGACGAGCGCTTTCACGTTCGTTGAACGGCATGGCGAGCGCCGGCCTGGCTCGGGTCACCCTGGGCCTGCCCGGCGATGCCCGGGAAATGCCCGACGCCAGCACCCCCATCAGATCACCGAATTCGTCGGCCGCGAAATATTTCATGTGCGGGATGCAGCCGGCGGCGCCGAGCTGGCCAGCCACACTGCCGGAGTTGCCCCATCTGTTGCAGACCGTCGGCTATCAGGCACACTGTTACCCCGACCAGCGTGGCAAACCAGAGGAATGACATGCGCCGGACAGGTTTCGCCCTCGTGGCACTGCTCTGCTGTTTCGCCGCCAACGCCGGCCTCAAGCCCGGCGATACGCCACCGGATCCGCTGGGCACGACCCTGGACGGGCAGGCGGTGAGCCTGGCGTCGCTGCACGGCAAGGTGGTGGTGATCAGTTTCTGGGCGACCTGGTGCGGCTACTGCATGAAGGAAATGCCGGTGCTGGCCGGCCTGCAATCACTGGCCACCGAACGCAAGCTGCCGTTGCAGGTCGTGGCGGTGGACTACCGCGAAGATCACGACACCTTCCGGCACAGCGTGCGCGTCCTGCGCAAGCGCCTGCCCAACCTGCTGATCAGCTGGGATCGCACCGGCAAGGTCGGTGCCCCCTACGGTACCGCCGGAGGCATTCCGGTGATGGTCATGCTGCACCGCGATGGCAGCGTGGCGAACATCCACGTCGGTTACGGCGAGGACATGCTGGACAGCCTGATCGCCGAGATCAACGTCCTGCTCAACGAACCGGCACCGGAATCCAAGGCGCTCGCCACCCACTGATCGATCGGGGGCGAATGCGGCCGCCACGCGCTTCGCGCAAACCTCGCACAAGTCAATCTTGCCGCTGCACGCAGCGCCGGGTAGCCTGCGGGAATCCCGCGCGTAGATCTGCATGACCGTCAGCTTCACCCACCTGCACCTGCACAGCGAATACTCGCTGGTCGATTCGACCATCCGCATCAAGGCGCTGGTCGCCGCCTGCGTGCGCGACGGCATTCCGGCGGTGGCGCTGACCGACGAATGCAACATGTTCGCGCTGGTCAAGTTCTACAAGGCCTGCCACGCCGCCGGCATCAAGCCGATCTGCGGCTGCGACCTGCAGGTCGCAGCGCCCGACGATCCGCGGCCATGGCGGCTCACCCTGCTGTGCCAGGATCGCGACGGCTACCTCAACCTGTCGCGACTGGTCTCGCGCGCCTGGCAGGAGGGCCAGCACGGCGGACGGCCGCTGGTCGATGCCGGCTGGCTGCAGGGCGATGCCTGCACCGGCCTGATCGCCCTGCTCGGGCGCGACAGCGAGATCGCACGGGTTGCGCTGCACCAGGGCAGCGCCGCCGCACTGGCAAGGCTGCGCCCGCTGGCGCGACTGTTCCCGGACCGGCTCTACCTGGAACTCGGTCGCTGCGGCCGCGACGGCGAGGAAAACTGGAACGACGCCGCGCTGCTGCTGGCCGCCGAACTCGGCCTGCCAGTGCTGGCCAGCAACGACGTGCGCTTTCTCACGCAGGACGACTTCGACGCCCACGAAGCCCGCGTATGCATCAACCAGGGCCGCGTACTGGCCGATCCGAAACGCCCGCGCGACTACAGCAACCAGCAATACCTGAAGACTCCCGGGGAGATGGCGGCGCTGTTCGCCGACCTGCCCGAGGCGCTGGAAAACACCGTCGAACTGGCGCGGCGCTGCAATCTCGAATTGAAGTTCGGCACCTACTACCTGCCCGACTTCCCGGTACCCGAAGGTCACGACCTCAACAGCCACATCCGCGAACTCTCGCGGCAGGGATTGCGCGAGCGCCTGGCCAGTGCGCCGCTGGCTGCAGGTCACACCCTGGCCGACTACGAGGCGCGGCTGGAACGCGAGCTCGATGTCATCATCGACATGAAGTTCCCCGGCTACTTCCTGATCGTCGCGGACTTCATCAACTGGGGAAAACAACACGGCATCCCGGTCGGCCCCGGCCGCGGTTCCGGCGCCGGCTCGCTGGTCGCCTGGGCGCTGAAGATCACCGACCTCGATCCGCTGCAGTTCAACCTGCTGTTCGAGCGCTTCCTCAATCCCGAACGCGTGTCGATGCCCGACTTCGACATCGACTTCTGCATGGATCGGCGCGACGAGGTGATCGACTACGTCGCGCGCAAGTACGGTCGCGACAAGGTCAGCCAGATCATCACCTATGGCTCGATGGCGGCGAAAGCCGTGCTGCGCGATTCCGGCCGCGTGCTCAGCATGCCGTACGGCCAGGTCGACCGGCTGGCCAAGATGGTGCCGCCGCGGCCGCTCGACCTCACCTTGTCCGATGCACTCGGCCGCTCGGAGAAGTCGAAGAAGGAAACCGATCGCGTCGTCAGGGAATTCTGCGAGGCCTACGAGCAGGACGAAGAGGCCCGCGCGCTGATCGACCTCGCGCTGAAACTGGAAAACCTCACCCGCAACGCCGGCAAGCATGCGGGCGGCGTGGTCATCGCGCCCACCCCGCTCACCGATTTCGCGCCGCTGTACTGCGAAGCCGGCGGCGGCGGCGTGGTGACCCAGTACGACAAGGATGACGTGGAGGCGGTTGGCCTGGTCAAGTTCGATTTCCTCGGCCTGCGCACGCTGACCATCATCGACTGGGCGGTGAAGGCGATCAACGTACGTCGTGCCGCCGGCGGCGAGCCGCCGCTGGACATCGCGACGCTGCCACTGGACGACGCCCGCACCTATGCCGAAGTCTTCGCCAAGGCGCGGACGGTGGCGATCTTCCAGTTCGAGTCCGCCGGCATGCAGCGCATGCTGAAAGACGCCAAACCCGACCGCTTCGAGGACATCATCGCCCTGGGCGCGCTGTACCGCCCCGGCCCGATGGACCTGATCCCCAGCTTCGTGGCGCGCAAGCACGGCCGCGAGGAGGTGGAGTATCCCGACCCGCGCGTCGAGCCGATCCTGCAGGAGACCTACGGCATCATGGTCTACCAGGAGCAGGTGATGCAGATGGCGCAGATCGTGGGCGGCTACTCGCTCGGCGGCGCCGACCTGCTGCGCCGCGCGATGGGCAAGAAAGACGTCGAGAAGATGGCCAAGGAGCGCGCCAAATTCCGCGAGGGTGCGGCGAAGGACGGCCTGTCCGGCGACAAGGCCGACTCGATCTTCGACCTGATGGAGAAATTCGCCGGCTACGGCTTCAACAAGTCGCACGCGGCCGCGTATGCGCTGGTGTCGTACCAGACCGCCTGGCTCAAGGCGCATTACCCCGCCGAGTTCATGGCCGCGACGATTTCCGCGGACATGGACAACACCGACAAGGTGGTGACCTTCCTGACTGAGGCGCGCGCACTCGGCATCGCGGTGCAGCCACCCGACGTCAACGCCTCCGAATACATGTTCGTCGCGGTGGAGCCCGACATGTCGTCCGGTGCATCGCGCCAGGGCGCTCGCACGATCCAGTACGGCCTGGGCGCGATCAAGGGTGTCGGACACGGCGCCTGCGAGGCCATCGTCGCCGAACGCGCCAACGGCAGCTATACCGACCTCGCCGACTTCTGCCGCCGCGTCGATCCGAACAGACTCAACCGGCGCGTGCTGGAAGCGCTGATCCTGTCCGGCGCGCTGGATGCGCTGGCACCCAACCGCGCCAGCCTGATGTTGCAGTTGCCGGACGCGATCAAGGCCGCCGAGCAGCACCTGCGCGACCGGCAGTCCGGCCAGAACGACATGTTCGGCGCGGCGACGGGTGCCGCCACACCAGTGCTCGAGATCGATTTGCCGAGCGCACCGGAATGGCCGCTGGAGCAGCGCCTGCAAGGCGAGCGCGACACGCTGGGCCATTACCTGTCCGGCCATCCCACCGATCCCTGGAAGGACGAGCTGGCACAGCTGTCGACCTGCCCGCTCGGCGAGATCGTCGACCGCTATCAACCGCCGAAGCCGCGCCGGAGCGACGACGGCGACAACAACCGCTTCCGCCGTGGCCCGGATACGCCGTGGACAGTCGCCGGCATGGTCGCCGCCATGCGCAAGCGTGGCGACAGCGAGGCATTCGTGCGGCTGGAGGACGGCGGCGGCAGCATCGAGGTGAGCTTCTTCGGCGAGCTCTACCAGCAGGTCGCGCCGCTGCTCACGCGCGGCGAAATCCTGGTCGTCGACGGCGGCCTGCGCATCGACGAGTTCTCCGGCGGGGGTTTCCAGGTGCGCGCGCGCAGCGTCTGCTCCATGGCCGATGCCTGCCGCAAGCACGCACGGCTGCTGCAGTTGAAATTGAACGGCATCCGGCCGGATTTCGTCGAACAGCTGCAGCACGCGCTGGCCGGCTACCGGGGCGGCCGCGCCAGCGTCACCTTGCACGGTTACCGCAACCGCAGCGCCCAGGCCGACCTCGAGCTCGGCGAGGACTGGCGCGTCGACGCGATCCCCGACCTGCTGCGCGCCGTGCGCGCGCTACCCGGCGTGCAGGCCGCGCGACTGCGCATCGTCAAACAGCAGGACTGACCCCGCAAACCACCTGTAGGAGCCCGCTTGCGGGCGATGCTCTTGCTTTGATGCAGGTCGAAGGTCAAATCAAAAGCATCGCCCGCAAGCGGGCTCCTACGGTTTTCTTCTTTCCATCATCGCCTTCAGGTCGGCAAACGGATTGCCGGTGGCCGGCGGCGCCTCTTCCACCGCCAGCACGCCGCCACGCACGTGATCGATATGCCGCGAGTGCTCGTTGTCATGGCAGTACACGCACAACAACTCCCAGTTGCTGCCATCGGGAGGATTGAAGTCGTGGTCGTGGTTGCGGTGGTGCACGGTCAGTTCCTGCAGGTTCGCGCGGGTGAATTCGCGTGCGCAGCGACCGCACACCCAGGGGTACATCTTCAACGCCCGCTCGCGATAACCCAGTTCGCGCTGCTCGGCGTTGCGGCGCGCCTCGGCCACGATGCGGTCGAGTTTGGCGTTGTCGATGGGCGGTGTGGCGGGCATGGCGGATTCCGTGGGCAGCGAGGCCGGATGGCGTGCAAGATAGCGCAACCTCAGCCCTTCACCCAGCCGGATGTCGAGTCCGTCACAGCCATACGGCGCCGTTCTCGCGTTTTGCCGCAGGACGGTATACTGACGCGCTTCTGTGCCACGAAATGCCGCGAATGAACCCAAACTTCCTCGATTTCGAACAACCCATCGCCGAACTGGATGCGAAGATCGAAGAGCTTCGCCATGCCGGTGCGGGCCAGGCGTTCAATATCGACGAGGAAGTCGCCCGCCTGCGCCAGAAGGTGAAGGTGAAGACCGCCGACATCTTCCGCAACCTCAATTCCTGGCAGACCACCCAGCTCTCGCGCCATCCGGCGCGGCCGTACACGCTCGACTACATCGGCGTGATCTGCGAGGAATTCCACGAGCTGGCCGGCGACCGCATGTATGCCGAGGACGCCGCCATCGTCGGCGGCCTGGGGCGCATCAACGGGCGACCGGTGGCGATCATCGGCCACCAGAAGGGCCGCGATACCAAGACCAAGGTACGCCGCAACTTCGGCATGCCGCGCCCCGAGGGCTACCGCAAGGCACTGCGCCTGATGAAGATGGCCGAACGCTTCGGCCTGCCGCTGCTGACCCTGATCGACACCCCCGGCGCCTACCCCGGCGTCGGCGCCGAGGAGCGCGGCCAGAGCGAGGCGATCGCACGCAACCTGCTGGAGATGGCCGAACTGAAAGTGCCGATCGTGTGCACCGTGATCGGCGAAGGCGGCTCCGGCGGCGCGCTGGCGATCGGCGTCGGCGACCGCACCAACATGCTGCAGTACTCGACCTACTCGGTGATCTCGCCGGAAGGCTGCGCCTCGATCCTGTGGAAGAGCCCGGACAAGGTCAAGGACGCCGCCGAGGCGCTGGGCATGACCGCGCCGCGCCTGCTGGAACTGGGTCTGATCGACAAGCTGGTGCGCGAGCCGCTCGGCGGCGCCCACCGAAACCCGCGCTCGATGGCGATCCGCCTGAAGGCCGTGCTGCTGAACCAGCTCGACGAGCTGGAAGCGATGCCGCTGCCCGACCTGCTCGCCCAGCGCTACAAGCGCCTGCGCAGCTACGGCGCGTATCAGGAATAACCGCCCACCACCCCGCACCGGTAGGAACCCGCTCGCGGGCGATGCTTTTGTTTTGATATCTCGCATCAGAGCAAGAGCATCGCCCGCGAGCGGGCTCCTACGCATGCAACACACCCTTCGGTTTGCATGGGCGTTACCATCCAGCTTCGTCCCTTCCCAGCCGGAACCCGCCATGGCGCACGACAAGCTTGCCGTTCTGATCGATGCCGACAACGCCCGCCCCGCGATCGTGGAAGGGCTGATGGCGGAGGTGGCCAAGTACGGGACGGCGCACGTCAAGCGCATCTACGGCGACTGGACCAAGCCCGACCTCAACGGCTGGAAGGATGTGCTGTTGCGCCACTCGATCCAGCCGATCCAGCAGTTCCGCTACACGGTGGGCAAGAACGCCACCGACTCGGCGATGATCATCGACGCGATGGACCTGCTGTACTCGGCGCGATTCGACGGCTTCTGCATCGTCTCCAGCGACAGCGACTTCACCCGGCTCGCCTCGCGCATCCGCGAATCGGGCCAGACCGTCTACGGCTTCGGCGAGAAGAAGACGCCCGAGCCGTTCCGCACCGCCTGCGACAAGTTCATCTATACCGAAGTGCTGGTGCAGGCTACCGAAGCCGAGCCCAGCGCCGGCGTGCAACGGCGCAGCGCGAAGGAACTGCGCGGCGATACCCGCCTCGTCAACCTGCTGCGCAAAGCCATCGAAGACACCTCCGACGACGACACTGGTTGGGCCCAACTCTCGCGCATTGGCCAGAACGTCAACAAGCAGTCACCCGACTTTGACTCGCGCAATTACGGCTACGCCAAACTCAGCGGGCTGGTCAAAGGCATCGGTCTGTTCGATACCGAGGAACGCCAGATCGGCAACGGCAAGCACCTGTACGTGCGCCCCCGCAGCGGCGGGAAGTGAACGACCCGCTGCAGCGCCATCTGGACGCCGCG
>DATNGL010000128.1:0-9904 GCA_035605895.1 Rhodanobacter sp.
TACCTCAGCACCTTCCTCAAGATCGGCACCATCGCGCTGCTGGCGCTGGCGATCTTCCTGTCCGCGCCAATGCTGCAGATGCCGGCAGTGACGAAGTTCATCGACGGCAGCGGCCCGGTGTTCTCCGGCAACCTGTTCCCGTTCCTGTTCATCACCATCGCCTGCGGCGCGGTATCGGGCTGGCATTCGATCATCGCCTCCGGCACCACGCCCAAGCTGCTGGCCAACGAAGGCCAGGCGCGCCTGGTCGGCTACGGCGGCATGCTGATGGAGGCGTTCGTGGCGATCATGGCGCTGGTCGCCGCCGCCTCGCTGCATCCCGGCGTGTACTTCGCGATGAATTCACCCGGCGCAATCATCGGCAGCACCGTGCAGGAAGCGGCCACCACGATCAGCCAATGGGGCTTCGTGGTGACGCCGGATGAATTGATCCAGACGGCCAGGAACATCGGCGAGAACAGCATCCTCAGCCGCGCCGGCGGTGCGCCGACGCTGGCCGTGGGCATGGCCCAGCTGCTGCACAACATCCTGCCCGGCGGCGGCATGATGGCGTTCTGGTACCACTACGCGATCCTGTTCGAAGCGCTGTTCATCCTCACCACGGTCGACGCCGGCACCCGCGTGGGCCGCTTCATGATCCAGGAAATCGCCGGGCTGATCCACGAGCCGCTGCAGGAGACCGAATCGTGGACCGGCAACCTGCTGGCCACCGTCATCTGCGTGGCGGTATGGGGCTACTTCCTTTATCAGGGTGCGGTCGATCCGCTGGGCGGCATCAACACCTTGTGGCCGCTGTTCGGCATCGCCAACCAGATGCTGGCTGCGATCGCGCTGATGCTGGCCACGGTGGTGGTGGTGAAGCTCAAGCGCGAGCGCTATGTGCTGGTGCCAGGCATTCCTGCCCTGTGGCTGATCATCTGCACGCTCACCGCCGGCTACGAAAAGCTGGCCGGCCCGATCAGCTTCACCGCCGCCGCCAACAAGTACTCGGCCGCCCTGCAGCAGGGTCGGTTGCTGGCTCCGGCCAAGACCCCGGCCGCCATGCAGCAGATCGTCACCAACAACTATGTCGACATGGCGCTCACCGGCCTGTTCATGGCGCTGATCGTGGTCATGGTGCTGTTCTGCCTGCGCGCGCTCATCAAGGCCTGGCAAACCAACCACGCCACCGCGCACGAGGAGCCATACGTGGCGCTGAGCAGCGTGGCCAACTGAGATGAACGCCATCTTTCAATCCATGCGCAAGTGGGCGGTGACCACCGCCCGCCTGTGCTGCGGCGTGCCCGACTACGACGTCTACGTGAAGCACCTGCGCGAACATCATCCCGGGCGCAAGGTGCCCAGCTACAAGGAGTTCTTCCGCGAGCGGCAGGAGGCGCGATACAAGGGAGGCGGGGGGCGGTGTTGTTGAGCGCGCGGGAATGCAGGTCGATTGATATCAAGCTGCCGGCCAATGCGCAGGAAGGCTGGACTGGACAGCCGACCACCGCCGGGAATGTGGCGAAACAAGGCCTGAAAACCCGTGTCAATGATGACCGCAGGTTTCCAGCATCGGACCCATTGAACCTTCGGAGAAACCATGAAATCTCTCATCGTCGCCCTCGTCATGCTGGCCTTGCCCACCATGGTGCCCGCGCAAACCCCCGGTTCCGAGGCGGCCGTGCGCCAGACGGTCCAGGCGTTCTACGCCGCCTTCAACTCCCACGGGTTCGACCATGCCGATGCTTTCACCACCGAGGACTGGAACCACATTAATCCCCATGGCGGCCGGACTCACGGGCGCGCCGAGGTGCTCAAGGAGTTGCATGAAGTGCATGGCACGTTTCTGAGCGGCGTGTCGGACAACATCGAAAAGCTGGATGTGCGCCTTGCGAACAAGGATGCGGCGGTGGCGACCGTGACCAGTCGCATGAGCACGTTCACCAGCCCCGACGGCATAAGGCACGTGAATGAACGGCACATACGCACGTTCGTCCTGGTCAAGCGCGGCACGCGGTGGTTGATCACGCAGGACCAGAACACGATAGTGACGCCACCACCCACGCAATGAGCGCCAGCAGTGCGGGTACCTGCGCCGCGGCGAAGCTTTGCAGAGACACCGCCAAGGCGGGGCTTGCCCGGGATGGTCACTAACGCAACCAGCGGGAGTAGACTCGCCCCGGTATGGGTCACCTGTGCGAGGGGACATGGTTCCGACCAGGCACTCCGATGCTGCCATGACGACCAGGCCTGACGGGTGGTCGGCACAGGCGTGGAACGACGCATGAGCGAACCCGCCACGACATCGGCCCTCGGCGCTTTTTTCGGCGAACTGCGTCGCCGTCGCGTGATCCGCGTGGCGGTGGTCTATGTCGTCGTCGGCTGGATCATCATCGAAGTGGCTTCCACCGTGCTGCCTCCGCTGAACCTGCCGGACTGGTCGGTCAAGCTGGTCATCGTGCTGATCGGGCTGGGCTTCCCGATCGCGGTGATCATGGGCTGGATGTTCGATCTGGGTCCGCACGGCGTGGAGAAGACCACGCCGTCGCCGCCGGGCAAGGACGCCGATGCGAACGTCGCGCGGACGGCAGCCCCGTCGATCACCGCGACACCGGCCGTCGAAGCGCCTGCGCCGGCCATGGCGAAGCCCGAATCCGACCGCCGCACCATCGCCGTGTTGCCCTTCGTCAACATGAGCGGCGACGCGGACAACGAATACTTCAGCGACGGCATTTCCGAGGAGATCCTCAACCTGCTGAGCAAACTGCCGCAACTGAAGGTGGCCTCGCGTACGTCCGCGTTCAACTTCAAGGGCCGGCAGGTCAGCATTCCCGCCGTCGCGCAGGAACTCGGCGTCGACATCGTGCTGGAGGGCAGCGTGCGTCGCGTCGGCGAACACGTGCGGATCACCGGGCAGTTGATCGACGCCGCGTCCGATTCGCACCTGTGGTCGGAAACCTACGATCGCGAGATGAAGGACGTGTTCGCGATCCAGGACGACATCGCCCACAGCATCGTCAAGGCGCTGCAGGTGACACTGACGCCCAGGGAGCGCCGCGCGATGCAATTTGTCGCCACCTCCGACCCGGAAGCCTACGACTACTACCTGCGCGGCCGCAGCTACATGTACTCGATGGCGCGACGCGACTACGAGCATGCGATCCGCATGTTCGAGCAGGCGATCGCCGTGGACTCCAAATACGCGCTGGCGTATGCCGGCATGGCCGACGCCTTCTCGATGCTTTACCGCTACGCCGAAGCCAGCTCCGAGAACGCGGCGCGAGCCAACCGGGCCAGTGAACAGGCCCTGGCGCTCGATGCGGATTCGGCCGAAGCGCACGCCTCGCGCGGCCTGGCCATGTTCATCAGCGAACGGTACAACGAGGCCACGCTGGAGTTCGATGCCGCGATCGCCCTCAACCCCAATCTCTTCGAAGCCTATTACTACTACGGGCTCGCCTGCTCCTCGCAGGGAGATTACGGAAAGGCAGCCCAGCTCTACCTGAAGGCCATGGAAGTCAATCCGGCCGACTACCAGGCGCCGGTTTTCCTGGCCCAGGCTTATGCTTCGCTCGGCCGGAAGCAGGACGAAATGAAGGCGCGCCTGGGCCTGCTCAACACCGTCGAACGGCATCTCAAGTTGAACCCCCACGACACGCGTGCGCTGCAGATCGGCGCCAACAACCTCGGCCAAGTCGGCGAAAAGCAGAAAGCCATCACGATGAGCGAGCAGGCCCTGACCCAGGGACGCGACGAGCCGGTGGTGCTGTACAACGGCGCCTGCTTCTACGCCATGCAAGGCGACGCCGACCGCGCCATCGCGCTGCTGGAAAAGGCGGTGGAGCTGGGCTGGGGCGACGCCGCCTGGATGGAGCACGACAGCGAACTCGATTCGCTGCACGACCACCCGCGCTTCACGGCGCTGCTGGCGGGCATTGACCGCTGACGAACCTCAGCAGGGCAAACCTCAGGGGCAGAGTGCGCTTTCTCCTGATTTGCTTGCCGCGCGCAGACGGCCGACCCTGGCGGGACCGGCGCGGCGCTGCAGTCGGGTTTCGATGGCGCCCAACCATCAGCCGGACGCCGTTTGATTTCCTCCGTCCCCTCCACTCGCCTCACCTGCGCGGCGGGACCTTGCCGAAGGCGCGCAGCGGCGATGATCTGGCGGTTCCGCCAGGCCATGCCATCACGCACAGGCCATGCCGCCCCGGATCGGCGACAATAGCGACTGCCCATCCAGCTGCCGCCGATGCCCTTCCCCGAATCCACCGACGCCCCCGCGGCAGCCGCACCCCGCCAGCATCACGCCGGCCTGCGCGTGATCGCGATCTACGAGATCATCAAGACCTCGTGCCTGCTGCTGGTGGCACTGGCGGCGTTCCACTTCTATCACGAACAGAATTTCGACCGGCTGGTGCGCTGGCTGGAGCATCTGTCGCTGGCCGACAGCAACGGCTTGCGCTGGAAACTGGTCGAGCTGCTGCAGGACTTCGGTCCCAGCAAGTTCGAGGCGGTGGGGCTGGTGGCGCTGGGTTATGCGGTGCTGTTCGGGATCGAGGGTATCGGGCTGTGGCTGGGCAAGCACTGGGCCGAGTGGTTCACGGTGATCGCCACCGGCTCGCTGATTCCGCTGGAGCTGTACGAGACGCTGTACCACTTCGGCTGGCTCAAGCTGGCCACCCTGATCGGCAACGTGGCGATCATCGTCTACCTGGTGCGCATCGCACTGCAGCCGCGCGCGACGCGATAGCGGACTTCAACCGGGCGGCAGCCGCATGCCCGGTTGCCAGCCCTGCGCCTGCAAGGTGTCGAGCAAGGCCCGCGTCGCGTGGCGCGCCGCCACGCCGTGGGTGGGCAACACCAGCACGTCGCCGGCCCGCGCCCAGGCCAGCAGGTCGCGCACGGCGGCCACCTCGTCCAGGCACACGCCGATGGCGTCGGCGGGCACGCCATCGTCCTGCAGCTGTTGGCGCAGAATGGCAGCCACCTCGCCGGCCGGGCGGCCACGCAGATAGCCTTCTATATCCTTCAGCAGCACACGCGCAGGCCTGAACCTCGCGGCCACCGAGGCCAGTTCGCGGATCGCCGATTCTTCGCGATTGCCGGCCTGACCCAGCAGCAAGCCGAGCCGGCCACCGCCTTGCGCCATTGCCACGTCGAGCAGCCCATGCAGGCCTTCGGGATTGTGCGCGTAGTCGACGAACACGCGCAGCGAACCGAACTGCCAGTGCTGCAAGCGGCCGGGATTGTCCGTGCGCGAGCGGCCGAACTGCAGCAAGCTGGCGGCGATGGTCTCCACGCCGATGCCCAGCGCGGCGCCGGCGAGCGCGGCAGCGGCGAGGTTGGCGAGGTTGTAGCGGGCACGCCCCGCGAAGCTGAGCGGCATCGCGGCGACGGCACCGAGGTCGTGCTGCCGTCCGTGCCAGGACAGACGGAGTTGTCCATCGCGCACCGCGCAGGTGGCGCCGCCCCGCTCGCGCGCCGCCTGCAGCCGCGGATGCGCGTCGTCCTGCGCGAACCAGCCGATCGGGCATGCGAAGTCGGTCGATTGCGCCGACAGCACGTCGTCGTCCGCGTTGAGCACGAGCAGGCCGGTATCGCCGATCGCCCTGGCCACGGTGAGCTTGACCGCGGCCAGGCCGGCCAGGTCGTGGATGCCGTACTCGCCGAAATGGTCGTCGCTGACATTGGTGACCACCGCGACCTGCGCCTGCTGCACGGCCAGGCCGCGGCGCAGCAGGCCGCCACGCGCGGTCTCCAGGATCGCCGCCTGCACGCCGGCCGCGCGCAGCACCACGCGCGCGCCGGCCGGCCCGGAATAGTCGCCCGCTTCGATCGCCCGGCCGTCGACGAACACGCCATCCGTGCAGCTGTGACCGGTTCGCCAGCCGTGCGCCTGCGCCATCGCGGACAGCAGTCTCACCGTGGTGGTCTTGCCGTTGGAACCGGTGACCAGCGCCACCGGCACGGCGTGCAGGGAGGCCCAGTCCAGCGTCTCGGCCAGCGGCAACTGCGTGAGCGGCCAGCAGGCCGCACCGTCGCCGGCACCGATCGAGAGTTGCTCGTCGTCGATCAGCACGGGCAGACCGCGCTGCTCCGCCGCGCGCACCAGCCGCACCAGCGCCGGCTGGCGTTCCGCCGCGGCCAGCGCGTGCAGGGTTTCCATCGCGGCCGCCTCGTCCCACAGCGCCGGATGACCGGGTGCATGCCAGCGCGCGGCGATGGGCCCGCGCTGCGCCTCGCAGGCGCAACACCAGGCCCACTCGTTGACTTCGGTGGCGCAGAACAGCTGGTCCAGCGGCGCGGCGAAGGCCAGCGATGCACCGCTGGCGTGTGACCGCGCCACGCGTGCCGGCGCCGGCCAGCCGAGTGCGTCACAGGCCCGCTCCACGGCCGCCTCCCAGGCCTGCAACGCCGCCTCGTCCGGCGGCATGCCACGGGTCTCCAGCACGGCACCGACATCGCGGAAGTACAGGTTGAAACCGGTGAGCCGACGCGAATCCTCGAACGGCGTGAAATCGGGTGGCGTGCTCAATCGTCACTCTCGCGCGAGAAGCGCACGCCGCGCTCGTCGCGCACCAGTCCGCCGAGCTCGCTGAAACTGGCCTCGTCGAGCACGGGTTCGGTCACCGGCGGCTGCATGACCGCTGGCGTGCGTTCCTCGCGTGCCTCGGGCGCGCCCTCTGGGCGAAACTTGATGATCTGCTTCCACGAACGCACCAGCACATCGGCGAACACCAGCAGCAGGTCGCCGGAGCGGCCCATGCCCAAGGCGGCATCGATCGCCTTCTGCTCGTCCGGGATGATCGAGATCGCCTCGTCCGGCACGCCGGCCGCGCGCAGCGCACGCGCCAGGATGCCCGGCACCTCGTCGCCATCGCGTCCGCGCAGCGCATCGTCGCGGCGACAGATGTAATGATCGAAACGGCCGGCCACGGCATCGGCGATCGCGACAAGGTCCTCGTCGCGGCGATCGCCGGGGCCGGCCAGCACCACGATGCGTCGACCGGTCGTGTCGAGGCGCCCGGCCAGGTCGGCCATCACCGCCACCGCGTGCGCGTTGTGGCCGTAGTCGAACAGCACCTTGAACGGGTGCTCGCTATATACGTTCATGCGCCCCGGTGCCTGGAAGAACGTGGTGTCGAACGTGCGCAGGCCCTGGCGGATCGCGTCGAGCTTGATGCCCAGCGAGAACGCCATCGACGCGGCGACCATCGCGTTCTGCACGTTGTGCAGCGCGCGGCCTTCCAGCGTGGCGGGAATCAGGTGCGTCCACAGCAGCGGGATGTGGCTGCCCTTGTCGTACAGCGTGATCATCGCACCGTTGACGCCGGCCTCCAGCGCGCAGGCGCGGCCGCCCGCACGCACGTGCTCGCGCACCAGCGCATGCGACGGATTCATGGTGACGTAGCAGATCACCTTGGCATCGGTGTAGCCGGACATCTTCAGCACGTTGGGATCGTCGGCGTTGAGCACGGCGCAATCGGTGGCCACCTCGACCACGATGCGCTTCACTTCGGCCAGCTGCTCCAGCGTGTCGATGCCCTTGAGTCCCAGATGATCGGACTGCACGTTGAGCACGGCACCGACGTTGACCTTGGCCACGCCCATGCCGGCGCGCAGCAGGCCGCCACGCGCGGTCTCCAGCACGGCGATGTCGATCTGCGGGTCGGACAGCACCATGCGCGCCGACACCGGCCCGGTCATGTCGCCCTCGACCGTGCGCTGGCCGTCGATGTAGACGCCGTCGGTGGTGGTCAGGCCGGGCGTATAGCCGGCCATCTTGGTGATATGCGCCAGCATGCGCGCGGTGGTGGTCTTGCCGTTGGTGCCGGTGAGCGCGGCGATCGGCACCCGCGCCGGCGAGCCCGGCGGAAACAGCATGTCGATCACCGGCCCGGCCGCATCGCGCGGCGTGCCCTCGCTGGGGCTCACGTGCATGCGAAAGCCCGGCGCGGCATTCACCTCGCAGATGCCGCCGCCGATGCTCTTGTAGCTCTCGGCGATGTTGGTCGACAGGAAGTCGACGCCGCCCACGTCCAGCCCGATCGCGCGGATCGCGCGCACCGCCATGTCGCGGTTGTCCGGATGGATGATGTCGGTGACGTCGGTGGCGGTGCCGCCGGTGGACAGGTTGGCGGTGGAACGCAGGAACACGGTCTCGCCTTCCTGCGGCACCGATGCGGCGGTATAGCTGACGCGCTCCATCATCATCTCGGCCTGCGCGTCGAGCACCAGCCGGGTCAGCACTTTCTCGTGGCCGATGCCGCGGCGCGGATCGGCATTCACCAGCTCGACCAGCTGTGCGATCGTGCTGTCGCCGTCGCCGACCACATGGCCCGGCGTGCGCCGCGTCGCCGCGACCAGCTCGCCGTTGACCACCAGCAGGCGGTGATCGTCGCCGCTGAGGAAGTTCTCCACGATCACCGAACGCGAATGCTCGCGCGCGGCCTTGAAGCCCTCGATGACTTCCTCGTCGGTCGTCAGGCGGATCGAGATGCCGCGGCCGTGGTTGCCGTTGAACGGCTTGGTCACCACCGGCACGCCGAGCCGGCGCGCGGCGCGCAAGGCACCCTCCTCGCTCTGCACCAGTTCCTGCTTGGGCACCGGCAGGCCGAGCGAGGCGAGGATCTTGTTGGTTTCCTCCTTGTCGCTGGCCAGCTCCACCGCGATATGCGGCGTGCGCCCGGTCACCGTGGCCTGGATGCGCTGCTGGTATTTGCCATGCCCGAGCTGCACCAGCGACTGCTCGTTGAGGCGCAGCCACGGAATGCCGCGCTCTTCCGCCGCACGCACCAGCGAGGCGGTGGACGGCCCCAGCGCACGACGCTGCGCGTAGCGGATGAACTCGTCGCGCGCACCGGTCCACTCCCAGTCCTCGGGCACGCTGCCGCGCGTGCGCAACGCTTCCGGAAGCAGGGAGGACAACAGGCGCAAGGCCAGCTCGCCGGCGGCGATGCCTTCTTCCTTCTGCACGTATTCATAGACCACCGAATACACACCCGGCTTGTCGGCGCTGCGCGTCTTGCCGAAGGTGACGTCTTCGCCGGCGACGTTCTGCAATTCGATCGCCACGTGCTCCAGCACATGGCCGAGCCAGGTGCCCTCGCCTTCGCGCATGCGACGGATGAAGCCGCCCGGTTCGCGGTACGAGCAGCCGTGCTCGGCCAGTCCCGGCAAGGCGGCGACCAGGCCATCGACGAACGCCGCACCGAGCTTGCCGGTCGGCCATTGCTCGAGCTCGCCCAGGTCCAGCTCCAGCCGGATCACCGGGAAATGCGCGTACAGCGATGGGCCGACGAAAACGGAACGCTCGAGTATGCGCATGACCTGAACTCCCCAAGCCCGCAGGCTCGTCAACTGAAGCGGATGTCGATCTTCTGCGGCTTCCAGCCCGCGCGTCGGGCGCCCGGCAGCCTTGAGTGAAACTCCCCGCGATTTCTGTTCACGCGCGTGCCCGGCGCGCCTGCCTCAATGGGCGTTCTTGCTGATCGCCAGCGTGCCGGAGGAGGCGCGCCGCGTGTGCAGGTTGAAGGTCGCGCCGGCGGTGAGGATATGGATCTTGAGGCCGAGCAGGCAGATCGGCTCATCCTCGTCGGCGCGGTCCATCGAGGAGAACTGCAGCTCGCCGGCGTCGACCACGGTGACCGCGCCGCTGCCCTCGATCTCCAGCGTGTTGTCCGGGCGGATGAACGCGGCGGTGTCCTCGTCCAGGCCGATGCCGATCGCGAACGGGTTGTAGGCCAGCGCGGCCAGCAGCCGGCCGAGCCGGTCGCGCTGGCGGAAATGCTGGTCGATCACGAAGCGGTTGGTCAGGCCCAGCCCCGGCGCCAGCCGCACGCTGCCGGCGGTGGGCGAGGAGCCTTCCTTGCCGAACGCGATCATGTGCTCGCTGAGGATGCTGGCGCCCGCGCTGGTGCCGCCC
>DATNGL010000129.1:0-3083 GCA_035605895.1 Rhodanobacter sp.
CCCGCGGCTGCCGGCAGCGTGGCCGGCAAAGACTGAATCGCGCGGCCGCGTAGAATAGCCGGATGCCGACTACCCCTGCCGTGGACTCCACCGCACGCCGCCGCGCCCCGTGGTGGTTCAATCTCGCCGGGCAACTGCTGCAGCCGTGGGTGCGCATCCGCCGCGACCCGGCCGAGCCGGCGGCCCTGCTGCAACCCGGGGTGGCGGTCTGCTACGTGATCGAGCGCGACGGTTTCTCCGACGCGCTGATCCTGCAGCGCGCCTGCCGGGAGGCCGGCCTGCCCAGCCCGATGCAGGCGCTGGCCGGCACGCGCAGGCGGCGCTCGGTTTTCGCGCTGACGCGACGCGATGGCTGGATCCTGGGGCGCAACCGCAAGCGTGCCGCCAGCGGGTCCCTGCGCCAACTGGTGCACTCGCTGGAGGGCCGGCCCGAGCACGACATCCAGATCGTGCCGGTGTCGATCTATGTCGGTCGCGCGCCAAGTCGCGACAGCGGCTGGTTCCGCGTGCTGTTCTCCGAGAACTGGGTGATGGTCGGCCGCTTCGGGCGCCTGCTCGCCCTGCTGCTCAACGGCCGCGATACGGTCGTGCACTTCTCCGCGCCGGTGTCGCTGCGCAGCGTGCTGGACGAATCCGGCGAGATCAGCCCGGAGCGCTTCACGCGCAAGATTGCGCGGGTGCTGCGTACGCACTTCCACCGCATCCGCGCCGCCGTGATCGGGCCGGACCTCTCGCACAAGCGCACCGTGGTCGATGCGGTGCTGAATGCCGAACCGGTGCGCGCGGCGATCGCCGCCAGCGCGACCAAGGAAAAGATCAGCCACGCCAAGGCTTGGCGCAAGGCGCAGAAACTGGTGCTGGAGATCGCCGCCGACTATTCGCATCCGGTGGTGCGCTCGGTGTCGTTCCTGCTGCGCAATTTCTGGAACAAGCTGTACGACGGCATCGCGATGCATCACTTCGACCTGGCCCGCGCCGCCGCGCCCGGCTTCGAAGTGGTGTACGTTCCCTGCCACCGCAGCCACGCCGACTACCTGCTGCTCAGCTATCAACTGCACGTGTCCGGCGTGGTGGTGCCGCACATAGCCGCCGGCGTGAACCTCAACCTGCCGGGCATCGGCCCGATCCTGCGCCGCGGCGGCGCGTTTTTCATGCGCCGCAGCTTCAGCGGCAACCCGCTGTACTCGGTGGTGTTCAAGGAGTACATGGCCCAGCTGATCGATCGCGGCGTGCCGATGGAGTACTTCATCGAGGGTGGCCGTTCGCGCACCGGCCGGTTGCTGGCGCCGCGCGGCGGCCTGCTCTCGATGACGGTGCGTGCCTTCCTGCGCGCACCGCGGCGGCCGGTGCTGTTCCAGCCGGTGTACATCGGCTACGAAAAGCTGATGGAGGGCAAGTCGTACGCCGGCGAGCTGAGCGGCAAGCCGAAGGAAAAGGAATCGTTGCTCGGCCTGATCAAGGGCCTGAAGGTATTGCGTCAGCGCTACGGCCACGTGGCGCTCAACTTCGGTGAACCGATCGAGCTGACCCCGCTGCTGGACACGCTCGGCCCCGACTGGCGCTCCAGCAGCACCGATCCCGAGGCGAAGCCGGAGTGGCTGGGCGCGGTCACCGACCGCCTTGCCGAGCAGATCCAGATCAACATCAATCGTGCCGCCGACGTCAATCCGGTCAACCTGCTGGCGCTGGCGCTGCTGGCCACGCCAAAGCACGCGATGTCCGAGCGCGACCTGCTGACCCAACTGGAGCTGAGCAAGGCGCTGGTGGAAGAACTGCCGTACTCGGATCGCATCACGCTGACACCGATGAATCCCGCCGCGATCGTCGCCTACGGCGAGCAGATGGGCTGGATCCAGCGGGTGCAGCACCCGCTCGGCGACGTGCTGACGGTAGGCGGCGAGCAGGCGGTGCTGCTCAGCTATTTCCGCAACAACGTGCTGCACCTGATGGCCAGCGCGGCCTGGATCGCCTGCTGCTTCCTCAACAACCGACGGATGACGCGCGACGCGATCCTGCGGCTTGGCGGCATCATCTACCCGTTCATTCAGGGCGAACTGTTCCTGCCGTGGGACAGCGACGGCTTCAACCGGCAGTTGCAGGCGACCATCGACTTCCTGGTGCGGCGCGGCCTGCTGGAGACCAACAACGACGGACGTACGCTGGAGCGCAGTACCGGCCAGGAAGACAGTGCGTTCCAGCTCAAGGTGATTGCGCGCAGCCTGATCCAGGCATTCGAACGCTACTACATCACCATCGCCGCACTGGCCAAGAACGGCCCGCACACGATGACCGGCGCCGAACTGGAGAACGCGTGCACGCTCACCGCGCAACGACTGAGCCTGCTCAATGAATTGTCCGCCCCGGAGTTCTTCGACAAGGCGCTGTTCCGCGGCTTCATCCAGAAACTGCGCGAGCGCAAGGTGGTGTGGAATGACGATGACGGCAAACTCGACTACGACAGTGCGCTGGACGACCTGGTGCGCGACGCGCGCGTGATCCTGTCGCGCGAAGTGCGCCATTCGATCCTCAAGATCACCCCCGGCAGCGACAAGGAAGCGGGCGCGGGCCATGCGACCGTCGCGCCGGACGCACCCGCGGCGCCGAACGACCTGCTGCCCGGAGATGCCTCGGCGGCAGACTTGCACGATCGCCATGTCGACGCCGAGCGGCACGAACACGATCGCCGCGATGGCAGCGACCGCCGTGAGCCGCCGCCACAAGCCTGAGGGCCAGGATGGTGGCGGCGCACGCCGCGACGCGGCCGAGTAGGATGACCGCACTGCCACTGAAGGGCCCACTCATGACTGCACATCGCCGCCTGCTGTTCGCCGCCGTCCTGTCGTGCCTGCCGCTTGGCGCCGTCACCGCCGACGCGCCGGGTTCCATCCATGCCGGCGCGGACCAGGTCAGCGTGCTCGATTGCGCACGCCTGCTCGACCCCGCCGCCGGCAGGATGCTCGGCGAAACCACCCTGGTCGTCGAGAACGGCCACATCAAGGAAATCCACGCCGGGACGCTCGATACCGGGCCCTACCGCAAGGCGGCGGACGCGGCGGGCAAGTCGTTCCAGTACATCAAGATGA
>DATNGL010000130.1:0-6701 GCA_035605895.1 Rhodanobacter sp.
GCGTGCGAGACGTTGTTGCCGCTCATCACACCCTTGCCGGTGACTTGACATACACGGGCCATGACGACCTCCGTAAGAATGGCTTGTTGAAAGCCGTGATTACCACCCGTTAGCCAGGGTGACATCGGCCCAGCGACGCCAGTGCGCCACGCAATGCTGGAGAATGTTGCGACGCCCGGTCGCTTGGGTCCGTATTGCGTGACGAACCGCCCGGAGAACCGGGTCGACATGGGGCGAGCCGCGTATTCTCGCAGAAATACAGGGCGGTACGCAATCTTTCGGCATCCCCATCCGGCTCTTCAGGGGTGCGCAGGACGGGGATGTATGGAACAATCAGTCTCTTTGCTCGACCGCCCAAGACTCAAGAGGAACACCCGATGGCACAAGAAATCACCAACGACCAGGCCAATGGCCAGGCCAGTCAGCCGCAGCTGGTGATGCAGAAGATCTATGTGAAGGATGTTTCCTTCGAGGCGCCGAATGCGCCGCAGATCTTCCAGGAAATCGACGAGACCAGCCAGCCGCAGGTGCAGTTGAACCTGGGCCAGAAGGCGACCGACCTGGGCAACGACCTGTATGAGGTGGTGCTCAGCCTCACCCTGACCTGCACGGTCGGCCAGCGCACCGCCTACCTGGCGGAAGTCGAACAGGCCGGGGTGTTCGGCATCGCCGGTTTCAACGAGGCCGACCAGGCCGGCATCATCGGCAGCTATTGTCCGAACCTGTTGTTCCCGTATGCGCGTCAGGTGATCTCCTCGATGGTGCTGGAAGGCGGTTTCCCGCCGTTCCTGCTGCAGCCGATCAACTTCGACGCGCTGTTCGCCGAACAGCAGCGTCGCGGAATGGGTGGCGACCAGGCTCCGGCCACGCTGAACAGCTGAGTCCGGCGCATGCCTGACCAGCCGAAGCTGACCGTCCTCGGCGCCGGCTCCTGGGGCACGGCACTGGCGGCGCTCACCGCGCGCAACGGCGTGCCTACGCGGTTGTGGGGGCGCGATGCCGGCGCGCTGGCGGAGGTGGCGGCGCAGCGCTGCAACGAACGCTATTTGCCGGGTGTCAGCTTGCCCGAGGCCCTGCACTACGAAGCCGACCTGGCCACCGCCGTGCGCGGCGCCGACATCGCGCTCATCGTGGTGCCCAGCCATGCGTTCTCCGCGATGCTGGATGCGCTGGTGCCCCTGCTTGACGCCGGCACCGCGATCGCCTGGGCGACCAAGGGTTTCGAGCCGGGCACCGGGCGTTTCCTGCATGAACTGGTGGCCGAGAAACTGCCGGGCCGACCCGCGGCGGTGGTCACCGGGCCGTCGTTCGCGAAGGAGGTGGCGACCGGCTTGCCCAGCGCAGTCACCGTGCATTCGGACGACGATGCCTTTGCGCAGCAACTGGCCGGCCTGTTGCACGCGCCGAACCTGCGCGCATATTCCGGTGGCGACATGCTCGGCGCCGAACTCGGCGGGGCGATGAAGAACGTGCTGGCCGTGGCGACCGGTGTCGCCGATGGCATGCAGCTGGGCCTGAATGCCCGTGCCGGCCTGATCACCCGCGGCATGAACGAGATGCTGCGCCTGGGCGTGGCCCTCGGCGCGCGCCCGGAAACCCTGATCGGCTTGTCCGGCCTGGGCGACCTGGTGCTTACCTGCACCGGCGACCTGTCGCGCAACCGCCGCCTCGGACTGGCGCTGGGCCAGGGTGTGGCGATCGACGAAGCGGTGCGCCGCATCGGCCAGGTGGTCGAGAGCATCCTCACCGCCGACGAGGTGGCGCGGCTGGCCGCCAAGCACGGCCTGGACCTGCCGATCAGCGCCGGCGTACGCGCCGTGCTGCACGGCGAGGTCACGCCGGTGGACGGACTCAAGGCGCTGATGGCGCGCGAGCAGAAGCCGGAGTATCCGCACGGCCTGTTCGGCACCGACTGAAGCGTGGCCGGCGACGCGGGTTCGCGCGCCGGCGCGCGCAACAACAGCCGCATCCTGCCCCGGCGCTGCTAAGCTCAGGCATTTGGTCTTCGCCACGGAACGCATGCGGATGCAGCAACCGGACGAGAAGCAACGCGCCGCCAGCGTGCCGGTCGGCGACGACGAAGCCTTGCCGCTGGCCTGGCGGCGGCTGCTGGCCGCGCCCAGGCCTGCCGTGGTCGAGGACCATGGCGTGCTCGGTTTCTTCGTGGAGTTGATGCCGGAAGAGGGCGCCGCGTTTGCCCGGGCGGATGTGGCGCCGGTGCTGCTGACCGCGGCCGAGCATGGCCGCTACAGCCGGCCGGTGCCGCTGGACAGCCGGCATCTGGCGCACTCGCCGCTGCAACCGCATGAGCAGCGCCTGGCGGCGAGCGTGCTCGGCCTGCCGCAGAGCGTGCGCAAGAGTCGCAGCTATGCCCGCCTGGGCGGCCATGTCGGCGATACCCTGCTCGCCGAGATCCTCGATACCGCACCGTGCTTTCTCGGTGGCCTGGCCGGCTTGCGGCTGTCGCGCGGCAAGTCGCACCAGCTCAACTGGCACTGGCAGATGGAAGCCGACGGCAGCCAGCGCCTGTTGCCGCTGCTGCCGCACGGCCAGCGCCTGCTGCGCGTCGATGCGCTTTGGTATCTCGATGCGGAACGCGCCACCCTGGGCCTGTTCGATGCGGCGACGGACGAAACCCAGTGGCTGGATCTGCCGCCGTTGAAGCACGAGCATGGCCGCCGCCTGCGCAACCGCCTGCCGAACAGCCGGCTGGCCACGCGGGTACCGTTGCCGCAGGTGTTCGGCGAGGTCAAGCGTTCGCAACTCGCACCTCGACCGGTGCTGACCTTGCACGCGCTGACCCGTCATGCCCGGCTGGCCGCCGGTACGCCGCCGCTGGGTTATGCGCGGCTGGCGTTCGACTACGCCGGCGAACGCCTGCCCGGTCGTGGCGGCGAGCCGCTGGTACGCCGCGTGCGCAACGACCAGCTGGTGGAGATCACCCGCCGCCGTGCCGAAGAACTCACCGCGATGGAACAGCTCGAACGCGCCGGCCTCACGCCCGGCGTGGACACCGAAGGCCTGCCGTGGGACGTGGCCGAAACCTTGCCCGAGGATGCCTGGCTGTTTCCCGGTGCCGGCTACGCGGGCGCGCTGGAGGTCAACACGCCGGCGCGCTGGCTGGCCTTGCGGCCCAAGCTGGAGGAAGAGAACTTCCTGGTCGAGTACGCGCCCAGCTTCCCGTTCGAGGTGCTGGAGGGTCCGGTGCGCTGGTACGGCCAGGCGGTCGAGGATACCGATGACCACGCCTTCGACCTGGAAATCGGCATCGAGCTGGATGGCCAGCGGCACAACCTGTTGCCGGCGGTGGCGCAGGCGTTGACCGAGAATCAGCTGAGCCTCAGTCCCGCCGCGAACGAGCCGGAAGACGCGGTGTGGTATGCACCGGTCGACGCGCGCCGCCGCGTGCCGGTGCGGCTGAAGGAGTTGCGCGGCCTGCTGGCGCCGCTGGCCGAATACCTGGAGAAGCCGCGCAAGGCGCTGCACCTGCCGCGGGTGCAGGCCGGTCGACTGGAGGAACTGGTCGCGGCGATGCCGGAAGGTGGCAGCCTGCAGGCGGCCGAACCGCTGCTCGGTTTTGCCGCGCGCCTGCGCGACGCTGCCGCGCGCGCCAGCGATGCAGTGCCGGAGGGACTCACCGTCGAGATGCGCCCGTACCAGCGCGAGGGCCTGCGCTGGCTGAACGCGCTGGCCGAGGCCGGCGTCGGCGGCGTGCTGGCCGACGACATGGGCCTGGGCAAGACCCTGCAATTGATCACCCACCTGCTGTCATTGAAGCAGGGCGGTGCGCTGACCCAGCCGGCGCTGGTGGTGGTGCCGACCAGCCTGATCCCGAACTGGCAGTCCGAGATCGCCCGCTTCGCGCCGACACTCAAGGTGTTGACCCTGCACGGGCCGCAACGCGCGGAGGATTTCGACCAGCTCGGTGCCCAGGACATCGTGCTGACCAGCTACGCCCTGCTGCCGCGCGACGTGGCGCCGCTGCGCCAGCAGCCGTTCGCGCTGATCGTGCTGGACGAGGCGCAGCAGGTGAAGAACCCGCGCACCCAGGCGCGCCGTGCCCTGCTCAGCCTGCGCACGGCACGCTATGTCTGCCTCACCGGCACCCCGCTGGAAAACCACCTGGGCGAACTGTGGTCGCAGATCGACCTCGCCGTGCCCGGCCTGCTTGGCGACGAAGGCGCGTTCCGGCGTCATTACCGGCTGCCGATCGAAAAACAGCGCGACGAGGAATGCCAGCAACGCCTGAACCTGCGGTTGGCGCCGTTCATCCTGCGCCGGACCAAGGCCCAGGTGGCGAAGGAGTTGCCGCCGAAGACCGAGATCACCCGCCGCGTGGTACTGGAAGGGCGCCAGCGCGAACTCTACGAAGGCCTGCGCCTGTCGCTGGCGGAGGAACTGCGCGAGGTGATCGCGCAGCGCGGCATCGCGCACTCCGGCATCGTGGTGCTGGACGCGCTGCTGAAGCTGCGCCAGGTCTGCTGCGACCCGCGGCTGGTGAAACTGGAGGCCGCGCGAGGTGTGCACGAGTCGGCCAAGTTCGAACTGCTGATGGACATGCTGCCGGCGCTGCTCGATGAAGGGCGCAAGGTGCTGCTGTTCTCGCAGTTCACCGGCATGTTGAAACTGATCTCCGCCGAACTCGATCGCCGCCGCATCCGCTACGTCACGCTTACTGGCGATACCCGCGATCGCGCCGAGCCGGTGCAGCGTTTCCAGGCTGGCGAGGTGCCGCTGTTCCTGTTGTCGCTGAAGGCCGGCGGCGTGGGCCTCAACCTCACCGCCGCCGATACCGTGATCCACTACGACCCGTGGTGGAATCCCGCCGCCGAGGCGCAGGCCAGCGACCGTGCGCACCGCATCGGCCAGGACAAGCCGGTGTTCGTGTTCCGTCTGATCACCTCGGGCACGGTCGAAGAGCGCATCGAGGAACTGAAACTGCGCAAGGCCGAACTCGCCGCCGCCGTGCTCGAGGGCGGCGGCAGCCGCGAAAAACTCCACTTCGACGAAGGCGACCTGGACGCGTTGCTGGCGCCGGGTTGAGTGCGCCCGGCACGCTGCCCGATCTGCGGCTTGCCCCTGCCCCTGCGCTGAGCGGGCAAGACTTTGCGGCATCGTTTGTCCGGGTGCCACTCTCGCCGGGCCATTCTCGCCAGGGCGATCCGCGGCGCACGGGAAGGCCCTGCGGTGGCGGCCGGCGACTGGCACGGCGCCGGCCGTGTGCGATGGCCGCCTTCGCCAGCCGCGACGAATAACCACCGGTCAGGATGAGGGCGGCACCCGCGTGCGCAGCAAGGCATCCACCGATTGCTGCCACTGCGGCGAACCGGGTTTCGATTGTGGCGCCTCCTCGCCCAGCTTGCGCTGCACCGCCTGGTTCCATTCGTCCGAACCGGGATCGGGACCATGGCCCTTGTCGCTGCTGATGCCCAGGGTGTGATCGACCCATGCGTACCAGGCTGCCGAGCCGAGGGCGGCGTCGGCGGGTGCGCTCTGCCCCGCGGCGGATGTCGAGGGTGCCGGTGCAGGCGAGCAGGCGGCGAGCAGCAGGGCTAGCGGGAGGCTGGCGACAAGGCGGCGCATGAACGGCTCCGGAAAAGCGATGTCGCTGCAGCCTAACTCCGGGCCTGATGCGGGTGATTAAGTTTTCATGTGGCAGGCGAACGTGATTCAGCGAAGGCCGCCCGGAATCAGTCGCGAGCGGCCACTTCGTCAATATGCTGCAACAGGTCGGCCGGGTCGGCGTACACGCGAAACGCGCCGGACTGTTGCAGTTCCGCGTGGCCGTAGCCTCCGGACAGGAAGCCCACGCCCAATGCCCGGGCGCGCTGTGCGGCCAGCATGTCCCACACGCTGTCGCCGATCACCAGCGACTGGCGGATGTCCATGCCCAGGCGTTCGGCCGCGGTGAGGAACAGGTCCGGGTCGGGCTTCGCATGGCGTACCTGGTCGCGCGTGACCACCGGCACCTTCGCCGGATCCACGCCCAGCACCTCCAGGTTGTGACGTGCCGTTTCCATCCGGCCGCTGGTGGCGATTGCCCACGGGATGGTCTGCGCATCGAGGTAGGCCAGCAGTTCGCGCGCCCCCGGCAGCGGCCGCACCGAACCTTGTGCATGCTGCCGGTTGAACGCGTCGGCATGCCGCTGGCGCAGGCGATCAAGGCGCTCCCCGGTGATCGGCAGGGAGGTTTCGCGCAACAACATGTTGGCGAACAGGCCGCCGCTCATGCCGATCTTGCGGTGAATCCGCCATACGGAAATATCGAGGCCTTCGGCGTCCAGGGCCTCCTTCCACGCCAGCACGTGCTGGTAGACGCTGTCGATCAGGGTGCCGTCGAGGTCGAACAGAAAGGCCGTGTCGCGGCGGGGCATCGCGTTCTCCGCAGGCTGCACGCCAGTGGCAGCCGGTGACTGCCGCGCTGGCGCGGCACGGGCGCTGCCTAGCGTCGCGGCAGCAAGGATTGGCCCGACTCCAGCACCGCCAGCGCGGCGGCGCCGAGCAGGCCCGGCTCGGGGTTCATGATCGCCTGGGTCGGCACCTTTTCCATGATGTCGCGGAAGCGGCCCTTGGCCTCGAAGCGTTCGCGGAAGCGGCCGCGTTCCAGCCACGGCAGCAGCACCGGGATCAGCCCGCCGGTGAGGTAGACGCCGTCCCAGGCGCCGAGCGTCAGCACCAGGTCGCCGGCGACGCTGCCGAAG
>DATNGL010000131.1:0-3083 GCA_035605895.1 Rhodanobacter sp.
TCGCCCCATGCGCATGATCCAGCGGTACAGCACGGCGACCGTCGCCGCGAACACCACGCCGCCGATCCAGATCGCCGGTATCTCGAAGCCCTTGCCCACCAGCGCGATCGGGGAGTCGTTGCCGCTGAAAGCCACCACGCCCGCGAAAATGACCGCCAGCAGGCTTTCGCCAACGATCAGGCCCGAGGCCAGCAGCACGCCCAGCTGGCGGGTGGCTTCCGGTTTCGGCTCGCGCTCGGCGCGCCGATCGAACCATGCGCCGACCAGCGCGCCGACCACCACCATCAGCGTGGTCGAAGTCGGCAGGTAGATGCCAAGCCCCACCGCCAGCGGCGGCAGGCGCGGCCCGCCCTTCTTCGCCAGCCCGAGCACTTCGTCGAGGATGATGATCGCCACGCCGATGCCGGCGCCCAGGCCGATCATGCCCCATGGCACGTTGCCGGTGATCACGCCCTGCGCCAGCGCCGCGATCAAGCCAGCTTGTGGTGCGGCAAGCGCACGCGCCGGATCGGCGCCCGGCGCCCCGAGGAAGCCGAACGTGTGCTGCAGCAGATCCATCACCGGCGGAATCACCGCCGCACCGACCAGCACGCCGATCACCAGGGCCCACTGCTGCAGCGAGGGCGTGGCGTCGACCAGCTGGCCGGTCTTCAGGTCCTGCAGGTTGTTGTTGGCGATCGACGCCACCGCGAACACGATCGAGGTGAGGAACAAGGCAAACCCCACCAGCGCCTTGTCCGCACCCGGCGGCAGGAACGGCTTGACCCCGACCACCAGCAGCAAGGCCGCGATCACCACCACCAGGATGCCGATGCCCGACAACGGGCTGTTGGACGAACCGATCAGGCCGGCCATGTAGCCGGTCACCGCCGATACCACGAAACTCAGCAGAACCACGAACACCACGCCGCCGATCACCAGGGTCGTGGTGGCGCCGCCCAGTCCGTTGTTGACGGCGAAGTGCCACAGCAGATACGCAATCGGAATCAGGCACAGCAAGGAGATCAGGCCCACCATGCCGATCGGCATGTCGTGCTCGGTACGCGGCAGCTCGTGCAGGGTGCCGGTCTTGCGTGCACGCGAAGCGCGCATCGCGCCGGCGAGGCCGCTGATCAGCGGCTTCATCAATTTGGCCAGGGTCCAGACCGCCGCCACGCCGATGGCGCCGGCGCCGATGAAACGCACGTAATGGCTCCAGCCAGCTTGCGCCACCGTGAAGGCGTCCCCTGCCGTCCAGTGCAGATGCGTGAAATAGGGTACCGCCCAGGCCCAGCCGATCACGGCGCCAACCAGCATCGCGACGCCCACCCACAAGCCGACCAGATGCCCGATCGCGAACAGCGCAAATGACAGTCCGAAATCGAAACCGGAGGTGCCGCCCTTGTCGCCGCCGACCCGGAAGTAATCCGTGACGCTGCTGGCGAACACGCGGGTCTGCACGATCACGTAGAAGACCGCCGACACGACCGAACCCCACAGCACCGCCTTGAGCCCCGCGCCACCGGTTTCCACGGCGGTCGCGCCATCCGCGGCCGCCTCGTCGCCGGCACCCACTTTCAGCACCTCGGCGCAGGCCACGCCTTCCGGGTACGGCAGGTCGGAGTCGGTCACCAGGGCCCGCCGCAGCGGGATCGTGTACATCACGCCGAGGATGCCGCCGGTCGCGCAGATGCCGGCCGAGATCCAGAACGGGAACCCGGTCCAGTAGCCCACGATCACCAGGCCCGGCAGCACGAAGATGATCGCCGACAGCGTGCCCGCGGCCGAGGCCACCGTCTGCACGATGTTGTTTTCCTGGATGGTGGCGCCGCGCATCGCCTTCAGGATCGCCATCGAGATCACCGCGGCGGGGATCGACGTCGAGAAGGTCAGGCCGGCCTTCAACCCGAAATAGACGTTGGCGGCGGTGAACACCACCGTGATCACGATGCCGATGATGATGCCGCGGATCGTCAGTTCGCGCCGCGGCAACGAGCTGGACAGGCTGGTCTGGTTCACTGGTTGATCTCCCCCGATGGACGCTGCCGCGCACGATAGCGTGGAATGGGCGCACAAGGATATTCCGAGGTTGCCCGATGCGCGGTCCGCGATGCCGTCACGCCGGCAATTGCGCCCGCTCCAGCGCGGCAACGTGACGCTCCAGCCGTGGCCCGAGATAACAGTGCGAACCGCACGGCAACAGCCCGACCCGGCTGAATTCGCGCAGATACCACCCGGGGGCGCGCGCGACGAAGCCGTGATGGTCGCCGGCCACGTCATCCCGGCTGGTGAACACCTCCAGGAACGCGACGCCCTCGAGCATCTCGCCGATGCCGTGCAGGCCGGCACGGATCTCCGCCGGTTTCAGGTAGTGGAGTACGTCGGTGCACACGATAAGGTCGAAACGTGCCTCGAAGCGCAGCTGCTCCAACTGGCCGAAGCGCGCCAGGCCCACGTTGCGGCGGCGCCCGTAACGTGCCACGGCATACTCGCTGGCATCCAGGCCGCGATAGGCGATGCCCGGACGCAGCGCAAGCAACGGCGCCCGCCAGGTCGCCTCGCCGCAGCCGACGTCGAGCACGTTGCGAACCGGCCGGCCGAGATAGTACTCGGCCTGCGCCAGCACCATCGCCACCTTGCGCCGCAATTCGGCGGCCGACCCCACCGCGTGGCGCGGGTCGCGGTACCACTTGTCGAAATAGGCGCGGTCGTAGGTCTTGGGCATCGGCGTTCATGCGGGATTTAGCAAGCCGCCATGATATCGCGCCAATCCGGCCCATCGGCACGGTCGGCATCACTTTCTGCATGCGCCGTGCTTGCCAACATCGGCGCATCAGTCACCGACGAGAGCACACCCGCATGGCCATGATCCGTTTCCGCCTGATCGGCAGCCGCGCCGACGCCGACACCGTCATCGTGGGTTTGCACGGCATGAACGGCATCGAGCATATCGAGGAAATCGACACGCTGATGCCCGACATGCGCGACGATTCCAGTTCCAGCGAATCGGTGAGCGACAGCGAGGCGCACGTGTATTGCATCGAAGTGGAGGCCGCCAGCGACAGCCTCGCGGATTCCGTGCGCGACAGCGCCGAGGTGCTCGC
>DATNGL010000132.1:0-3100 GCA_035605895.1 Rhodanobacter sp.
CCGCTGATTGCGCTGAACGATGCACCGCAGGGCGGTTTCTTCTCGCGCCTGTGGGACAGCATCCTGCTGTGGTTCCACCACGACAAGGGCAATACCGAACAGGCCCCGGGCGGCAAGTGATGCAGCCGATCGACTTCAGCGGGGCAAAGCGGGACGGCAAGGGCTTCCAGTTTCCCGGTGAGTTCGAGATCACCGCGGTCGGCAATGCCAGCGCCAACCTGCCGACCCACGTCCCGCAGCTGCTGGAGCGCGCCGGCTTGCACGTGCTGCACGAAAGCGTGCGGCACCGGCATTCCGGCGGCGGGAATTTCGTTTCGGTCACGGTGAGTTTCCGTTGCGACAGCCGTGAGCAATACGAGGCGGCGCATCGGGCGCTGCGCGAGAGCCCGGATATCCGGTACACGCTGTGAAGGGCGGCAACACGGAACAGGGAACATTGATTTCCCCGCAGCCTTGCGCCGACTGGTTCCATTTCGGCCCGCACCCTTGACTACCTGCGCAACGCCTCAACTATCCCCGTTCCCCGTTCCCCGTTCCCCGTTCCCCGCGAGTCCATCATGTCGTTGTCGCTGAACATCCGCCGCCTCGGTCGCCAGCCTTACGACGCGGTCTGGAAGGCGATGAGCGCGTTCACCGACAACCGCACCGCCGATACGCCTGACGAACTGTGGCTGCTGGAGCACGATCCGGTGTTCACCCTGGGCCAGGCCGGCAAGATGGAACACGTGCTGGCGCCGCGGGACATTCCGGTGGTGCCGGTCGATCGCGGTGGCCAGGTGACCTATCACGGCCCGGGCCAGATCGTGGGCTACCCGCTGATCGACCTGCGGCGGGTCGGGGTGGGCGTGCGCGAACTGGTCCACCGCATCGAGCAGGCGCTGATCGACACGCTGGCGCACTGGAACGTGGACGCGGCCCGGCGCGAGGGCGCCCCCGGCGTGTATGTGGGCGAGGCCAAGATCGCCGCGCTGGGATTGCGCGTGCGGCGCGGCTGCAGTTTCCACGGGCTGGCCTTCAACGTGGCCATGGATCTGGAGCCGTTCCAGCGCATCAACCCTTGCGGTTACAAGGGTTTGGCGGTCACGCAGCTGCTAGACTTGGGCGGTCCGTCGCGGCTGGCGGACGTCGAAGAGGTGCTGATAGGCGAGTTTTGCCGGCAGTTCGGCTTCGATGCCGAACCGGCCGCTCCCCTGATTCCCGAACTCCCCGCTCGCGTAGCGGTCTGAGCTTTCCACATGAGCGAAACGTCTGCATCTTCCTCCAAGGCTATTCCGATCAGCGTCGTCGCCGGCGTGCCCGTCGTTGAAAAGCAGCTTGGCAACGACAAGATCGCGCTGAATCGCGCCGGCTTCGACACCGCCGTGCCGACCTTGCGCAAGCCGAGCTGGATCCGCGTGCGCCTGCCGCAGGGCAATGCCGTGCAGCAGTTGAAGGCGCGCCTGCGCGAAAACTCCCTCGTCACGGTGTGCGAGGAGGCGTCCTGCCCGAACATCCACGAGTGCTTCAGCAAGGGCACCGCCACCTTCATGATCCTCGGCGAGGTGTGTACCCGGCGCTGCTCGTTCTGCGACGTGGCGCATGGCCGCCCGCAACCGCCGGACGAACTCGAACCGGCGCGACTGGCGCAGACCATCGCCGACATGCGCCTGAAATACGTGGTGATCACCTCGGTCGATCGCGACGACCTGCGCGACGGCGGCGCGGCGCATTTCGCCAGCTGCATCCGCGCCGTGCGCCACGCCAGCCCGAACATCCGCATCGAGATCCTCACCCCCGATTTCCGTGGCAAGGGCCGCATGGAGCGCGCGCTGGAAGTGCTCAAGGCATTCCCGCCGGACGTGTTCAACCACAATCTGGAAACCGTGCCGCACCTGTATCGCGAGGTGCGCCCGGGCGCCGACTACCAGTGGTCGCTGGACCTGCTCAAGCGCTTCAAGGCGCAGCATCCGGAGGTGCCGACCAAGTCCGGCATCATGCTCGGCCTGGGCGAGACGCACGAGCAGGTGCTGGAGACGCTGCGCGATTTACGCGCCCATGACGTCGAGATGATCACCATCGGCCAGTACCTGCAGCCCACGCCGCACCATCATCCGGTGGTGCGCTACTGGACTCCCGAAGAATTCGAGGCGCTGCGCGAAGCCGGTGAGGCGATGGGCTTCCATCACGTCGCTTCCGGTCCGCTGGTGCGTTCGTCCTACCATGCCGACCTGCAGGCCCATGCAGCCGGCGTCACCGAGTCAGTCTGAGAGCATCCATGAAATTCCGTCCCGCGCTGGTCCTGCTGTTTGCCCTCTCCGCCAGCTGCGTGTTCGCGCAGTCGGCCGCCGACCTCGGTGCGGGTCCCAAACCGCGCAAGGCGGCCACCTGGCCGCTCCAGCCGACACCCGAGGAGGCGCAGGCCGCACAACTGTCCGCGCGTTTCCTGACCCGCTTCCACTACGACGCGCAGCCGCTGGACGATGCGATGTCGGCGCGCATCTATACGGCCTGGTTCAAGCAGCTCGACGGCGACAAGGTGTTCTTCACGCAGCAGGACATGGACAAGTTCGCGCCGCTGAAGACCAGGCTCGACGACGCCATCTGGAACAGCGACCTGTCCGCGCCGTTTTCGGTCTTCAACCTCTACGTGCAGCGCGCGGTCCAGCGCATGACCTATGCACGCAGCCTGCTGAAGGACGGTTTCGACCTGACCCGCGACGAGAGCTACGACGTCGATCGCAAGAATGCCGCGTGGCCGAAGGATCAGGCCGCCGCCGACGACCTGTGGCGCAAGCGCACCAAGAACGACTGGTTGCGCCTCAAGCTCGCCGGCAAGGACGATGCCGACATCCGCAAGACGCTGGACAAGCGCTACAGCGGCTACATCGACCGGATCAGGCAGCTCAACAGCGCCGATGCGTTCCAGAGTTTCATGACTGCGTACGCCGAATCCACCGACCCGCATACCGACTACCTCGGTCCGGAGGCGGCCGAGAACTTCGACATCGCCATGAGCCTCTCGCTGCAGGGCATCGGCGCCCAGCTGCAGTCGCGCGACGACTACACCATGATCGTCAAGCTGATTCCCGGTGGCCCGGCGATGAAGTCGCACAAGTTCAAG
>DATNGL010000133.1:0-32141 GCA_035605895.1 Rhodanobacter sp.
GCCGTTGCCGATCAGGTTCTCGCCCCAGCTGCGCTTGAGCAGCTCCACGCTTTCCTTCACCGCATCGACCGGACCGACGTCCTTGCTGGCCAGTACCGGCACCACCAGGAAGGTCGCCACGGTCCACGCCAGGCCGATGAAGCCGACCACCAGCCGGCCGATCAGGCCGAGGCGTTCCTGGATCATCCGCAGCAGCAGGCCGACGGTGGCGGCGATCAGCGCATAGCCGAAGATCTGCGGCAACTTCGCCCGGGCCAGCGCCAGGCCGGCGCCCACGCTGGTCGGCTCGCCGCGCAGGTGCATCAGCGCCACGCCGGTCAGCGCCGTCTGGAAAAAGATGATCACGAAATACTGCACCAGGTAGAACGCGAACATCAGCAGATACGTGCCGACCGACATGCGCTGGTGGAAATCCTCGCCGGCATGCGCGCCGCCGATCACCATCATGCCCGCCGGAACCAGGAAGCTGGCCGCCACCAGCAGCGTGCAGGCACCGGACAGCAGCGGAAACAGCAGCAACGACTTGTCCGAGCGCAGCACCGCCGCGCTCGCCTTCAGCAACGCCCAACTGCGTGCAAATTTCCCGGCCATGCGTGTCTCCCCTTTCCCGTGGATGGTGAATGCGTTCTTTCTAGCATCCGCCGCGCGGCCGCGACAGTGCGCCCTGCTCAGTCCGCCGGGGGTTCGAGCTGCAGGGGTTCGACCCGCAACGGTTCGTGCCGCGGCGGAAACCTCGCCCACAACTCGGCCATGCTCTGCCCGCTGACAGGATGCCGGAACCCCGGCGCGATATCGGCGATCGGCCGCAACACGAAGGCATGCTGCAATTCGTTGCGCGGGATTTGCAGGTGGCCGGGACCGTCGAGCACCAGCGCGTCGTAGAACACGATGTCGATGTCCAGCGTGCGGTCCGAATAGCGTGGCACGTCGCGGCGGCGGCCATGCCGATCTTCCAGCGCATGCAGCCACTCGTTCAGCGCCACCGGCGGCAGGTCGGTATCCAGCCCCACCGCCAGGTTGACGAACTCCCTGCCGGCAAAGCCGACCGACGCACTGCGGTACGCCCGTGACACGGCCAGCTCGCCGAAGTGCGCGCGCAACTCCGCGATCGCCGCCGGAAGGTGACGCTGCGGTTCGAGATTGGAGCCCAGGCTCAGGTAGACCCGCGCCATCAGCCCGGTCGCACGCCGCGTTCGATACACACGCCGACCGCCTTCGCGCCGCGCACCGCACCCGGCTTGGACAGCTTCAACCGCACCCAGCCCACGCCGAACTCTTCGCGGATGATCGCCGCGCAGCGCTCGGCCAGCGTCTCGACCAGGCCGAAGCTCGACTCGCCCACATAGTCGATCAGGCGCTTGGACACGTCCTTGTAGTTCAAGGTGAGTTCGATGTCGTCGCTGCCCGCCGGCACCGCGTTGTCGAACGCCATCTCGATATCGAACGCCAAGGTCTGCCGCACGCGGCGCTCCCAGTCGTAGATGCCGATCACGGCGTCGATGCGCAGGTCTTCGATGAAAACGGTGTCCATGGCGGTAGTCGGCAGGAGGCAGAGCTGTACAGGGTCGGCGAGGCGGCGCGCGGATGCAAGTCGCGCCGGAGCGCCCGTGCGATCATAGAGGCATGACCGCCTTCGCCACGCTCCCGCTCAAACCCGCCCTGCTCGCCAGCGTCGAGACGCTCGGCTACACCACAATGACCCCGGTGCAGGCGCAAAGCCTGCCGCCGATGCTGGGAGGTCGCGACGTGATCGCACAGGCGCAGACCGGCAGCGGAAAGACCGCGGCGTTCGGCCTGAGCCTGCTGCAATCGCTCGATGTCGACACGATCCGGCTGCAGGCGCTGGTGCTGTGTCCGACCCGCGAACTGGCCGACCAGGTCAGCAAGGCGATCCGCAAGCTGGCCGCGAACATCCCGAACGTAAAGTTGCTGACGCTGTGCGGCGGCATGCCGTTGGGGCCGCAGCTGGCGTCGTTGACGCACGACCCGCACATCGTGGTCGGCACGCCCGGTCGCGTGCAGGAACACCTGAAGCGCGAAAGCCTGCATGGTGGCGGCATCAAGGTGCTGGTGCTGGACGAGGCCGACCGCATGCTCGACATGGGTTTCACCGAGGCGATCGACGACATCATCGGGCGCATCGCCAAGCATCACCAGACCCTGCTGTTTTCGGCGACGTACCCGGACGAAATCCGTGCGGTGAGCCAGCGCGTGCAGAAAAATCCCGTAGTGGTGACGGTGGATGCGCCGGTGCATGAACAACCGGCGATCGAGCAGCGCTTCCACGAGGTGGAGCCGGCACAGAAGGCCGACGCACTCGCGCAACTGCTGGGCGGGGATCGCGCCGAGCACGCGCTGGTGTTCTGCAACATGCGTCGCGAGGTGGATGCGGTGGCGCAGGAACTCGACCGTCGCGGCTTCTCCGCGCTGGCGCTGCATGGCGACATGGAACAGCGCGACCGCGACGAAGTGCTGGTGCGTTTCGCCAACCACAGCTGCGCGGTGCTGGTGGCCACCGACGTCGCCGCGCGCGGGCTGGATATCGTGGCGTTGCCGCTGGTGATCAGCTACGACATCGCCCACGACCCGGAAACCCATACCCATCGCATCGGCCGCACCGGCCGCGCCGGCCAGACCGGCCTGGCGATCACGCTGTGCACGCCGCGCGAGCGGCCGAAGGCCGCCAACATCGAAGCGATGAACGGCACGCCGCTGCCGTGGCGCCCACTGAAGATCGCCCCGGCGCGCAGCAAGACCTTGAATCTGGCGCCGATGAAAACCCTGGTGATCGACGCCGGCCGCCAGGACAAGCTGCGCCCCGGCGACATCCTCGGCGCGCTCACCGGCGATGCCGGGCTCGACGCGAAGGACATCGGCAAGATCGACGTGTTCGCCACCCGTGCCTACGTGGCGATCACCCGTGCGCTGGCCAACAAGGCGCTGGAACGATTGCGCGCCGGCCGCATCAAGGGCCGCAATTTCCGTGTGCGGGCGCTGTCCTGACCCCGCACCTTCCTCGCCTGACGGATCGACCACCCATGCGCCGCCTCCTCGTCATCCTGGCCTTGCTGTCCGCCGCCACTGCCTGTCGGGCGGCGATTCCCGTCTACGGCTACCGGATCGTGCACATCTATCCGCACGACACCTCGGCCTATACCGAGGGCCTGTTCTACAAGGACGGCTTTCTCTACGAGAGCACCGGCGAGAAGGGCGCCTCGACCATCCGCAAGGTGCAGCTGGAAACCGGCAAGGTGCTGCAGCGGCACGACTTGCCCGCGCAGTATTTCGGCGAGGGCATCGTGTACTGGAAGGATCAATTGATCCAGCTGACCTGGCAGAGCGAGACCGGCTTCGTCTACGGCCTGGACGACTTCAAGTTGCGGCACACCTTCAGCTACCCCGGCGAAGGCTGGGCGCTGACCCGCGACAGCCGCCACATCTACATGAGCGACGGTTCATCCGTGCTGCGCATCCTCGACCCGGACACGCTGGCCACCGTGGGCAGCATCATGGTCACCGCGGACGGCGTGCCGGTGACCAACCTCAACGAACTGGAATGGGTCGACGGCGAGATCTACGCCAACGTCTGGCTGACCAACCGGATCGCACGCATCGATCCGGCGACCGGCCATGTCGTCGGCTGGATCGACCTGACCGGCCTGTTCGACGTGAACACGCTGCCGCGGCCCATAGACGATGTACTCAACGGCATTGCCTGGGATGCGCAGCACGATCGCCTGTTCGTCACCGGCAAGAACTGGCCGCAGCTGTTCGAGATCAAGCTGGTGCCGCGCGGCGGCCACTGACCCGGTGACGAGCCGAGGCTATTGCTGCAGCCAGCCCACCGCACCACGCCCGGCCAGCAGGCCGCTGGCGAAACAGGCGGTCAGCAGGTAACCGCCGGTGGGCGCCTCCCAATCCAGCATTTCGCCAGCGCAGAAAGCGCCGGGGCGATCGCGCAGCATCAGCTGATCATCCAGCGCTTCCAGCCGCACGCCGCCGGCGGTGCTGATCGCCTCGGCCACCGGCCGCGGCGCACGCAGGCGCAGCGGCAGCGCCTTGAGTTGCGCGGCAAGGGCAAGTGGATCGGCCAGCGTGGGCTTGTCGACAAGCTCGAACACCAGCGCACATTTGGCCGCATCCAGACCGGCGCGGCGGCGCAGCCAGTCGCCGATGCTGTGCTTGCCGTGCGGCGCCGCAAGGCGTTCTGCCAGCGCCGGCTGCATGTAACCCGGCACCAGGTCCAGCTTCAGCAACGCCTCGCCGCGTTCGGCGATCTGCTCGCGCAACTCGGCGCCGATCGCATAGACCAGGCTGCCCTCGATGCCGTATTCGCTGAGCACGAACTCGCCCTGACGCGCATGCGCCACGCCGTGCCGGTCGTGCCAATGCGCCACCACCGGCTTCAACGGCGCGCCGGCGAAGCGACTGCGCAGATGCTCGCTCCAGGTCAGCTCAAAACCGCAATTGGCCGGCTGCAGCGCTGCGACATCCACGCCCGCGCGCGTCAGTGGCGCCACCCAGGCGCCGTCCGAGCCCAGCTGCGGCCAGCTTGCCCCACCCAGCGCGAGCACCACCGCATCGGCAGGCACCGCGCGCTCGCCATGCGGCGTGGCGAAATGCAGCGCGTCGCGCGCCTGCCAGCCCAGCCAGCGATGGTGCATGTGGAACTCCACACCGGATTCGCGCAGGCGCCGCACCCATCGGCGCAGCAACGGCGCCGCCTTCATGTCGACCGGGAATACCCGCCCCGAGCTGCCGACGAAGGTCTCCACGCCAAGCCCGCGAGCCCATGCCCGCAACGACTGCGCATCGAACGCTGCAAGCCAGCGTCCGACCTCGGCCTGACGCGCTCCGAACCGCTCCACGAAGCGCGCCGGCGCCTCCGCATGGGTCAGGTTCAAGCCGCCTTTGCCGGCCAACAGAAACTTGCGGCCCACCGAACCCATCGCATCGTACAGATCCACGTGCACGCCGGCCGCGCAGGCAGCCTCGGCGGCCATGAGGCCGGCCGGACCGCCCCCGACAATGGCGAGTCGTGGAGAAAGGACGCGTGTCATTCGCCCATGGTCGCATGAGCCTGCATGCCCTCGGTACGACAACGCCTGCGCCTGCCAGCGGCGGCGGGCGTCAACCAGGTCCGGCGCCTGAATTGAAGCTGACCGGCGATGGCCAAAATGGCGGGGCATCGGGCGTGGCGGTTTTCGTCGATGACGCGACGACTCTGCAACATGTTGCGGCGGCAAACGATACATTTTGTCATGCCGCAATTTCATTCGTCATTGCCGCATATGTTCTGCTCCGACATCGAGCGCGATTTTGTGCGGACACATAATCACCAGGTTCATGCACGCAATATCGGCATATCACGGCAACTTTCGCACCGATTGCTCATCATGGGGAAACCTTGGTCGACCGCCCGGCGGGTACCGCACGGATATCCTGCGGGCCTCTGCCACCGTGCGGTAATCGCAATTACTTGCGCCAACGCCGAACAAATCGAACATCCCGCTCCGGTGTGACGCAAATCACTCCGGGCCGGAAAAAGTCCTATTGACCGTTTTGCGGCCGCCGCCATAACGTCGAACGGTTCGCCAATCGGGAGCTTGGCGAACGATCCTGTCACGGGACCACGCGAACAGCCTGGTCCGCAGCCGTCACAAGACAAAATGCCCGCATGCTGGTCCTCAGGGATTTACCGGGGGAGGGTCAACCGAAGCGGGTACGGGATCGCCGGTCAGTTCAAGAAACCACGGGTGCCGTGTCTGTCCACGGCATTTCATTCATGGGGCACGCATGGCCTCAGGGCCTCGCTTTGCCCTGAAAACTTTCGGGAGCTACAAATGCCAAGTCATTTTCGTCTCAAGTTGCTGGTTGCGGCCATCGGTATCGCCGCCGCAGGTTCCATCAGCGCCACTCCGGCCGGCACGGCCGTCGCCAGCAATGCATTCGTCGCGCTGAACCAGCATGCGACCGCCCTGCGCCAGGGTGACGTGGTCACCGGTCCGCTGTCGCCGGCGCAGCCGATACACATCGAGGTCGCATTGAAACTGCGCAACCCGGGCGAGCTGCACAACTTCATCGCCACCGCCAGGAACTCGACGCTGTCGATCGTGCAGCGCGCAATGACCCCGTCGCAGTTCGCCACCGGCTACGCGCCAACCGCACAGCAGGCGAACCAGGTTGCCGCCTGGCTCAAGGCCGCCGGCTTCACCCATGTGCAGATCGCGCCGAACCGGATGCTGGTGTCGGCCGACGGCCGCGCCGACACCGCGCAGGCCGCGTTCAAGACCACGTTCGCCCAGGTGCGCACGCACGATGGCCGCGCCGCCTTCATGCACGACGGCGACGTGCAGATTCCCGCGTCGCTGCAGGACGTCGTGCTGTCAGTGGTCGGCCTGCAGAGCGTGCACCAGGCACACACCTTCGCCAAGCCGATGCAGGCCGGCTACACGACCCAGGCGGTGACGGGCCACAACCCGACCGAGTTCGCCTCGATCTACGGCGGCAGCGGCGTGGCTACGGCGGCCGGCGTGCCGGTGGGCATCGTCACCCAGGGCAACATCACCCAGACCATCACCGACCTGAATACGTTCACCTCGCAGAATGGCCTGGCCACGGTGACCACGCAGACGATCAACACCAACGGCACCAGCAGCGACACCAGCGGGCTGGGTGAGTGGAGCCTGGACAGCCAGGACATCGTCGGCATGGCCGGCGGCCAGGTCGGCAAGATCATCTTCTACAACATCCCGACCCTGTCCAACGCCAACCTTACCGCCGACTTCAACGCCATCGTCAACGCCAACGCGACCAAGATCATCAACGTGTCGCTGGGCGAGTGCGAAACCAGCGCGCAGGGCGACGGCTCGGCCGCGGCGCAGGACCAGATCTTCCAGCAGGCGGTGGCACAGGGCCAGACCTTCTCGATCTCCACCGGCGACTCCGGGGCCGACGAATGCGGCGATGGCGGCGTCACGCCGAGCTGGCCGGCCGCCTCGCAGTACGTGGTGGCCGTGGGCGGCACCACGCTGAATGCCTCCACCACGACCTGGAACAGCGCCACCGTATGGACCAGCGGCGGCGGCAGCTCCAGCACCTTCGAGCCGCAGCCGAGCTGGCAGAACGGCGTGGCTCCGGGCAGCAAACGCGGCCTGCCGGACATCGCCTACGACGCCGATCCGAACTCGGGTTCGAAAATCATCGTCAGCGGTGCCACCCAGCAGTACGGCGGCACCAGCCTGTCCGCGCCGCTGTTCGCCGGGACCTGGGCCCGCGTGATCGCGATCAAGGGCGCCGGCGTCGGCTTCGCGGCACCGCTGCTGTACCAGTTGCCGGCGTCCGATTTCCACGACATCACCTCGGGCAACAACGGTGGCGAAAGCGCCAGCGCGGGCTATGACCTGGCCAGCGGCCGCGGCGAGCTGATCATCAGCGGCGCCGCGAACGACGTGGGCGGTGGCGGTGGCGGCGGTAACGTGCCGCCGGTCGCAAACTTCAGCGACAGCATCAGCAACCTGGTGGTGAACTTCACCGACAGCTCCACCGACAGCGATGGCACGATCGCCTCGCGCTCGTGGAACTTCGGCGATGGCGCCACCTCGACGGCGACCAACCCAAGCCACACCTACTCGGCCGCCGGCACTTACAGCGTCTCGCTGACGGTGACCGACAACAGCGGCGCGGCCAACACCAAGACGCAATCGGTGACGGTCACGGCCGCCGGCGGTGGTGGCGGCAACCAGTTGCAGAACGGCGTGGCGCTTACCGGCCAGTCCGGTGCCACCGGTGCCCAGCTGTTCTACACGGTGGTGATCCCGGCCGGCGCCAGCAACCTGGTTATCTCCGAGTCCGGCGGCACCGGCGACGCGGACCTGTACACCAGGTTCGGCTCCGCCCCGACCCTGTCCAGCTACGACTGCCGCCCGTACCTCACCGGCAACAACGAGAGCTGCACCGTGGCGTCGCCGCAGGCGGGCACCTACTACGTCATGCTGAATGGCTACCAGGCGTTCTCCGGCGTCAGCGTCAAGGCGACCTGGAGCACCGGCGGTGGCGGTGGCGGCGGCAACGTGCTGCAGAACGGCGTGCCGGTAACCGGCCTGACTGCCACGAGGAACAACGCCGTGTACTACACGATGGTAGTGCCGGCCGGCGCCAGCAACCTCAACATCAATATCGCCGGTGGCACGGGCGATGCCGACCTGTACGTGAAGCTGGGTTCGCAACCGACCACCAGCAGCTACGACTGCCGCCCGTATGTTTCGGGCAACAACGAAAGCTGCACGGCCTCGGCACCCACCGCGGGCACGTACTACATCATGGTGCGGGCTTACCAGGCGTACAAGAACGTCACCCTGACCGGCAGCTACACCCCGTAAGCGACAACGGAAGTACACGGCGCAGGGACGCGCCTTTCAACGGAAGCAAAGGATGCAGCTTCGGGCCCGCCCGGCAACGAGCGGGCCTTTTCCTTGCCGGGCAAGCCATGGCACGAACGTTGTATCGTCACGGTTCCGTCGCCAGGGAATCCGACCATGCGTCGATTCATGCTGCTGTCCGCCATGCTCCTGCTCTCGTCCACCACCGCCATCGCGTCGGCAGCCCTGCCGGCGGTGCCGCGCGAGCACCCTGCGCTGCATGCCCTGGCCGATGCGCCGAGCCAGGTCGAACTGCGCATGACGATCACCCGCCTGATCGGCTGCGGCACCCGCCACACCATGTCCGACACGAAATCCGACAGCCGCGGCATCGGTGCCGCACGGCGCTGGGTGAAGTCGCGCTTCGAGACGATCTCGAAAGATTGCGGAGGCTGCATCGAGGTGGTCACGCCCGCGCAGACATTCACCGGCAAGCGCCTGCCCACGCCGACCGAAGTGATGGACGTGGTGGCGATCAAGCGCGGCAGCACCGACCCGCAACGCGTGATCGTGATGACCGGCCACCTCGATTCTCGCGTCACCGACGTGATGAACAGCACCAGCGATGCGCCCGGCGCGAACGACGATGCCTCCGGCGTGGCTGCCTTGATCGAGGCTTCGCGGCTGCTGTCGAAGCAGGACAACGGCGCGACCCTGGTATTCGCCGCGCTGTCCGGCGAGGAGCAGGGACTCTACGGCGGCAAGGTGCTGGCCGAATACGCCGTGGCCCACGGCTGGAAGGTCGAAGCCGAGCTCAACAACGACATCGTCGGCAACAGCCATGGCCAGAATGGCGCGATCGACAACACCACCGTGCGCGTGTTCTCCGAAGGCACCAAGACCAACGAGGCCCCGGCGCAGGCCGACTACCGCCGCTACCACGGCGGCGAGGTGGACTCGCCCTCGCGCAACCTGGCCCGTTACATCGACCACCTTGCGGACAACTACCTGCCCGATTTCCGCGTGCACATGATCTACCGCACCGACCGCTTCGGCCGCGGCGGCGACCAGGTACCGTTCCTGCAGGAGGGTTACCCGGCCGTGCGCGTCACCGAAGCCCACGAAAACTACACGCGGCAGCACCAGGACCTGCGCACCGAACACGGCATCCGCTACGGCGACACCATCGATGGCATCGACTTGTGTTACCTGGCCCGGGTCACCGCGCTGAACGCCATCGCCATGGCTAGCCTGAGCCGCGCGCCGGCGCCGCCGGACGGCGTCAAAATCGAAGGCGCACTGGCGACCGACACGACCGTGCAATGGAACAAGGTGGCGGGCGCCGCCGGCTACCGGGTGCACTGGCGCGACACCACCGCACCGCAATGGCAGCATGCGCGCGCGGTTGGCGACGTCGACCACACCGTCCTGGACGACGTGGTGATCGATGACTGGTTCTTCGGCGTCTCGGCGGTGTCCGCCGATGGTTACGAAAGCCCGGTGGTCTTCCCCGGTTTCGCCGGCAGTTTCGAGCGCTCGCCGGCAACCCTGAAGCCGTAGCAGCGCGGGACTGGCGCTACGAGCGATTGCCCTGCTAAAAAGAGCCCGCGGTCACGCCATGGGGGAGTGACCCGCCGCGATGCAACCTGGTTTTGCACGCGACCGACGGAGTCCATAGCGATGCATCCCGACGACGACGGCCGCGCCTATGTGGGCGCGGGCCTTGCCACGGCAAGGCTCGCGCCGGTCGAGCCGCCGGCCCTGCCTGGCGCGCCGCCGCCGCTGCCCCCGCGCCTCGCCACCCCGCCGCCGAAACGGCGCAACTTCGTGTCCGCCCACTGGCACGGCGACCTGCCGCTGGCGGTGAGCTACTGGGTCAACCTGGTGCTGGTGACCCTAATCGCGCGCGGGCTGCTCACCGTGCTGGGAACATTGAACTGGCAGCGCCATCCGCTGACCTGGGCAATCGCGGCCACGACGACCGCCGTACTGATCTGCCTGGGGATCGCCGTGTGGCAATACGTCGGCGTCTGGCGTGCCGCGGGTCGCAGCGGCAGCGGCTGGGGCGTGGTGGCGCGGATCATGGTGGTCATGGGCTGCGTGGGCAGCTGCGTCGGCATGCGCACGAATGCCCGAGTGCTGGGCGACATGCTCCATGCATCCAGCGAGCAGCAGAGCTGGAACGACTTCCACATCCACGTGGCGGCGGATGGCCGCGCCATCGACGCCAGCGGCACCATGGGCGTGGGTTTCACCGACCAGATCGAACAGGCCTTCGCCGGTCACGCCGGCATCCACCTCCTGCGCATCGCCAGCCGCGGCGGCAGCGTGAACGAGGGTGTGGAGCTGCACGATTTCCTGCACGCCCACCCGGACATCGCGGTGGAGGCCGATGGCATCTGCGCCAGCGCCTGCACGCTGGCCTTCATCGGCGCGGTGCAGCGGCTGGCCACGCCGCAGGCCTGGTTCGGCTTCCACCAGATGCGTTCCTTGCTGGCCACCACCCGCTCGGTCGACTACGTGAGCGAACAGCAGGATCGTTTCAAGCGCGAGCTGAACGAGCTCGGCGCCACCCCGGATTTTGTCCGGCTCGCGTTCGCCAAGCAGGGCAACGACGTCTATGTCCCGGACCGCGCCGAGCTGTTCGACAACCACATCATCACCGCGGTCGACGCCAACGGGCGCCGCTGGCGAGCCGACGGCTGGCGCAGCGAGCAATTCCTGCAGGTTTTGCGCCACGATCCGCACGGACGCACGCTGGCCGCGGCGTTCGACCGGATCGCCCTGGTGCAACCGGCGATTTACCAGCAATGGCTGCAACGCGACCTTGCCGTACCGGTTCGCCCGCACCCGGCCGCGGTGGCACGCTACAACAACAACTTCTGGCACGCGCTCGACGCCGCACGCGCGCGTCAACTCGAAGTCGCCTCGCCGCAAGACGTACGCCGCTACGCCATGAGCGAGCAGCAGACACTGGAGATGTTGCGCCAGCAACTCTCGCCATCCGCCTGCGGCCGCTACGCCAGCGGCATCGCCATCGCGCTGGGCAACCATGGCGGCGCCTTCAGGGACGCCGTGGGTTCCGGCTACTTCGCGCTGTTCTCCGGCGAGGGCACGGTTCAACTGCCGACACCGGCTTGGCATGCGAGCCTGGGCAGCGCTTTGCGCCAGCACCAGGCGGAGCGCTGGACAACACACGGCGAACTCGCCGACGAAGCTCACTGGACGGCCGCATGCGGTCGTCAGCTGACCACCCTGGATCAACTGCTGAGCGTTCCCGGCGCCAACGGCGACCTGGCCTTGCGGGCCTATCTCCGGGTGCGTTGAATCGCACCGTCAGTCCAGTGACCGGGTACGCGCTGCAGGCGGAGCGCGCACGCTAAACTCGCCCGATGGCCCCGACTCCGCGCAAACGCAAACCTCGCAAGACGACTGCGCCCGTGCCCGATGCCCGGCCCCGGCCGGGCGCGGCGAAGCCTGCCGCCAAACCCGGGGTGGCGCAGCCAGCGGACAGTTCGACGCGCGCCACGCGCGTGCTGAACGGGCTGTTGAAGAAACTGCCGCCGCGCCAGCGCGAGAAGGCGCTGGACTATCTGGTGCTGACCCGGATGGACCGTCCGATCGGCGCGTTGCTGTTGTTGTGGCCAACCTGGTGGGCGTTGTGGCTGGCCGCCGGCGATTTCCCGCCGTGGAAGCTGCTGATCATCTTCACCCTCGGCGTGTTCGCGATGCGGGCAGCGGGTTGCGCGATCAACGACTATGCCGACCGCAAGCTCGATCCGCAGGTGGCGCGTACGGCCGGACGCCCGCTTGCCAGCGGACGCGTGACGCCACGCGAGGCGCTGCTCGTGTTCGCCGCGTTGCTGCTGTTCGCCTTCGTGCTGGTGCTGTTCACCAACCGGCTGACCATCGAGCTGTCGTTCGCCGGCGCCGCGCTGGCGGCGCTGTATCCGTTCAGCAAGCGCTACACGCACCTGCCGCAAGTGGTGCTGGGCGCGGCGTTCGGCTGGTCGATTCCGATGGCGTTCGCGGCAGTCACGAATGTCGTGCCGCCGCTGGGCTGGCTGCTGTTCATCGGCAACATCCTGTGGTCGACAATCTACGACACCGAGTACGCCATGGTCGATCGCGAGGACGACCTCAAGGCCGGCGCGAAATCCACCGCGATCCTGTTCGGCGATGCCGACCTGCCGATCCTCGGGATGCTGATGGGCACCTTCCTGCTGGCGATGCTGTTCGTCGGCCAGCGCGCGCATCTGGGCTGGCCGTACTGGCTTGCGCTGCTGATCGCCGCCGGGCTGTTCGGCTACCAACTGTGGTTGATCCGGGCGCGCGCACGCGACGCCTGTCTGATCGCGTTCCGCCACAACAACTGGCTTGGCCTCAGCGTGTGGATCGGCATCGTGCTGGCGCTGGCGCTGGGTTGAGACGAGGCGTGGCTGGAGCGGAGGAATAACGGGTGCGCCATCGGCGACGCATGAACTGCCGCCCGCCGAGGGTCGCGCATCGTTGCCCACGCCGCCTTACCGACTCCTTGGTCTGGGTGCGCGCGCCAGCGCCCACACGTCCACTCGCTTGACACCCGCGCGCCTTACCACGCGGGCGCATTCGGCCAGGGTGGCTCCGGTGGTCATCACGTCATCGAGGATCGCCACATGCGCCGGCAGGACCGCGTCCTCGCGCAGGGCAAAGGCACCGCGCACGTTGCGGCGGCGGCTGACCGCGTCGAGTTCGGTCTGCGCATCGGTGCGGCGCTGGCGCTGCAGCACGTCGCGGCGCAGCGGCACGTGCAGCGCGTGCGCCAGTGGGCGTGCCAGCTCCAGCGCCTGGTTGTAACCGCGCTGGCGCAACCGGCTGCGATGCAGCGGCACGCATAGCAGCACCTCCGGCAGCTCGACCGGACGAGACTCGCGTTGCCACATCGCTGACAGCACCCGACCAGCCGCGAGATCGCCTGAAAACTTGTAGAGCGACTCCAGCCGATCCAGTGGCCAGCCATAGCGGAATGGTGCCCAAGCCGCGTCCCACGGCGGCTCGTGACGGAGGCACTCGCCGCACAGTTCCGCCGGCACGGCCAGCGGCAAGGCACAACGCGCGCAGCAGCTGCGGTTGCGCGGCAACTCGGCCGCACAATCGGCACACAGATCAATGCCATTCGCCCCTGCAGCGCCACACAACAGGCAGCGCAAGGGCAGCACGAAGCGGTGCAGGCCGAACCAGGTTCGCCGCAAAACCTCCTTGTTGTTCATCGCTATCCCAGCTCCGCCGGCAGCCGAGATTCGATCGTAACGGGATCGCGTTCAGCGCGCCTGCGTCAACTGGATGCTTGCCTCTTGAGTTGACACACTGCAAATCGACTTCCACACTTTCCGTCCCATTCAACGGAGCAGGCAATCCATGGTCGACGACACCACCCGCCACGACTGGAGCCGCGACGAGGTACGTGCGCTGTTCGACCTGCCGTTCAACGAACTGCTGCATCGCGCCCACGAGGTGCACCGCACCTGCCACGACCCGAACGCGGTGCAGGTGTCCACCCTGCTTTCGATCAAGACCGGAGGCTGCCCCGAGGACTGCGCCTATTGCCCGCAGGCGGCACGCTACGACACCGGGGTGCAGGCGCAAAAGCTGATGGAAGTCGACGACGTACTGGAGCGCGCCCGTGCGGCCAAGGCGGCGGGCGCCAGCCGCTTCTGCATGGGCGCGGCGTGGCGCGGACCGAAGGATCGCGATATTCCGAAGGTGGCCGCCATCGTCCGCGCGGTGAAAGGGCTGGGCCTGGAAACCTGCGCCACCCTGGGCCTGCTCGGCGACGGCCACGCGCAGGCGCTGAAGGATGCCGGGCTGGACTACTACAACCACAATATCGACAGCGCGCCGGAGTTCTACGGCGAGATCATCCACACCCGCGAATACCGGGATCGCCTGGAAACCCTGGAGCAGGTGCGCGACGCCGGCCTCAAGACCTGCTGCGGCGGCATCGTCGGCATGGGCGAGACGCGCGAGCAGCGCGCCGGCCTGCTACAGGCGCTGGCCAACCTGCCGGCACACCCGCAGTCGGTGCCGATCAACCAGCTGGTGCCGGTGCCGGGCACGCCGCTGGCCAACGCGGAGAAGCTCGATCCGTTCGAGTTCGTGCGCACGATCGCCGTAGCCCGTCTGCTGATGCCATTCTCGACCGTGCGGTTGTCCGCCGGTCGCCAGCAAATGGACGACGCGGTGCAGGCGCTGTGCTTTTACGCCGGCGCCGGCTCCATTTTCTACGGCGAGAAGCTGCTGACCACCGGCAACCCCGACGTCGAGGCCGACCGTGCGCTGTTCCGCCGGCTCGACCTGCATCCGATGGAAGTGAGCGAGACATCCGGCACCGTGCACGCCGACATCATGGCGGCCGAATCCCATGCCATGGAGCGGAACGGCTGCGGCCAGGCGTGCGGCTGCAGTGCGGTGGCGTAGCGGCCCGTCGGTGCGGCCGCGTGCCGAAAGCTGGCGAAGCGGGAAGTCGCGAGCCACGTCGCCCAGCCGTGCCTCGCGGATCTTTCCTGTCTGCTTGCATGACGTCATCGATGCAACATGTTTTTTTGCCGGGCTGGCGTAGATTAGCGACCCATGAGCCGACCCGATCTGCTGCAACGCCTTGCCGCCAGCACGGCCGAACGCGAGCGCGCCCAGCTGCTGCGCCGGTTGCGCACGGTCGAGCATGCGGACGGCCCCTGGCTGGAGATCGGTGGCCGGCGCTTGCTGTCGTTCTGCAGCAATGACTATCTCGGCCTGGCTCGGCATCCGCAGCTGATCGACGCGCTCATCCGCGCCGCGCAGGAGGAAGGCGTGGGCAGCGCATCGGCACACCTGATCTGCGGCCACCGCGCCGAGCATGCCGAACTGGAAGAAGCACTGGCGGCGTGGACCGGACGCGAGCGTGCACTGCTGTTCTCGACCGGCTACATGGCGAATCTCGGCGTGCTGCAGGCGCTGCTGGGCCGCGGCGATGTGTGCGTGCAGGACAAGCTCAATCACGCCTGCCTGCTCGACGGAGCAAAGCTCAGCGGCGCCGAGCTGAAGCGCTATCCGCATGCCGATGTCGCCGCCGCCAGACGGCAGCTTGACACTCGCCCCGATGCCGTCGCGCTGCTGGCGACGGACGGCGTATTCAGCATGGATGGCGACGTAGCGCCTCTGCGCGAACTGGCAACGCTGTGCACGGATGCGCAGGCCACGCTGATGGTCGACGACGCACATGGCCTCGGTGTGCTGGGCCCACACGGCTCCGGCACCGTCAACGCCGCCGGACTGGGGCAGCACCAGGTGCCCGTGCTGATGGCCACGCTGGGCAAGGCGCTGGGTTGCGCTGGCGCCTTTGTCGCCGGATCGGCCGCGCTGATCGAAGGCCTGCTGCAATTCGCGCGACCGTATATCTACAGCACCGCGATGCCGCCCGCGCTGGCCGCCGCCACGCTGGAGGCCGTGCAACTGGCGCAAACCGAGACCTGGCGCCGCGCCAAACTTGCCGCGCTGATCACGCGCTTCCGTCGCGGCGCCGGTGAACTCGGCCTGCCGCTGCTGGCATCGAGCAGCGCGATCCAGCCACTGTTGCTGGGCAGCGCCGCGGCCACGCTCGCTGCCGCGCAGGCGCTGGAGCAGCATGGCCTGCTGGTCACCGCGATCCGCGCGCCCACCGTTCCCGCCGGACAGGCGCGGCTGCGCATCACGCTGTCGGCAGCGCACGAGACAGCCCATGTCGATCAGCTGCTGGGCGCGCTGGAAAATCTGCACTGGCCGCGCCACTCCAGTTGAACCTGGGCCGGCACGTATAATGGCCCGCTTGCTGCCGCGAAACCCGCATGTCGATCGTCAATATCTCCGCCTACAAATTCATCAGCCTGGACGATCTTCCGGTGCTGCGCGAACAGCTGCTCGCGCGCTGCGAGGCGCTGGCGTTGAAGGGCACGATCCTGCTGGCGCCCGAGGGCATCAACCTGTTCCTCGCCGGCACCCGCGAACAGATCGACGGCTTCATGCCCCAGCTGCACGGCGACGCCCGCTTTGCCGACATCGTGCCGAAGGAATCGCCGTCCGACAGCGTGCCGTTTGGCCGCATGCGGGTACGCATCAAGCGCGAGATCATCACCATGCGCCGGCCCGCGATCCGCCCCGAAAGCGGTCGCGCCCCGGCCGTGGACGCCGCCACCCTGCGACGCTGGCTCGAGTGGGGCCACGACGACGATGGTCGCGAGGTCGTGCTGCTGGACACGCGCAACGATTACGAAACGGATCTCGGCAAGTTCGCGCAGGCGGTCGACTACCGCCTCGCCAGCTTCACCGAGTTCCCCGCCACGATCGCCGCCGACCGTGCGCGCTACGACGGCAAGACCATCGTTTCGTACTGCACCGGCGGCATCCGCTGCGAGAAGGCCGCGCTGCACATGCAGGGTCTGGGCATGCAGCACGTCTACCAGCTCGATGGCGGCATCCTTAGATACCTGGAGCAGACTGACGCGGCGCACTGGCAGGGCGAATGCTTCGTGTTCGACGGGCGTGGCACGGTGAACTCGAATTTGCTCCCTCTCCCCCGTGGGGAGAGAGCTGGGGTGAGGGGACACGCTTGCGACGAAGTTGCATCGGAGCAGGCTTCGATCGACTCTTCCGCGAGCACCCGCCCCTCACCTCAATCCTCTCCCCACAGGGGAGAGGAGGCAAAGGCGACAAGCGCGTTGTTGAACATGGGCGGGACATGACGCTTCATATCGAAAGGGCGGGCCACGGACCCACGCCGCTGGTCATGCTGCACGGCTGGGCGATGCACGGCGGTGTGCTGGCACCGCTGGTCGAGGCGCTGGAAGACCAATGCACGATGCACGTGGTCGACCTGCCCGGACACGGCCATTCGCGCGATTGCGGCCTGCCGCTGGAACCGCGCGCCTGCGCCCTGGCGATCGCCGCAGTCACGCCACCTGCGATCTGGCTGGGCTGGTCGCTGGGCGGGTTGATCGCGCTCACCGCGGCGCTGGACATGCCGCAGCAGGTGCGTGGCTTGGCCATGCTGTGCGCCACACCGAAGTTCGTGCGCGACGCCAGTTGGCCGCATGGCAGCGATGCGGTATTGGTGCACCAGTTGGCCAGCGAGCTGGAAACCGACTACCACGCCACGCTGGAACGTTTCCTGGCACTGGAGGCGATGGGCAGCGCCGATCCGCGCGCCGAGCTGCGCCGCCTGCGCGAACTGGTGTTCGCCCGCGGCGAGCCGGATCTGCGCGTGCTGCAGGAAGGCATCCGCATTCTCGAAGACGGCGACCGCCGCGCCGCCCTGCCCGACCTCGGCGTACCGAGCACGTGGATCGCCGGCCGCCGCGACCGGCTGGTGCCGCCGCAGGCGATGGCCTGGTCGGCCAGCCGGTGCGGCGGCGATTACCACGAGATCGCCCAGGCGGGGCACGCCCCGTTCTTCGGCCACGTCGAGGCACTGGTGCGGGCGCTGCAGCCCCTGTTTGAACGGCAACCCGGCCGACCCGCCGCACTGAGTCTTTCCGATGAGTGATTTCCACCTCGACCGCGGCCTGGTGCGTCGTCATTTCGGCGACGCGGCGGCCACCTACGAACGGCACGACGCCCTGCAGCGCGAGGTGCAGACGCATCTGCTGGAACGCCTCGGCTTCTATCCGGACACGCCGCAACGCGTACTCGACGTCGGCGCCGGCACCGGTCGCGGCAGTGCCCTGCTCAGGCAGCGCTATCCCAAGGCCGAGGTGATCGCGGTCGACCTGGCCTTGCCGATGCTGCGCGCGGCGAAGCGGCACGGCAGCTGGCTGAAACCGTTTTCCCGTGTCTGCGCCGAAGCCAACGCGCTGCCGCTGCCCGACCACAGCATCGACGTGCTGTATTCCAACCTGTGCTTCCAGTGGATCGACGACCTCGCCACCCTGTTCGGCGAATGCATGCGCGTGCTGAAACCCGGCGGCCTGATGGCGTTCTCCAGCTTCGGCCCGGACACCTTGATGGAACTGCGCGCCGCCTGGGCCGAAGCCGACCAGCAACCCCACGTGAGCCGCTTCCTCGACATGCACGACGTCGGCGACGCGATGCTCGCCTCCGGCCTGCGCGACCCGGTGCTGGACGTGTTCCGCTACACCCTCACCTACAGCGAGCCGCGCAAGCTGCTGGAGGAGCTGCAGGGTCTCGGTGCCACCAATGCCGATCGCAGTCGTGCGCGCGGCCTCACCGGCAAGTCGCGCTATCGACGCATGCTGGCCGCGTATGAAGCGATGCGCGTGGACGGCCGCATTCCGGCCACCTGGGAAGTGGTCAGCGCGCACGCCTGGGGTCCGCCCATGGGGCAGCCTCGTCGCGTCGGCGGCAGCGAGATCGCCAGCTTCTCGATCGACAAGCTGCGCGGATCGCGGCGCTGACACAGCCGAATGGTCCGCATCGGCAGGACTGCCTGGTCATCCGCTTGTCTACTTCGCCTGAATCGACGCGGATGCCAGGCGGTACATGAGTCGGACATCCGTCCCGCGAAGCTGCGGGTAGACATTCGCCTGATCCACGACGTCACGCGATGGAAGGACGGCCGGGCGAAACGCGCGCCGAATCGACATGAGACCCGCGGGGCAAGTGCCGGCCGCACAAGGCAATGACGATGTGCCGCCGCCGCGGGCATGGCCGCGCCGCAAAACCCCGGGGTGATCGCGGCGCTGAACCGCGCCCAACTTGCGTCCGGCGCACGGTCGCCCCCAGGCAGGTTCGTGCGTTATCAAGGGCATGCGACAACACCCAGGAGGTCGTCATGCAAACCCGGATCATCACGAGCGGCTTTTCCTTGCGACACAGCTTGCTGGTGCGGGCGGCAGGCGCCCTGCTTGCCATCGGCGCCATCGCCGCGATTCCCACGCGCGCGCAGGCCGGCGTGTACGTCTCGGTCAACATCGCGCCGCCGATCCTGCCGATATACGAGCAGCCGCTCATTCCCGGCCCCGGCTATCTGTGGACCCCGGGCTATTGGGCCTGGGGCGGTGACGGCTATTACTGGGTGCCCGGCACCTGGGTGCTGCCGCCGTTCATCGGCGCTTTGTGGACCCCCGGCTACTGGGGTTGGGGTGGCGGTGTCTATGTATTCCATCGCGGCTACTGGGGCCGGCATGTCGGCTTCTACGGCGGCATCGACTACGGCTACGGTTACGGCGGCCGCGGTTACGAAGGCGGCTACTGGCGCGGTGGCGGCTTCTACTACAACCGCAGCGTGAACCATGTCGGCAGCAACATCCGCAATGTCTACAACCGGACCGTGATTCGCAACGCCACGTTCGGCAACAACCGCCGCGCCAGCTTCAACGGCGGCCCGGGCGGGATCGCGGCGCGCCCCACCTCGCAGGAGCGCGGCTGGGAACGCGAGCAGCACCGTGGTCCGGTGGCGGCACAACTGCAGCAGCGCAGCATGGCCAGCCGCACGCCATCGCTGCGCGCCGCCGTGAACCATGGCGCGCCACCGATCGCCGCCACGCCGCGGGCGGGCGCCTTCCATGGTCGCGGCATCGCCACCGTGCACGGCGCACCACGCAGCACCGCCGTGCATGAGAGTGGCGCCATGCGCTCGGCAAGCTTTGCGCCGCATGCGAATCAGCCTGCGCGCGCGTCCGGCCAGTCGCGCTACGGCGCGTCGACCCCGGCGCGCAGCTACGCAAGGCCGACCAGCAACTACACCAGGAACCGCGAGTCCGGCGCGGAGCGCGGCACCGCGTACCGACAGCAGGACGCCCGCGCCACGCGCTACCAGCCACAGGCCTCCCGTGCCGCGCGCTATCAGCCGCAAGCTTCCCGCCCGGCACCCGACTACGCGCGTGGCGGCTATCGACCGGCGAGCCCGCGTCCCGCCACGACGCATTCCGCCGCACCCCGCGGCCATGCCGCGGCGCCACAGCGCGGGGACCATCGCGACGATCATCATCACTGATTCGCGCGAGGCGTGAGCAAGACGGGGCCCGCCGCACGGCGGGCCTTGCCGTCACCGGCTCAGGCCAGCGACGCGGGCAACTCGAACGCGAGCAACGCCGGCTCGAGCATGCTGCCCAGGTATACCGAACCCCGATGCTGGCAAACGCCGGTGACCATGCTGTAGCGGCCATCCTTCCAGCAGCAGTCATGCACGATGCGGCCCGCGGAATCCAGCGCCATCGCCCAGGCGATCTTCTCGGGCGCGGGTTGCAGCACCTCGGGCAGACGCGCAACCCGTTTGCGCAACCACAGCGGGAGCTTGTGGATCTTGTCCAGCAGCGCATTGCGCGACGAAGCGAGAGCCACCCAGACCAGTCCATCCGGACTCATCGAGAGATTGTCCGGATACCCCGGCAGCTCGGCGAAGACTTCGTGCTGCCCGGCACGCCCGCCTTTCAGCCAGTAACGCCGCAGCCGCGCCGCATTGGTCTCGGCGACGATGACGAACGACTCGTCGCGTGCCAGCGCCAGCCCGTTGCCGAACTGCAGCCCGTCGAGCAGTTTCTCCACGCGCCCATCGGGATGCCGATGCAGCAGCATGCCGGTGGGCAGGTGCTCGACGATATCGAATCGCCACTGCCGGAACGTGTAGCGCGCACTCGAGGTGCTGACGTAGATGCCGCCATCGCGCGCCGCCGCCACATTGCTGCAGAACGGCAGCGGCCTGCCCTCGAAGGCGCTGATCAGCGACGTGACCGCACCGTCGGCAGGATCGATCCGCACCACGCCACCCGGACTGACACAGGCCAGGATATTTCCGTCGGGCAGGATCTCCAGCCCCAGCGGCCGGCCTTCCAGGCGGGCAAGCACCTGCACGTCGCCGCTGCGCGAATCCACCCGGAGCAGCCGGCCGTCTTCCACCCCGACGACCAGCCGGCCTTCGGCATCCACCACCACATCCTCGGGCCCGCTGCCGGGCAGCGGGATCAGGCGAGTGTCGGGCCGTGCTGCGGGCATGGGCGCGGATGATCGCCGGGTGTCGATGCGAATGGCCTGCATCGCTCCCGGTTCAACGGCGCTGCAGGAGATTGAATACCTGCTGCGCGCTGGCGCGTGCATCCTGCAGCGTTTTGGCATGCAGGCCCGACCTGGCCTGCTGCAGCGCCTCGTTCAAACGGGCTTCGACATGAGGATCGTCCTTCGCATCGACGATGGCGCCCTGACCCATCCCGTGGCAGGGGTTGGTCGCCTTCGCATCGAAGTCCTTGCCGGCCGGGCCTTCCAGGCAATTGATCACATGGTGCAGGTGCAATTGCACCGTGCCCAGGTCCGTGGCGTCCAGCGCCATGTCGGCGTGGATGCCGGCCACGCTTACCTGATTGGAGACAGCGCCGCTCACGGAAGCGACCTGGGCAAACAGCGGTAGCGAAAGCGCCAGCATCGCCGCCGACAAGCCGCGAGTAAGCCCATGTGCCATGTCATGCCTCGGTGAGTGGACGGCGAGTGCCGCGACTGGTGCAGCATAAGCTGCCCGCATCGCGAGCAAAAGGCCGGGCCGGCAAACGCAATTTCATGCGTCACACCGCCTTGCGGACACGTCAATGCCTGTATTATTGCCGATGTTCCGGGTGCCTCACGCTTTGCGCAGTTGCGCCCAGGCATGCTGTCACGCACAACTTGGTACACCAGCAGCGCGCACAGGGGGGGCCTGATGATCGAGCTGGAAATCCAGGCCCTGTCGGAACGACGGGAGGGCCTGCTGATCGAGGTCGGCCGCATGGTGGTCGCCAACGGTTTCACCCTGCAACGGCAACGCCTGGTCCAGGATCCGCACGGCATCCTGCTCACCATCGTGGTGCGTGGACCGCCGCGCAAGAAACGCGCGCTGGAAGCTGCGCTGGAGGCCTACGACCGGATCACCAGCTTCGATGTCGCGCCCTTCGTCGAAGGCGAGCAGCGACCGCATTTCGCTGCCTCGCGCGCACCGCTGCTTGACTATGTGCCGGCGCCCTTGCCGGAACCGGAGCCGGAGCCGGTGGCCGCAGCTGCGGTGGTCGAGACGGCAAAATCCGCGGCGACTCCCGCTGCGGCAACCGTTGCCTTCGACGAGATCGAACCCGCCAGGCTCACCGTCGCGCCATCACCGGCTCCCCTTGCGGCGTCGCCGCCCGAGTCCGCGACCAGGTTGGAACCGGAGTTCGAATTCATCCTGCCCGAGCCGACACGCGCACCGCCTGCAGCGCCGCCCGTGGCGGAGGCACCGTTTGTCGAAGTCGTCCCGCTCGAACCCGACCAGGCCGCCGTCGACAAGGTGCTCTCGAAACTGGCCACCGAATACCCGCAGATCATGCCGCGACTGCTGGCCCTCGACAGTTCGGTGCCTGAAGCCGCGCGCGAATCGTCGTTGCGCCTGGCGGGCCAGCGCATTGGCCGCTGGGTCTTCGGGCAAGAACATGCGCAAGCCGGCAAGCTGGACCTTGATCACGCGCTCGAACAGATCGGCGCCCCCGCGCTGCGCGCCTTGGTCGACATCGACCGGGACGGCAGCCAGCTGCATATCCGCAACAGCCCGTTGTGCGCAAAAGACGGCCATTCCGGCTGCACGTTTTTCAGCGGCTACCTGGAAGGCCTGCTCGGCCCCGTCCTCGCTTCCAGCGAGCTGTCGATCTTCGCGGTGTGCTGCCGCAGTTACGGCGCTGACGATTGCGTGCTGGCGCTGTCGGATTGACCGCGGCCGCCTCTCGCCCCGACCGCGTACACCGAACGCACGCACTGGCAGGCATGCCGGAAACCTTCATCCTCGTCCGGGGGCGAAGGCCGTCATTCCGGGAACCCGCCGAACCGGCCGCTCATTCGATCTCGACGGCGGTCACCTTGGCGTCCGAGATACCTGCCGCGTGCTCCGTGTGCAGCACGATGGCCACGCCGTATTTCGCCAGATAGGCCGCGCGCGAGGAACTCGTCTTGACCCCATTGGCGTTGTAGACGGTGCAATCGAGATCACGCGCGTCGCCCGCCAGCTCTGCGTTGATCTTCGCGGCCGGATAGTCGGGGCCGATCTTGCACGTACTGCGACCATCGCGGAAGTTCATGATCTGCGCGGTGGTACCGCTTTTGTACTGGTAGTCGAGCATGCCCGACGTACCCGACCGGCCCACCGCGTCGAAGTGCTGGAAACTCTTCAGCTCGAACGCGAACCCGGTCATCGCGGCGCCCACGTTCAGGCTCTGTGACTTCAGGGCGACAATGCCGCGATAGCTCAGCTGGTAGTTCTGGGTCATCGGCACGCCATTACGTGAATCCTCAACCTGCATCTGCACCAGACTGCCACCGACATTGCGAAATGAAGCCGCCTGCTTGATCGATACCGTCTTGTTCTTGTCGTCGTCATTCAACTGCCAGTCCAGATGGACAACCATGCTGTGGAAACCCAAGGGCTTCTGATCAGCCGCAGTGATGGTCTGGGCCACCTCCCGGGCGAGCTTGTCCGGCGAGAAATTCGCGTCCATGTACGCCTGCTTGTCGGCCAGTACATCCTTGACCTTCGTCATCGGCACACAGCCGGACAACAGCAGCATGGCCAGCGTGGCGCCAGCCCCCACCCACATCTTCAGTTGCATGATTTCCCCTGTTTATCGCAAGTAATGGCAGGCGCCGAAGGACTGACGAAACGCCCCTGCTTCAACGGTCGATGCCGGAATATCCCCCATGCCCGATGTATCGCAGTCCGGCACCGGCGCATGATGCGGCACGAGCCGCGTGCACGACAAGCCTCGCAAAAAATTGACTGGTCGTCGCCCGCAGACGCGTCGAGCCGCCTGCAAGATCAGGCCGTCATCCCTCCCGATCCACCCGCAACACCAGCTTGCCCCGATGACTCCCGTCGAACAACCGATTGAGCACCACCGGCGCATTCTCCAAGCCCTCCGCCACCGTCTCCTCGGCCTTCAACTTTCCCGCCCGGATCCACCCGGCGATGGCGCCCACGGCTTCTTTCGTCTTCGTGTAATCGAGCACCAGAAAACCTCGCATGCTGAGCCGCTTCATGATGAACGGGCTGAAGTCGTCGCTCGGCCGCTCGCCGCTGTTGTAGCCGGCGATGAGGCCGCATAGCGCCACGCGGCCGCCGATGACCATGCGGCCGAGCACCGCCTTCATGACATCGCCGCCGACGTTCTCGAAATTCACATGCACGCCATCCGGCGTGGCCGCCTTCAGCTGCTGCCTGAAGTCCGCGGCCTTGTAGTCGACCGCGGCATCGAAACCCAGCTCATCGACGAGATGGCGGCACTTGTCCACGCCGCCAGCGATGCCGACCACGCGAGCGCCCATGATCCTGCCGATCTGGCCGGCGATGGAGCCGACCGAACCGGCGGCGGCGGAGACCACCAGGATCTCGCCGGGCTGTACGGGCGCGATGTCGGTCATGCCGTAATAGGCGGTGACGCCGCTCATGCCGGCCGCGCCGAGCAGGGTCGGCAGCGGGATGCCCGGGTCGGCGGGCAGGCGCACGTAACCCTTGGCGTCTTCGTGCAGCAGCAGATAGTCCTGCCAGCCGGTGACGCCCTGCACCAGGTCGCCCTCGCCGTACTTCGAGGAGCGCGAGGCCACCACGCGGCCAAGGCCCAGCGCGCGCATCACCTCGCCGATCGCCACTGGCGGCAGGTATTGCGGGATGTCGCGCATCCACACGCGGTTGGTCGGGTCCATCGAGATGTACAGCACGCGCAGCAGCACCTCGCCGTCCTTCAACTCGGGCACGGCTTCTTCCACCAGATCGAAATTCTCGCGCTGCACCAGGCCTTCCGGGCGGGTCTTGAGGCGGAGTTGGCGGTTGACGATGGACATGGGGCATCTCCGGGAGCGGGACGACGATATTCACATCGAACGATGAAGTCGGCTGTACTGTCCGCGTGTCGCACCTGCGAGGCAACACGCAGCACCAGCTTCTCCTGATGACTCCCAACGAACAACCGATTGAGCACGACGGCTGTGTCCTCCGACCCGGCGTCATCGCCTTTCGGCTTCAACCACTCCTCGCGAATCCACCCGCAACCACATCCGCCGCCCCGTGGATCGCGGCGCAAATAGCGCATGCCGGTATGAAGGCTCCGTGCGACATCGCGCACGGAGCCGGGTCGATCAGAAGCCGTACTTCAGCGACGCACCGACACCGTAATCCGGGCTGCCGTTGGCGAAGCCGGCGAGTGCATAAGCCTGCACGCGCAGGCTTTCGTTGAACTTGTGGTTCCAGTAACCGGTGAGCTCGCTCTGCGGCGCGCCGGTATCGGCGATCCGCTCGCGGTAGTAGTAGTACGCACCGATACTGTTACTGGGGTTCAGCTTGTAGTCGGCACCGATGTTCGCGTTGAAGCCGTTCTTCAGCTTGATGTACTGCGAGCTGCCGTACTTCATCCAGCCCGCACCGCCGAACGCCGTCCAGGCGCCGCTCGCCTTGTAGGTATCCAGCGAGAGGCCGTAATCGTTCTTGCCGGTGCCCAGGCCCTGGTTTTCGTCGGCGGTGGCGAACTTCACCTTGCCGGTGAGGTCCAGGCCGAACGTGCGATCCTCACTGGCGAGCAGCTCGTAGCCGGCCGAGGCGGTGATGTCGCCCAGGCCCGAGGCGGAGCCGCTGGTCGTCGTGGTTCCGGTGGGCGAGCCGCCGCACGCGTTGATCACATTGCCGACCACATGACCCACGCCGCGGCACAGCGGATTGTTGTTCTTCACCTTGCCCACGCCCGGAATCACGTTGCCGGGACCGCTGATGTTGATGTACGGCACGGTGAGCTTGAACGTCCAGCGATCGGCCTGGTACTCGGCCGTTACCGGCACCGACCAGATGTCGGTGGTGGTGTCTGTGCCGTACTTGCCGTTGCTGTAATTGGCACCGGTGGAGACGCTGAACTGGTCGCTGTCGGACGTGGCGGCATGGGCGGCCGGTGCACCAATCAGCAACAGTCCGCCGACGATCATCCAGTGTTGTGGGTTGCGCATGTGAGGGGTTTCCTTGCAGTTATGAGAATGGCAACAGGCCCGGCATCACACCGGGCCTGCTTGAACTATTGCGCGTAAGAGAAGCCGGACTCAGCCGCCTGGACGACCGGCGTGATCCGGGTGGTCGGGATGCTCGGGACGATCCGGCCGGCTCGGACGATCAGGGCGATCGACCTTGCTCACATGCTCGGGCTTGCCCGCATGATCGACGCCATGTGTCTTGGCCAGCTCGACCTTCTCCACGTGGCCGTGCGCATGTCCATTCGCGGCGGCGCTGCCGACAGCCTTCGGCGAACGCATCACGTCACCCAGCTTGAAACCGTCGGCCTTGGCAATCTGGCCCCAACCCTCGCCGGCGGCACGCTCGGCCAGCACGCCTTTCAGATCGATGCTGGTGCCGTCGGCCAGCACCAGCGTGCCACCGTTGAGCGCGGCTTCGAGTTCGGCTGCAGTCGGATCGGTGATGCCGGCTTTGGCCAGGCTGGCCTCGGCCAGCGACAGCGCGATCTTCACGTTGCCGTAGCCCATCTTGCCGGTGGCCGGCGTGAACGTCGTTGTGGTGGTGGTGCTTGGTGTGGTGGTCGTAGCCGTGGTGGTCTCGGTCAGCGTGATCGCGGTGCCGTCGCGCAACCCGGTTACCAGTGCCTGCGAGTTCGTGCTCGAACCGGCGAAGCTGGTGAACTCGGTGCTCAACCGGGTCGATTCGTGATTCGTCGTGCTCGTGGGAACGGGCGTGCCGGTGGTCTGTGCCATCACCGGTGCGGCGGACAGTGCGCCGAGCACCGCGAGGCAGATCAGCTTGGATTTGAGGTGACGGGAATTCATGGAATGCTCCGAAGAATGCAACGATGGCGGAATGCCTGGCGAGACGACACCGCATATTTCCTTCCCTGGTCCCTGGTCCCGAATCCCGCCCGACTGACACTGGCGATTCGCATGCCGGCGAAGTCTCCGCGGGCATCTTTGCGCCATGCATGTCTGGCCCACAAGCACCACCACCGTGTCTGTTCAGCATGCATTTCACGCGCTGAATGATGGGCTCGATGGCTTGATGCGATTGTGTGAACGAATCGACATTTGCGCCGGCCCGCTCGCCGACGGATCGTAAGTTTCTGCGGTGCGCCCCGCTTACCGCGACCTGTCGTGCCGGAAACAGCCGACGAGGTGATCGTTGATCATCCCGGTCGCCTGCAGCAGCGAATAGCAGATCGTGGTGCCGACGAAACGGAAGCCGCGTTTCTTCAGCGTCTTGCTCATGCGATCGGACAGTGGCGTGCTGGCCGGCACCTCGCTCTTGTCGCGCCAGCGATTGACCAGCGGCTTGCCGTCGACGAAGGACCACAGATAGACGTCCAGACTGCCAAACTCTCCGATCACATCGAGCGCGACGATCGCATTGTCGCGGGCGGCCGTCACCTTCAGCCGGTTGCGGATGATGCCGGGATCGAGCAGCAGTTTTTCCAGCTCACGATCCTTCATTGCGGCGACACGGGCGATCTCGAAGTTGTGGAACGCCTTGCGATAGTTCTCGCGTTTGGTCAGCACGGTGCGCCAGGACAGCCCGGCCTGCGCGCCTTCCAGGCACAGGAATTCGAACAAGCCGCGGTCATCGTGCAGCGGCGCGCCCCATTCGGTGTCGTGGTAGTCGCGCATCAAGGCATCGCTGCCGGTGGCCCAGTGGCAGCGTGGCAGGTCGGATGGTTTGCTCATGGCGGCATCATGCGGGTGGCGATCCGCAAACCGTAGCCGACACCGCTACACTTGTCGCCTCCCTTCCGGCCCATCCCGATGCCGTCCATTTCGCCACCCCAGCGCGGCGCCGTGCTGGCCCTGCTCGCCACGATCGTATTGTGGGCCTACAGTTGGATCGTGATGAAGCAGGTGCTGGCGTACGCCGGCCCGTTCGATTTTGCGGCGCTGCGTTACCTGATCGGTGCCGCCGTGCTGTTCGGGGCGCTGCTGCTCTCGCGACAATCGCTGCGACCGCCGCCGCTGCTGCCGACGATCCTGATCGGCCTGTGCCAGACCGCCGCGTTCCAGGGACTGGAACAATGGGCCTTGCTCGACGGCGGCGCCGGCCATGTCGCCCTGCTCGCCTACACGATGCCGTTCTGGGCGGTGCTGCTGGCCTGGCTGATCCTTGGCGACACGCCGACGGCGCGGCACTGGCTGGGGCTCGCGCTGGCCGCGGCCGGCCTGTTGTGCATCATCGAACCATGGCATGCGATGGGCAGCGCGACGAGCACGGTATTGGCGATCACCGGCGGCCTGGCGTGGGCCGCCGGGACGGTATTGAGCAAGCGCATGTTTCGCCGCCACGCGCCCGGCGTGCTCAACCTCACCGCCTGGCAGATGCTGGCCGGCGGCGTGGCGCTGGCGCTGGTCGCGCTGCTCGTGCCGCAGCGGCCGATTACGTGGAGCCAGGCCTTCATCGGCGGCCTGGCGTACAGCGCGGTAATGGCTTCGGCGGCCGCCTGGTGGTTGTGGTCGATCGTGCTGCAGCGGCTGTCCACCACCGTGGCGAGCGTGTCCAGCCTCGGTGTGCCGGTGCTCAGCGTGTTGCTGGCGTGGATGATCCTGCGGGAGCAGCCATCCCTGCTGGAAGCGGCCGGCATCGTGCTGGTGCTGCTGGGCTTGCTGGCGGTCAGCGGCGTCGGTGCGCGGCGCCGCGCCTGAGCAGCCGTTCAGCGCGCGGGATCGGAGGCGGCGATATGATGTGGCCACGTTGCCCTTGAATCCACGCTGCCCTTGAACACGTGCCGATGTTTGATCTTCCCTTGCTATGGCAACACCTGGTCGGCTGGCTCAGTGCGCACGCCGTGGTGCCAGTCCTCGACCTGCTGCACTTGAACGGCCTCTCCGGCGACCCGAACGACATCGCCGCCTCGCTGCTGATCGCGGCGCTGCAGGTTGGCATCATCGGCCTGATCTTCCGCCCGCTGGAAACCTGGTTCCCGGCGGAGAGGTGGAGCGAGCGCAAGCTCACCCTGGTCGATCGCAACTACACCTTGCTGATGCTGCTGGGCATCTTTCCGCTGTTCACCTACCTGGTGCTGACCCCGTTCAGCCATCTTTTCGGCGGCGCCGACACCGCCACCTCGAGCACCGGTTCGCCGCTGGCGCTGACCCACTGGATCCCCTGGTTCAACCAGCATCCGTATGTGCTGTTCGCGGTGTATTACGTGGTCTACGACTTCGTCTACTACTGGATGCACCGTACCCAGCACGCGATCCCGTGGTGGTGGGCGCTGCACAGCATGCATCACAGCACGCGCCAGATGAGCTGCTGGACCAACGACCGCGGCAGCCTGGTCGACGGTTTCATCCAGTCGATGATCCTGGCCACGGTCGGCCTGGTGATCGGCGTCGATCCGGATGAATTCGCGTGGCTGATGCTGATCGGCGAACTGGTGCAGAATTTCTCGCACACGAATGCGCGCATCGGCTTCGGCCGGGTTTTCGAACGCGTCTTCGTCGACCCGAAATTCCACCGGCTGCATCACATGCTGGTCGATCCGGAGCGCCCGCGCCTGCACATCTGCAACTACGGCCAGGTGTTCTCGATCTGGGACGTGCTCTTCGGCACCGCGCTGTACGGCCTGGCACCGCGACCGACCGGCGTGGGCGATCCGATGGTCGACGCGGACAACAATTACGGCCTGGTCGGCCTGCACTGGGTGGCGCTGAAGCGCTTCTGGGGTGCCGTGCGCCGGCCGGCCGGCTGGAAGCCGGGCGAGGTGGCCTTCAGCGAGGACTACCGGCCGATCCCGGTCAGCCAGCTCGACCTGCACGGGTTCACCCATGCGCCGCCGGCCACTGACGCGGTCGCCCCGACCATGCCCGGCAACGCCACGGTGGAAGCCGCGACCGGCTGAACCCGATCTACCATGGCAACGCCAGCAGATCGACGTTGCCGCCGGTGATCACCAAACCAAGGCGGCGACCGGCGAAACGTTCGGGCTGCCTGAGAACCGCTGCCAGCACGGTGGCGCTGGACACCTCCACCACCTGTTTCAACTCCGACCAGATCAACTGCATCGCGGCAATGGTTTCGGCGTCGGTGACGCTGATCACCTGCACCTGGTGCCGACGCAAGGCGTCGAGATTGGAGACGCCGATCAGGGCGCGCAATCCGTCGCACAAGGTATCCGGCGCGATCCCGCTGACCCGCTCGCCACGGGCCAGCGATTGCACCGCGTCGTCGGCACCTTGCGGCTCGGCGCCGAACAGGGCGAGCCCGGGATTCGCCGCATGCGCGGCAATCGCCACCCCGCTGGCCAGTCCACCGCCACCGACCGGGGTGATCAGCGCATCGAGTTCGGGCGCCTGCAGCAGCAACTCCAGCGCCACGGTACCCTGACCCGCCATCACGCGGGTGTCGGCGTAAGGGTGCACCAGCTCGGCACCGGTCGCGCGCTGCACTTCGGCGCACATCGCCTCGCGCGCCGCCTGGGTCGGCGCGCAGCGATGCAGGATCGCGCCGGCGCGCTCGATCGCCTCGACCTTGGCGCGCACCGCGCCTTCCGGCACCACCACGTGCGCGGCGATGCCGCGGGTCGCCGCCGCCAATGCCAGCGCATTGCCATGATTGCCTGAGGAATGGGTGACCACGCCGTGTGCGGCCTGCGCATCGTTCAATGCCCACACCGCATTGCAGGCGCCGCGGAACTTGAACGCGCCGCCGCGCTGCAGGTGCTCGCACTTGAAATAAAGCTCGGCACCGCTCAACGCGTCCAGCGCGGCGCTGCGCATGACCGGGGTTACCCGCGCATGCGGTGCGATGCGGGCGGCGGCGGCGTGGATCTGCTCGATGTCGGGCAGGCTGTCGATCGACTCGTTCATGTGCCGGCAACCTCGACGCCGCAACGGAAACGCCGTTCGGCACCCGGCTCCAGTCGAATCGCCTCGGCGCATTCGGGGCGGTTGAACGCATCGGCCATGCATTCCATCGGTTCCAGCGCGATCGCCCGACGCGCATCGCGACCGAGCGTGTCGGCGGTGAAAGCATGCATCACGCCACCTTCCTGCCAGACCGCGATGCCCAGTCCGCCGCGCGGATCGGTCAGGCGCGTACGGATGCGACCATCGGCATCGGTCTCGAGGCCGCTGTATCCCTGATCGAGGATGCTGTCGCCGACCCGGCGCGACTCGCGAAAATCCAGTGCGGGCGCATCGTCCAGCGGCACATAGGCGGCGCTGCCGGGCAGCGCGATGAGGTCGGCGCCGGTGCGGATCAGGGTCTGTGCGGGAATCTGCAAGGCCCAGTCGTCGATCAGGCCATCGCCCGGCAGGCGGAAGTACGGATGCCAGCCGAAGAAACACGGCGCGGGGCGCTCGCCGACGTTGCGCATCCGCGCTTCCAGCACGAGGCCGGCATCATCCAGCGTGAAGCTCACGCCGAGATCGATCGCATGCGGATAGCCCGGCCGCGGACGAATCGCCGCCGTGCCCAGCACGACCCTGGCGCAGGCGTCACTTGCCACCAGCTCGGCGACGGCGAACTCCGCGTCGCGCACGAAACCGTGCCGGCTCGCGCGCGCGCTGCCGACGACACCGGGATCGAGATCCTGGGCGACACCCTCGAATCGATAGCGCGCATCGGCGACGCGGCCGGCAAACGGCACCATGATCGCGAAGCGCGAACCCGGCCGGTCGCGCACCTCGTTCGCGTCGCGATAACCGTCGGCGAGGTCATGCAGGCCACCCGCGAACGGCACATCGAAACCCAGCACGGCGGCCCCGTGCAGGGCGATGCGCAGGCGGCGACGATCATGCCGGTCGTGCAGCACCACGATGGCCTGGTCGCCCAGCCGGGAATGCTCCACGCCATAGCGTGCCGTGCCTGCTGCAGCCACCGGA
>DATNGL010000134.1:0-4430 GCA_035605895.1 Rhodanobacter sp.
TAGGTCAGCGCGTGCAGCATCAGCACCAGGTCGAAGCGTTGTTCGCCCAGCTCCAGCGCATGCATGTCGCCCTGGCGTACCTGCACATTGGCGAAGGACTTGAGTCGCTTCGCGGCGGCTTCGACCACGCGATCGCTCGAATCGACGCAGACGATCGAATGCGCGTGCGGCGCCAGCAGCTCGGCGGTGATGCCGTCGCCGGAGGCGATGTCGAGCACATCGCCGGTACCCAGCAACTGCAGCAGCGAACGCGCCAGCGTTTCCCAGGTGCGGCCGGGCGAGTAGTGGCGCTCCATGTCGCCGGCGACGGTGTCCGCCCAGCCTTCCTCGCGTGCCCGGTTCGCCAGCACGCCAGGCAGGCGTGCGCTGTCTTCGCGCAGCAGCGCGTCGTCGATGCTGGTGCGCAGCGAGCCCAGCAAGTCGTGCTGCGCCTGGTCACCTTCGCTGTTGGCGCGGTAGTAGGCCGAGACGCCGGCACGGCGGTCGCGTACCAGGTCGGCCTCCTTCAGTTTGGCCAGATGCGTGGACACGCGCGGTTGCGCCAGATGCAGGACGGCGGCGAGTTCCGCCACGGTCAGCTCCTCGCGTTCGAGCAGCGCCAGCAGGCGGACCCGGGTGGGGTCCGCCAGCAGCCGAAGCACGCTGGACGCAGTGGCCAGATCCATAATCATCCATGTATCGCGATAGAAAGATGTGTAGGCTAGGCCGCACCGCACAACGCGTCAAGCGTACGGCCGGGCAACACGTCTTTGGGATGGGGATCCTCGCCGGTGCCACCCGCGACGGGTTGGCCGCCGCGTGGGGGCGTCACCCGGGCCCGGGTTTGAAATCGTTGCCCGCAGGAGTAGGTTCACCCGGTTGCGACCGTGTCCGGCTACGTCGGGCCCGCCTTGTCCACGTCAAACCAAGGGGATCCCGTGAAAAGCAGTCTCGTATTGCCGTGCCTGTTGCTGGCGCTGACTTCCGCCACCGTCGCGTTCGCCGGCGACTCGCCGGACAAAGGTGGCGACAAGTCTTCGCCGGCCGCCAAGGTGGCGGCGCCGAAGGACCAGAGTGCGGTATCCCATGGCAGCGTCCGCGTTGGTGGCCAGACCATCAACTACACCGCCACCACCGGTACGCTGGTACTGAAGAACAAGGACGAGAAGCCGATTGCCAGCATGTCCTATGTCGCCTACGTCAAGAGTGGCGTGAAGAATGCCGACCATCGTCCGATCACCTTCCTCTACAACGGTGGGCCGGGATCCTCGACGATCTGGCTGCACATGCTGGCCTTCGGCCCGCAGCGCGTGGAAGTGGGCAGCGGCACCTCGACACCGCCGGCGCCATACCGCCTGGTCAACAACGACCAGAGCCTGCTCGATGCCAGCGACCTGGTGTTCATCGATGCGCCGGGCACCGGCTTCGGTCGCGTGCTGGACAAGGACGAGGGCGGCGTGGGCAAAGGCAAGGATGTGTACGGTTTCGACGAGGACGCGCATGCCTTCGCGCAGTTCATCACGCGCTATCTCACGATCAACAGCCGCTGGAATTCACCGAAGTTCCTGTTCGGCGAGAGCTACGGCACCACCCGCTCGGCGATGCTGGCGAACATCCTTGAAAACGACGATAGCGTTGGCCTGAACGGCGTGATGCTGCTGTCGGCCATCCTCAGCTACGACATCTCGGTGGACTTCCCGCAGGTCAATCCGGGGGCCAACAACATTTCCTACGCGCTGGGCCTGCCCAGTTACGCGGCGACGGCGTGGTATCACCACAAGTTGCCGCAGCAGCCCGCCGACCTGCAGGCCTTCCTGCAGCAGGTCGAGCACTTCGCCACCACCGATTACCTGCAGGCGCTGATGCAGGGCTCGCATCTCGATGCGGCCACGAAGCAGAAGATCGCCGAACAGGTGCATCAATACACCGGGCTGCCGACGGCGTACATCGTCAAGGCCGGGTTGCGCGTCAACGGAGGCCAGTTCGCGCATGAGTTGCTCGGTGCCGACGACATGGTGACCGGCCGACTGGATTCGCGTTACAGCGGTCCGGCGATGGATCCGATGGCCGAAGCGGCGGACTACGACCCGATGGACTCCTCGATCGACGCGCCGACGGTCGCCGAATTCAACGACTATGTGCGCAATACGCTGGATTTCGGCAAGGACATGATCTACAAGCCGCAGATCGACGTATTCAAGGAGTGGGACTTCAAACACCAGCCGCCCGGTGCGCCGTTCCCCTTGCCGTTCACACCCAACGTGATGCCGGATCTGGCCTCGGCGATGAAGCACGACCCGGGTTTGAACGTACTGCTCATGGGTGGCTACTTCGATCTGGGTACGCCGTTCTACTCAGCCGAGTACGAAATGCACCAGCTGCCGATCCCGGACAAGCTGCAGGAGAACATCAGCTACAAGTTCTTCCCGTCGGGACACATGGTGTACCTGGACCCGGAGTCGCACAAAGGGCTGCATGCCGCGGCGGCGACCTTCATCGACGCGCATTACACGAAATAGGCGCGGCCAGCCAGGGTGCCATCCCTCTTCGGGTGATGGCACCGGGTTTCGTGCCGGTGCACCGTCTGGGGGTAAAATGTGCGGCTTTCCCCTTTGCCGGAGATCCCCATGGATTTCAGCTTTACCGAAGACCAGCTGTCGATCCAGTCGATTGCCCGCGACTTTGCGCAGAAGCGCATCGTGCCGGTGGCGGCCGAACTCGATGCGAAGGGCGAGTTTCCGCTGGAGAACATCCGCGAGATGGGCCAACTCGGCCTGATGGGCATCGAGGTGCCGGAAGCCTACGGCGGCGCCGGCATGGATTCGATCGCCTATGCGCTGGCGGTGATGGAGATTGCCGCGGCCGATGCGGCCACCTCGACCATCATGTCGGTGAACAACTCGCTGTTCTGCAACGGCATCCTCAAGCACGGCAACGAGGAGCAAAAGCAGAAATACGTGCGCGCGATCGCCACCGGCGAAGCGATCGGCGCCTATGCACTGACCGAGCCGCAGTCCGGTTCCGATGCGTCCGCGATGCATACCCGCGCCACGAAGAATGCGAACGGCGACTGGGTGATCAACGGCAAGAAGAGCTGGATCACCTCCGGCCCGGTGGCGCGCTACATCGTGCTGTTCGCGATCAGCACGCCGGGAATCGGCGCGAAAGGCGTGTCGGCTTTCATTGTCGACACGCAACTGCCGGGCTTCCATGCCGGCAAGACCGAGCCGAAGCTGGGCATCCGTGCCTCGGCGACCTGCGAGATCGAGTTCACCGACTACGTGTTGCCGAAGGAAAACCTGCTGGGCGACGAGGGCAAGGGCTTCTCGATCGCGATGGGCGTGCTCGACGCCGGGCGCATCGGCATCGCCTCGCAGGCGGTCGGCATCGCCCGCGCCGCGTACGAGGCCACGCTGCAGTGGTCGCGTGACCGCAAGGCGTTCGGCCATCCGATCGGTACGTTCCAGATGACCCAGTCCAAGATCGCCGACATGAAGTGCAAGCTGGATGCGGCGACCCTGCTGACCTTGCGCGCGGCCTGGGCCAAGGGCGAGGCGGAAAAGCATGGCGGTCGCTTCGGCACCGAGGCGGCGGTGGCCAAGCTCACCGCGTCCGAGGCGGCGATGTGGATCAGCCACCAGGCAGTGCAGATCCACGGTGGCATGGGTTATTCCAAGGAAATGCCGCTGGAGCGCTACTTCCGCGACGCCAAGATCACCGAGATCTACGAAGGCACCAGCGAGATCCAGCGGCTGGTGATTGCGCGCGCGGAGACGGGCCTGCGCTGAGAACGGGGAGCGAGTGGAGAGGAGCGAGAAACGAGACGCAGCCCGGACCTCAAGCCTCTCCATCAGCGTGAAGCAGAAAGCAAAAGGCCCCGGTTTGCGCCGGGGCCTTTTGCTTTAGTCCTGTCGTGATAGTGATGGGCAGTGAGCTTTCTCTCTTTCCTCACTCTTCTCCACTCGCTCCCGCCTCACGCGCCGCGCCGCGGATCGGAGTCGAACGACTGCATGCCGCCGTGGCCGGGCGTGGACGTCGCCGGCGCATCGCCGTCCAGCTTGTCGCCGAGCAGGCGCCGCACCACCACGTAGAACACCGGGATCAGCAGCACGCCGAGGAAGGTGGCGAACAACATGCCGCCGATCACGCCGGTGCCGATCGCATGCCGTGCGTTGGCACCGGCGCCGCTGGAGATGAACAGCGGGAACACGCCGAGAATGAAGGCCAGCGAGGTCATCAGGATCGGGCGCAGGCGCAGCCGGGCCGCGTCGACGGTGGCTTCGCGCAGCGAGCGGCCGGCCTTCTGTTCGGCCACGGCGAACTCCACGATCAGGATCGCGTTCTTCGCGGCCAGGCCGATCACCGTGATCAGGCCGATCTTGAAGTAGATGTCGTCGGGCAATCCGCGCAGCAGGGTGAACACCACCGTGCCGAGCAGGCCCAGTGGCACC
>DATNGL010000135.1:0-8654 GCA_035605895.1 Rhodanobacter sp.
CTACGCCTGGTTCGGGCAGGGCAGGGAAGGCGGCACCAAGGGCGAGCACATGGGCGTGTTCTATCGCACGGATCGCCTGAAGGTGCTGCGCTCCGGCGATTTCTGGCTTTCCGACACGCCCACGGTGCCAGGCAGCATCACGTGGGGCCAGCCGTATCCGCGCATGGTGACCTGGGCACGGTTTCGCCTGCGCGACGGGGGCGGCACCTTCGAGTATTTCAACACCCACTTCCCTTATCGGCCCGAGGACGTCCGCCCGCGCATGCTGAGCGCGAACGAGATCCTGCAGCGGATCGGCAAGCTGCCGCCCGGGGCGCGCGTGATCCTGGCCGGCGATTTCAATTGCGCTCCGGATACGCCGATCCACGCGAAGCTGACCGCGAACCTGCACGATGCATGGATGCAGGCAGGTTCGCATTCGGGCCCGGCGAAGACGTTCCACAATTTCACGGGCAATCCCGACCAGCGCATCGACTGGATCCTGACGCGCGGTTTCAAGGCGCTCGCCGTGCGCACGGTCACCACCCACGACGGTGCGCGCTACCCGTCCGACCACTTCCCGGTCGTGGCCGATCTGGTCCGGCCGTAAGCTTGTCGACGGCCCGGTTCGGTCGTCATCCGGCCAGGGCGGGTGTGGCCTGACCGGCAGCGACCTGCCTAGCCGAAGGGTTGCTCGATCGACGGACTCTGCGGCGTGAACCAGTGCGCGCCGTCGGCGCCAATGTGCATGTCGTCTTCCAGGCGCACGCCGAATTCGCCGGGGATGTAGATGCCGGGCTCGTCGCTGAAGGTCATGCCCGGCTCGATGCGGCGCGTATTGCCCTGCACCAGGTAATACCACTCATGCATGTCCATGCCGATGCCGTGGCCGAGGCGGTGGCTGAAGTACTTGTAGCCGGGGCCATAGCCAGCATCCGTAATGACCTTGCGCGCCGCGGCATCGACCGACTCCATGCTGGCGCCAGGGTGCGCAGCCGCAAGCGCGGCCTGCTGCGCCTTGCGCACGATATCGAAGACGCGCTTCATCTTGTCGCTGGCCTTGCCCAGCACGAAGGTGCGGGTGATGTCGCTCTGGTAGCCGCCGACCTTGCAGCCGTCGTCCAGCATGATCACGGTGCCGTCGCTGATGTGCTGCGGCAAGGGCGAGCCGTGCGGCGAAGCGGTGAATGCGCCGACGTTGATGCTCACTTCGCCGCGCAGGCCCTGGCGTGCGTAAGCCGCGTCGACCAGATCGGATATGCGCTGCTGGGTCATGCCCGGTTCCAGCGCCTTCCACACGGCGTGGTAAACCGCCAGGGTGGCGTCGTTGGCCAGTTGCATCAACGCCAGTTCGGCCGGGCTCTTGATCGAACGGCAGCCGGCGGTGACCGGCGTGGCGCTGACCAGGGTCGCGTGCGGCGCGGCCTGGGCGATGCCGAACTGCGTGGCCGAACGCAGCTGTTCCTCGATGCCCAGCGTGCCGGTGGACTTGTGCCATTCGGCGAGGACGCCCGCGATCATGCGGTAGGGGTTTTCGTTTTCCTGCCAGGTGCGCACGTCCTTCCTGCCGAAGGTGATCTGCTGCAGCGTGCGCTCGCGCTCGAACGCCGGCGTGATGAAAACCGGATCGCCGGACCTGGGCAGCAGCATGCCGGTGGTGCGCTCGCTGACCCACCAGTCGATGCCGGTGAAATACTCCAGCGACGTGCCGCCACCCATGAAGACGGCATCCATCCCGTGTTCCGCCATCAGCCGCTGCGCCTTGCGCAGCCGGCTCTCGCGCTCGGCATCGGTGATCGGCACCGCGAGCGGCGCCACCGGCTTCAGGGCCATGATCGAGGGCGGCAATTCCGGGGCGCACCCGCGCGCCCGTGCGACGCCGCCACCCAGCAGCGGCAGCGCCGCCGCACCCAGGGCGGTGGCCTGCAGGAAGCGACGCCGGTCTGGCCGCGTGGTCTCGTCGATCGTCATGGGTGGCTCCCTGGACATGAGGAAAGGCATTCTCGCACCAAAGAATGCACCGGGGTCCGGGTCGGGCACCGGCTTCCACCGAATGCTCGCCGGTCGACGCCGTACTGATCGGATCGATGCGAACGGTCGGCTGCTCGACGGCATGTCATGCGAAAACCTGCAGCGTCGATGCCGTTCGCCGCACCGGTCTGCCGGGACGTTCTAGAATGGTGCGGTTTCCGCATGCCTGGATCGGGTCTGCGTGCGGGTTGCCTGCAAATCCGTGCCGCCCCGGCCCAGGGTACGCGCGGCCGCATGCCATCGGGCATCGGGAGTTCCATGCGTTCGATCATTTGCCTGCGCCTGCTCACCGTCCTGTTGTGCCTGGTCGTGGCGCTGCCGCTGTCGGCCAGGGATTCTCCCAGCGTGGGCCAGCAGCGCGAAGACGTGCTGTTCTGGACGCAGGCGCAACGCACGTCGCGCTTCTCGCGCATGTACCGGATATTTCCCGCCGATCGCGTGGCGCATGGCGCGCACGTCCATGCGCTGCCGCAGGGCAGGGCGCTGACGCCGAAGTGGGAGGACGGCTCCATCACGCTGGCGGGCTACATGGCGCAGCACCACCTGGCCGGCGTGATGGTGCTGCAGCACGGCCGCATCCGCTTGCAACGCCATGCGCCGGGGTTCGATCCGCAGCAGCGCTGGACCTCGTTCTCGGTCGCCAAGTCGGTCACCTCCGCCTTGCTGGGCGTTGCCCTGCGCCGTGGCGACATCCGCAGCATGCATGACACGCTGGAAACCTATATCCCGCAGTTGCGCGGCACGGCCTACGCCAGGGTCACGGTGCAGCAACTGCTGACGATGACCTCCGGCGTGCGCTGGAACGAGGACTACGCCGACCCGCACTCCGACGTGGCGCAGATGTATCGGAGCCAGTGCGAAAACGGCCAGCCGCACGTGATCTCGTACCTGGCGAAATTGCCGCGCGCGTATCCCGCCGGCACGCACTGGAACTACAACACCGCCGAGACCGACCTGCTCGGCATCCTGGTCCAGCGCGCCACTGGCCAATCGTTGGCGAGTTATCTGTCGCAGACAATCTGGAAGCCCTACGGCATGGCGTCGGATGCCTATTGGCTGAAGGACGAATGCGACGGCAGCGACACCGGCGGCAGCGGCCTGTCCGCCACGCTTGCCGACTACGCCCGGATCGGGCAGTTCATGCTCGACGGCGGGCGCATCGACGGCAAGCCGGTGATCGCCGACGCATGGATGCACGGTGCCCTGCGTCACCAGCAGGACGTGGACGATCCAGGTCGCGGTTACGGTTACCTGTGGTGGACCGATGCCGACGGCAGCTATGCCGCGATCGGCATCTTCGGCCAGCTGGTCTACGTCGATCCGGCGCGCCAACTGGTCATCGTGCAGGTGGGCGCGTGGCCGCAGGCGACGTCGAAGGCGTTGATGGCATCGCGCGAGGCCTTCGTGGCAGCCGTCAAGCGCGGCGCAGACGCGGCGCCTTGAGCCGCTGTTCCGACCCTCTGTTCAGCGCCGCACGGCCAGCACGCCGTCCAGCGCAAGCTGCGCCTTGAAGCCGGCTTGCTCCAGACGCTTCGCCACTTCGCGCGGCACGTCGCGGCCGCTGGTCAGCCTGTTCGGGCTGCCGGTGTAGTGGAAAAGTCGTCCGCCGCGACGCAGCACCCGCGCGAGCTGTCCGTAGAACGCCTGCGAGTACAGCTCGCCGGCGATGCCGAAACGCGGCGGGTCGTGCAGGATCGCGTCGATCGAGGCGTCGACGATCTGCGCGATCGCCGGCAACACGTCGGCATGTTGCAGTTGCAGCCGGCCACCGCTGGCGTCGGGATCCGGCGACCACGGATTGAGCGTGCGCAACCACAGCACATCGGCATTCTTTTCGAACGACTGGATGCGCGCCACGCCGGCCTCCAGGCAACACGCGGCGAAATAGCCGAGACCGCCGCAGGTGTCGAGCACCAGCTTGCCGCGTGGCTCCACCAGCGCCACCTTGCGTCGCGCGTCCCCGATCGGCGACTCCTTCGACGTCGGCAACATCTTGATGCCGTCGATCTCGAACGTGGGCGCGCCCCATTCGGTCGGCACCAGCTTGATCAGCGAACCGGCGAAGCGGGCCGCCGGCGCGAACCCGTCGCCGTCCCAATAGTAGATCGTGCGGTCTTTCAGACCGTGCGGATACGGGTAGCTGTGGCCGCGCCAACGCCAGACATCCGCTTCGACCGAGGCGCTGTCGATCGAGCGGCCGAGATCCAGCGAACCGGCCCATGCACCCGCATCGGCATCACGCGCGGCCAGCAAGGCCTCGGCGTCGGGACGCGCGAACAGGGGGCCGGCATAGTGCGACACGAGATGGCATCTCCAGGATGGGCGACGGCAGGCCGCAGGCGATCGGGCGCAACATCGTAGCTGCTCGCGGACCCTCGGCGGGATGGGAGTGCGCTCGGGGTTTGATCACCCGTTGCCAGCGCCCGCGGCGCGGACGGCTTGCGGATCAGCCGTGATCGAGCAGCCATGCAGAATCAAGGCGCCCGCCAGGATCAGCGCAGCGAAGAACATCAGCAATTTTTTGCCGGCATGCGTGTCGCCCGGGACGGCGACCGAGCCCGGCAATACCGTCAGCAACGGCGGATCGCTCTTGCCCATCTGCCGGTGCATTTCCGCGAGGCTCGCGGGCATCGGAAACCCGAGGTTCTCGTCCACGGCGCGCGTCATCATCAACAGTTGTCCCGCCTTCGCGGCCAGGGTTCTCGGCGAGTTCGGGGATCGCCTTGTCGCCGTTGCAACGGATGCGCTTCTCCGGGCGTGGCAGGTCTTCGCCGGATAGCTGGAAATCCATCGAGTACCGCGCCATCTGCTCGAACGGCATCTTCGGCAGCCACCCCAGCCGGAAGGGCAGCGCCCCGCCGTGGAATCACGCACCGGATTCAGCCGGCGTGGTTCCATTCGCGCACGGCCTCGGCGAATGCCAGGCAATCGGCAAAACGGTTGTACAGCGGTGCGGGCGAGATGCGGATCACGTCGGGCTCGCGCCAGTCGCCGATGATGCCGTGTTCCATCAGATATTCGAACAGCGCACGGCCGCGTGCGCGCCCATCGATCACGCGGATCGACAGCTGGGCACCGCGGCGATCGGCTTCGACCGGGGTTACCACCTGCAGCACGTCGGCCAATCGGGCCTGCACCAGCCATTCCAGGTAGCCGGTGAGCTGCAGCGACTTTTCACGCAGCGCCTGCATGCCGGCACGCCGGAAAATTTCCAGCGAGACGCGCAGCGGGGCCAGCGCAAGAATCGGCGGATTGGACAGCTGCCAGCCGTCGGCGCCGGGCGTGGGCCGGAACGCCGGGCCCATCTGGAATCGCGTGCTCTTGTCGTGGCCCCACCAGCCGGCGAAGCGCGGCAGCACGGCCTGCGCATGACGCTCGTGCACGAACGCGCCACCGACCGCGCCGGGACCGCTGTTGAGGTATTTGTAGCTGCACCAGATCGCGAAGTCGGCGCCGCTGTCGTGCAGCCGCAGCGGCAGGTTGCCGACGGCATGGGCGAGGTCGAAGCCGACGGTGCAGCCGTGCTTGTGCCCGAGCGCGGCGATCGCCTTGAGGTCGAATGCCTGGCCGGTACGGTATTGCACGCCGGGCAGCATCACCAGCGCGATGCGCGAGCCGTGCTCGGCCAGCGCACGCTCGATCGCCGCCATCGAGACGACGCCGTTCGGCTCGTCGGCGTCGAGTTCGATCAGGGCGCTGGCCGGGTCGAGGCCGTGGAAACGCACTTGCGATTCCACCGCATAGCGATCGGTGGGGAAGGCGCCGGCCTCGATCAGGATCGCCGGGCGTTCGGCGCTGGGTCGGTAGAAGCTCACCATCATCAGGTGCAGGTTCACGCCCAGCGTGTTCATCGCCACCACTTCGCCGGGCAGTGCGCCGACCACGGTGGCGAGGTCGTCGCGCACGAACTCGTGGTAGTCCATCCATGGCAGGCGGCCCTTGAAATGGCCCTCGACGCCCAATTCGCCCCAGTAGTCCAGTTCGGCGTTCACTGCGTCGCGTACCGCGCGTGGCTGCAGGCCAAGCGAGTTGCCGCAGAAGTACACGCTGTCGCGCCCTTCGTGCGGCGGGATCAGGAATTCGTCGCGGAACGCGCGCAGCGGATCGGCGGCATCCCGGGCGCGTGCCCAGGTGGGGGTGGCTTCGAAACTTGCGGACATGGGGATTCTCGTCGGATGCCGGCTGTCGCCCCTGCAGGCGGGAGCGCGGGGCGGCTTACTTCAGTTGCGCGGCGAGCGCGTCACAACCCTTGTCGAACTCCGCCTTCCACGCGGCACCCGCCTGGCTTTGGCTGGGGCGCACGCAGCGCAGCTGGATCGCATAGCCGCGCTTGAACCAGTAATGCTCGGTATAGCTGAACTGGACGCCGTTTTCCTGCGCGGTGTAGAGGTTGCTGTTCGGACCGGGCGGTGCGGCGACCACCTTGTAACCGGGCAGCACCAGCGCCTTGGCGGTGGCCTCGGCCATGAACTGATGGAAGCTGCTGATGTCGGGCACGTGCTGCACCGTCACCGTGACTCGCGCGAGGCTGCTCTTGCCGGTGGGCGAAGGGTCGGGCACCTGGAATACCTGGGCTTCGGGCTCGCCCTGGGTCTGCATGATCGCCAGCCAGCTGTCCGGGGTGGCGAAGGTGATGTTGCCGTCGCCCATGCTGACCTCGGCGGCGCGTACGGCGCCGGTCAGCATGCTGGCGGCAAGGGCGATCGCCAGGGTGGCGTTGCGAAGAAGTTTCATGCGGGCTCCGGTAAAGAGATGTCGGGGGCGAAGCGGTGCCTGGGCAGGCCCAGCCATTCCAGCGCGGTGCCATGGAACAGCCGGGCACGCTCGGCCTCGTCCAGGCCCAGTGCCTCGATGCCGCTGCCGGGTTCCTGTTCACCCAGGGGGAAAGGATAGTCGGTGCCGAGCATCACCTGGCTGACGCCGGTCACATCCAGCAGATAGCGCAGCGCCTGATCGTCGTGCACGCAGGAATCGAAATAGAAGCGCTGCAGGTAGTCGCGTGGATTGCGCGGGTTGTCGGTGGCGACCAGGTCCGGGCGCATCTTGAAGCCGTGTTCGATGCGGCCGATGGTCGAGGGGAAGCTGCCGCCGCCGTGGGCCAGCATCACGCGCAGCTTCGGCAGGCGCTCCAGCACGCCGCCGAAGGCCAGGCAGCAGGCGGCGCGGGACTGTTCGGCAGGCATGCCGACCAGCCACGGCATCCAGTACTTCGGCATGCTGGCCATGCCCATCATGTCCCACGGGTGCACCAGTACCGCCGCGCCGAGATCGGCGGCAGCTTCGAAGAACGGGAACAGTTCCGGCGCATCCAGGTTCCAGTCGCCGCAATGCGAGCCGATCTGCACGCCCTGCAGGCCGAGTTCGTCGATGCAGCGCTCGAGTTCGCGGATGGCAAGATCCGGTGCCTGCAGCGGCACGGTGCCGATGCCGGCGTAGTGACGCGGGTAATCGCGGCACATGCTGGCCATGTGGTCGTTCAGATGGCGATGCAGTTCCAGTGCCTGATGGCCCGGTGCCCAATACGAAAACAGCACCGGCACGGTGGAGATCACCTGCACATCGACGCCGAAACGGGCGTAGTCGTCGATCCGCGTCTGCGGGTCGAAGGCCGAATCCCACACCTCGCGGAAGAACCTGCTGTCCTTGTAGATGCGGTGGCGCCCGTCGGTATGGGTCATCACCGGAAAGCGGTCGTCGCCGTACTTGGCGGCCAGGTTTGGCCAGTCACGGGGCAGGATGTGCGCGTGGGTATCGATCTTGAGCATCCGCGCAGTGTAAAACCTCTGCGCAGCGCCGTCGCGTTGCGCTTGCACATGGCCCGCGCCGATTTACGCCGGGGATGGATCCATGGCGCCAGCCAGTTCCTGCCGATTGCGGTTCGTCACGTGGGCCAGCGTGTCGATATTGTCGACCAGCCGGTCGCTGATCCGCGCCAGCAACTCCGTGGTGGCATGGTCTTCGACGCCGTGCATCATGCCGACCAAGGTGCGCTGCATGGCTCGCAGTTCCGGCAGGGGAGCCATCGCGCGCTGTTCGCGCAGTGCTGCGGCGATCGTCTGCAGGGCATCGGCGGCGTGCCCGATGAAATGGTTGATCTCGGCCTGCGCGGGCAGCGTGGCGAGGTCGTCGAGCAGGGCTTCCAGCGTCATCGCGGTGCGCGCCAGCCGGTTGCCGTTGGCGAACAGGGCGCGGCCCAGCGCCAGCAGTTCCGGCGGGGTGGCCGGTTCGGTGCGCATGCGGTCGATCGAGGCCTGCGCGTTGGTGCGTGCGGTGCGGGCTGCCGTGCGGGTGTCGCGCCGGGCGCCGGCCTGGCCGGGTTGCGCCATGGCGCGCAGGTAGCTGGCATACGCATCCAGCATCACCGCCAGTGCAGCGCGTGCGCGGCCACGTTCCCAGGTCGGCCATGCCACGTAGGCGAGCAGGGCCATGCCGCAGCCGAGCGCGGTGTTGATCACACGATCCGACACCGCGGCGCCGGAATTGACGCCCTCGAACGACAGCAGGATCACCACGGTGCCGGTCAGCGCCGCCACCGCGAAGCCGTAGTGCGCGGTGGCCAGATAACGGAACGCCATGCACAGCAGCGCCATCAGCGCCAGGTGCGCCCACGGTTCGTTCGGCGTGATGTGCAGCAGCACGGTGGT